>CAZOUM010000003.1:0-85131 GCA_964582985.1 uncultured Pirellulales bacterium | reverse complement strand
AGCGCGCAGTTGATTAAGACCGGACTGCTCCTGTAATTGTACATTCCGCCGCCGTAATTTTCGGCGGTGTTCGACACAAACCTGCACCTTACCATTCTGGGGCTGCTGCCGCCGCCGTTAAAAACGCCGCCCCCGCTGCCGGCGATATTCCACGTGAAATTGCAATCCATCACTGTCGGGCTGCCACCATCGTTGTACATCCCTGCCCCGAGTTCCGCCGAGTCATACCCGTCGGCATTGCCTGCGGTTATGGTGAAACCATCGAGGACGGCGTTGCCATCTGTACCACTGCCCGTGACGACATGGTAGCTGTTCTCATCGTAGTCGTCGAAGTCCGGACCATCGTTGCCGTTAAGGTCGCCGCTAAGAACAGTTTCGTATAGCTGAATGTTCCGCTCATTTGGGTCCGGCTCACCAAAACCCGCATAGCCACCTTTTAGAGATACGCCGTTGACAAGCTGGAATGTGGCTTCTCGCACGCCTGTGCCATCAGGGTAGACTGAGTTTTGGTCGGGTTTATAGACACCCTGAGCAACCCGTATCTCATTGACGTCAGGGCTGGAATTTGCATCCGCTAAGGCATCTTGAAGGTAAATGTAGGCGTCAGACCAACTGGAGCCGTTGTTGGCACCGATGACGTCAGCGTCGACATAGATGATGCGACCCAAAGCTCCGCCTGCCATGACCAGCAATACCATCGGCACCACCAGCCCGGTCTTTCGCACCGCTCCCCACATTTTTTTACTCCTCCGGAAAAGACTTGCTACTAAGTATAATGAGCAACTATCCTAAATCAGCAAATTCCCCGAGAGGGGTATGCCTCGTATTCTCGTTGACCTGCTCCTGGCTCTCTAAGCTGTCTAACTCCCTTAGATTATACACTTTACGATGCCGTTCTGTCAAGCTAATTCACGGAAAAGCCCGAATCCGGAGTCCTATAAAAGGTCAAGACCACCACTGGCGGCCTGCCAGCCCCGGATTAAGCCCCGCCAGCAGCCCAAAACCCAACCACAGCAGTCCGCTATACGCCGATTTACACACGCCCGCCTCCACTCACCACTTACCAGCCGCTGCGCATTTGCGCAAGTTCTCAAAACAAAAGTAACCATCTCCCGCGACTTTTGTTCAAAAGGCGAAGCATTTTTGCGAATTTCTTGCAATTTTTCCTCCTTAGAATCAGCGGGGGTGAACAGAAGAGTTGTCGCTGATGGGTTCTTTCAGTTGAGAAGGCGTGATAATCGACGGGAATGGAATTTTGTTGCAAAACAAAATGCAATTGCGTATACGGTATTGCGTCCCGATATATCGGGGTCGCGTTTAGTGTTTGCTTTTGCGCGATACGCATCCGCCGGTGAGAGGCGTTCGCCGGTGAGAGGCGTTCTGCGAACTGCGAAACGCAATACGAGATACGAGAAATGGTTTTTACGCTGCACAGATATATATTCCGTGAGCTTGTGAAGGTTTTTGCGCCTGCGGCGGTGGCGTTGACGCTAATCGTGACTCTTGGCAGTATCCTTCGTCCTATTCACGAGTATGGGGTGGGGCCTCGGCACGTGATTCATCTTATGGGTTACTTTCTGCCGATATCGCTGACGTTCGTACTTCCGATGGCGGCGCTGTTCGCGGCGGCTTTGGTCTACGGGCGATTTGCAAGTGACAATGAGCTTGATGCCTGCAGGGCAAGCGGGATAAGTCTGGTGACGCTGGTTTATCCCGGTCTGGGCCTGGCGATTATAGTAGCGATTGCAAATCTGGTTTTGAGTTTCCACGTGATGCCGATTTTTGTGCGGGGGGCGGAAAAGTCGCTTAAGGCTGACGCAAAACACATACTTTTCCGCAATATCCGGCAAAGAGGCTATTACAGGCTGCCGCCGGACGGACGGTACCGGATTTATGCCGATGAGTCCGACCCTGAAAGCGGTACACTTTGGGGTACGGTCGTTGTGGAGGTAAGAGAAGGTGTGATAAAAAGGATTACCACTGCCGAGAGCGCGAAAGTAGATTTCAATCCGCACAGGAGATTTAATGAGGTTCGGATAACAGGATACAACGTATACCAGATGGGGTCTGAAGACGAGGGAGGTTTCTCGGCCGAGTGGCTGCCGTTGACGGTGGAGTTCGGCTCGCTGCTGGGCGATGATATTAAGTTCAAAAAGCTCGATGAAATGAAGCGGATTCGAGATGTTGACCTTATGCTGTTTTATCCGATTGCGGAACTTGCTGACGAGGTTTACGCGCAACTTAGCACGGAGTTATTGGCTCAGGATATTGCTGCCAAGATGGCTGAGGATGCCAACGGTTTTTATCAATTGTACAGCGGTGAAAGGATAGTCAAATTCAGGGTCGGCGGCTGCAGTTTGCCAGAGGAGAGGAAAGTCGAATTATCCGGCGATGTTGTGGTGATGGAATCAGATGTTGACAGTAAGCAACTTTTGCAAACGATGCGGTGCAAGAAGGCCTTGCTGCATGTCGAAGGAGAAGCGTCGACACTGACATTGACTATGGAGGTTTACAGCCCGATGTGGCGGCGGCCTGACGGCACTGAGGGTTTTGCGCGGAGGCCGATTATTCGCGGGCTGATAATACCCAAGGCGGTGGAAGCTGTAATGAACGGATTCAGAACTGAGAACAGTCTGAATGTTGAGAAGCTGGCTTCGGATTCGTCGGCGCTGCAAAAAGGTCCAGGCCCAAAATTGGCGGGTCGGCAAGGTGAGCTCCGTTGGAAGATACAGAAGACATTAGCGGAAATAGAGGCCGAGACCCATTCTCGCCTGGTATTCGGGATAGGGTGCGTGTTAATGATAATGATTGGTATTGGTTTGGGTATTATTCTAAGGGGGGGACATCTGCTGAGCGCGTTCGGCGCGAGCTGTGTGCCTGCTGCGATGCTGATAGTCTGTATAATGGCGGGCAGGAACCTTGCCAAAAACCTCGGCTCACAAACGATATCGGGTACGTTATTGATGTGGGTCGGCCTGGTGTTTTTGTCACTGTTCGGAGTGGCGGTATATCGCAAGTTACTGAAAAATTAATGAGTGGGAAGATGTATCGTTCGAGATACGAGATATAAACAGCGAGATACTATATGAAGATATTGGACAAGTATCTTGTAAAGAGTTTTCTGATAGGGTACGCAATTGCCTTTTGTGTTTTGATAGGCTTGCGAATAATTATTGAGCTGTTCATGAATCTCGATGAATTTACCGAGCAAGCCAAACTTGGTGCGCTGGGCGTTCTCAAAAATATATTCATTTTTTACGGTCTTAACAGCACACTTTACTTCCGGGATTTTGCCGGAACAATAATTGTACTGGCGGCCGTATTTTCGATAGGCAAGATGGTTCGCTCTAATGAGCTGGTTGCCGTGATGTCTTCCGGGGTCAGTCTGAAACGAGTGATTGGGCCGGTAATTGTGCTCGCGTTGTTGTTGACGGGTCTGCTGATAGTCGACCAGGAATTTATAATACCGCCGCTTGCCGATAAGCTTGTTCGAGGCGAGGATACCGTCCCCGGCGAGGAGTCCTATGATGTATGGTTTATGAGCGACAGCAACGGTTCGTTAATTTTCTCTAGCAGATTTGACGTAAAAACCTCAACGCTGTATAATCCGACAATCCTGACGCGGCGCAGAATGCCCAAGTCCGCAGGGGCCGGGGCCGTTTGGGAACCAACCGGCAGGATAACAGCCGAACAGGCGGTCAACTATAACGACAGGACGGGCAAGTGGGAGCTGATTGGCGGTCGATTTCTTGAAAAAGGCTCGGAGGAAGGTGTTCAGCCGAGGGCTTCCTTTGCCAGTGACATAAATCCAAGGGACATTCCTATCAGACACAAGGCCGGGTACAAAGCTTTACTAAGCTGGCGCGAGCTGCGTGCTCTTGCGGCACAGGGGACAAGAAAAGACCTGGCACAGTTGTACGCTCAGATGCATTTTCACCTTACGGACCCGATTATGAGCGTGGTGATGTTGCTGGTGAGCCTGCCGCTTTTGGTTTGTCGTGACCCAAAGGCGATGAAATCGGCTATTGTGATTAGCTTTGGAGTGACGGCGGCGTGTCTTATCACAATGTTTGTTTGCAAAATGCTTGCGACGGAGGTTGTGTTTGGCAGAGTAAGGCCGGAGTTCTGGGCGTGGCTGCCGATATTCATCTTTGCGCCGATAGCTTTTATCGAACTGGATTCGATGAAAACTTAATGTGCTCTTTCGGCATTGCTCAGTCCCAGAGACTCCGCTGTTAGGTGTCCCTGCCGTAAGGCATCCTGTGGACAAGCGGACTTACGGAGGACGGGTTTCGCAGGAATGACAAGGTTGGGCTAAAGGCCGGAGCTGAATACTATACACTAATGGCTATCTGCTTTTGTCATTTCGCGGATTTCTCTGTTTATTCTGACACTGCACCATTGCCGGCCGCACATTGAGCAATAATCGGCGGAAGGTATTTGCTCGGTTCCCATTTCTTTGCAGGCCTCGACGTGCATCGTCTCGGCGGTTTGCGGGTCGATTGACTCTGCCAGATGTGCTTTCCAGTCCAGGTTTGCGCGTGCGGTGCTTAATCTTTTGTCTTTCTCGGCGGCACCTTTCAAGCCGCGGGCAATATCGGCGGCGTGTGCTGCGATTTTTGCTGCTATTACCCCGACTCGGACGTCATCGGTATTCGGCAGGCCCAGGTGCTCTCTCGGCGTGACATAGCACAGGAACGAGGCTCCGTAGAAAGCGGCAGCAGTTCCACCGATTGCGGATGTTATGTGGTCATAGCCGGGAGCAATATCGGTTACGACCGGCCCGAGGACGTAAAATGGAGCGCCGTGACAAATTTGCTGCTGGATTTCCATATTGTGTTGTATCTGGTCAAAGGGGACATGGCCGGGACCTTCGACCATAACCTGACAGCCAGCCTGTTGTGCTCTTCGTGTCAGTTCACCAAGGGTTTTTAACTCTGCGAGCTGGGCCTGGTCGGTGGCGTCGGCGATTGCACCGGGGCGAAGGCCGTCGCCGAGAGAAAAACAGATGTCATATTCTGCCATTATGTCACACAAATCATCGAACATTTCGTACAGGGGGTTTTGCTTGTTGTGGTGCAGCATCCATTTGGCCAGCAGCGCTCCGCCCCGGCTGACAATCCCTGCAACTCTTTTTCCAAGTAAAGGCAGATGTTCTTTCAAGACGCCGGCGTGAATGGTGAAGAAGTCGACGCCCTGTTTGGCCTGTTTTTCGATGACCTCAAGAATTATTTTGTTGTTTATGTCCTCGACGTTTCTGCCTTCTATTACCTGATAAATTGGCACTGTACCGAAAGGTATGTGGCATTGGGCCAGCAGTTGCTCGCGTGTGCTATCAAGATTGCCGCCCGTGCTTAAATCCATAATTGCGTCGGCACCGGCGGCGAGCGCTGCTTTCATTTTTTCGATTTCGTCCGCTATGGAAGAACGAACGCTGCTTGTGCCGATATTAGCATTTACCTTTGTGCGGAGTACCCGACCTATGCCGATTGGTTTGAGATTTGTTTGCAGATGGAGTCTGTTTGCGGGTATCACCAGTCGACCGGCGGCAATCTCATCGCGAACCAGCTCGGCGTTAAGATTTTCGCCCCGGGCGACAGATTTAGTTTCATCCGTAATTGTCCCTGCTTTCGATGCTTGCAATTGTGTTGCCATATTATCCGGACTCCCGGTTTAAAATAAAAATCGCTCCCGCAGTCCGCAGGACACCTTGCGGCGGAAGCGATTTATTTCTGCCAACATCCGGCTATGTCCTAACAAGCTCACCGCTTTCCTACGCAGGCGTCGCCGCTCGTTCAGCGGTTGTCCTGATCAGGTTCAAGGGGTCTTTTTCTCAGACCCCGCACCAATTGAGCTTAGGCCCGTACCTAACTGGTGCGGAGCCACCCCCAGCGAACTATATCTATTATAGCTTACAGTTTTTAGCAGTCAAACAAATATTTGAGTCCTTGGGCCCAAGGTCCGCCAAGCAGCCGTCAGGGTCTGTTACCAAGTTTTTGCATCAGGAAATCATACGCCTGCTTGCCGCTGATTTGGTGTTTTCCTTCGAAATAATCGGTTTGTACCTGCGATTCGGCACGAAACACCTTGTAAACTTTTTTGGTCCTGAGTACGCTTTTTTTGACGCTCTTTATTGGAAATATTGGGTCCAAGCTCCCCGCCTCGATCAGTAGCGGCCGTGGCGCTATCAAACCGACGATATCGCTCATTTCACCGAATTGGCCTAAGCCGGGTATGTAATTGCATTGGCAGTGGGACATTGCCAGAACGCTGTCGCGGAAGGTGCAGAAATATCCGCTGATAACACAGGCCTTGACTCGTTTATCCAGGGCCGTAGTGAAAAACGTTACCATTCCACCGCCGCTGATGCCCATCATACCCAGTCGTGATGTATCTATATCCTTACGGGTTTGCAGATAATCTATGAGGCGTTTGGTGTCCAGCGCTCGCAGTCCTATTGCTGAGCCGCCAAGGTGAGATGCCAGCGCCGCTGTATGTGTGCATGTTTTCGGGGCGCCTTGGCCTAACTCCTTGTCGAGGTACGAGAAGTCTGTCTTCCTTTCGCCGAAGCACGATATCTCCGGCGCCGCCACGGCGAAGCCGCGGCGACACAAAGCAATCGCAAAATCTTTCTGATAGCCTTCCGGTTCATCGCGCTCAGTGCCGTCTTTTTGTATGCCCACAATGCTTTTGGCGCCGTAGCCGTGACCGTGTAGCGCTATCACGACCGGCAGTGGACGCGGCAATTTCTTAGGCAGCAAAATATAAACGGGCATCACGGTATCAGCACTTGTCCTGACTAATACCTTTTCCCGTGTGTAATCTGTCTTGTCTATTTTTTCGAGGATACGTGGTTGCGGATGTACCTTCGGTGTGTTCTGAAAGCCCACCAGCTCGTTCAGCGCCCGCCTTGTTTTCTTTTGCCATCGTTTTGCCTTTTTGACACTTGTTGCGGAAAAAGCATACTTGGCGGACTTTGGGTCATAGCGATTCCACAAGGCGTATGCCGGCTGAAGGCGAAGCTTCATCTCATTGTCATAAGGCTCATCTTGTTTTGTATTGTCTGCCGTTTTCTTGGCAACAACACCTTGACCGGTAACTGCAAGAATAACCAAACAAGCAAAGCCAGCCACACAGAACGCTTGCTTTTCTTTCATAACATCATCCTTTCAGTTTATTTGTATACTGGCAATAAGGCGTAAGCGGATTAGTTTACTTGGGGACACCTTAGTGTTCTGTAACATATGTTTTGTGTGGTTGTCATGCTGAGCCGAAAGGCGAAGCATCTGGCCTACGCAAGAGAGATTCTTCGCTTCGCACCTTGGGCACAAGCTCAGAATGACAGGCAGCAATTGAGCTGTTACAGACTACTATGTTAATATTCTATATCCGTTCTCCGTTACGAGTACGTCATCTTCGATTCGCACGCCGAGTTTTCCCGGGATATATACGCCGGGCTCGATTGTGAAAACCATTCCTTCTTGTAATTTGCCTTTGCTGTCGTGTGAGATGACGGGTTCTTCGTGGACTTCCAGGCCGAGTCCGTGTCCTGTGCCGTGTCCGTAGACGGGTAAATCATATTTACGAATTACCTCTCTGGCGGCGGCATCGACCTTCTGAATTTCAGCCCCGGGCTTTACCGTTTTGATGGCGGCGGTCTGGGCCTCTTGCACGGCATCGGAAACCTTCTTATAGAAAGCACTCGGCCGACCAATGACAAAACATCTGGTCAGGTCGCAGCAGTAATTTTTGAATCTGACACCGAAGTCAATGAGGATGGTATCGTTTTTTTTCAGCTTTCTTTTGCCGGGCTGATGGTGGGGACGGGAGGCATTAGAGCCGAATGCAACTATTGTCTCGAAGCTGCTACGCCCTCCGAGTTTGCGGATTTGAAAATCCAGGGCGCCGGCTAACTCGTTTTCGGTCACACCGGGCCTTATATATCTTCGGGTTTGTTTAAGTGCTTTTCCCGCTATCTGAGCAGCTGTTCCGATAGCGGCAATTTCGCCGGTATCTTTTATGGTGCGCACCTGTTCAACAACATTTGCGACTGCGTTTAACCGAACCTTAGCATTTTTCTTCAATGCCTCACATACGGCAAGTGATGTGGATTTTTCGACGGCTATCGGTTGTATCGATTTTAGCCTTTGCAGCAGTTGTGATACTGTTTCAGGAAGCGATCCGGTCCGTCGGATTATCCTGCACTGTGGACATTCTTTTTCAGCCTGCTCGATATATCTGCTGTCGGTCAAAAGATAAACCATCTTAGGGGCGATTACCGCCCAGCTATAGTCGCCTGAGAAGCCGGTTGTATAAGTCACATTGGCCGGCTTTGTTATTATGAGACAATTTATCCGCTTTTCTTTGAGCCTGCGACGAACGGCCTTGATACGATTTTCAATAATTTTCTTTTTCATTTTCGCTGCCTGCGGTTTAGTTAGTATTCCACTGGCTGCCGGATACAATTGATTAACATCGTTTGCAGGAAAAATAAAGTTTTTTTTGTTCGGGCGTTTGGCTCTGCGGTGTTTATATCCTATATTTTGGTTAGGAGAACAAGACTCGGCTGGGGGGGGGGGGAAGCCGGTTGTTGAAAAACCGTGGTGTCTCCTGATGTTTTCCGCGAGGGAGAGAACTTTTTGAGCGTTACCTACCGTACGGGACGGCGATTGCCGTCCCATTTTTATATCTTGTCACGACCATTTTTCCCCACTACAATGCGTACCGTTTCGACTTGGTTTTAAGGTGGAATTGGTAGCCAAATTATGTTGTTTGTATTGCCTATTCGGACAAGTATTCGGCCGTGGCGGACACCATACGCAAATTACGCCCTGATTCTTGTTAATGCGATTATTTTTTTGCTGGAATTACATATAGCCCCCCAAGGTGGTCTGGCATTTCGACCCTGGGTTGCGTACTTTATGCTTACTCCCAGTGAACTTCGCCTGTGGCAGCTTGTAAGTTACGCTTTTTTGCACGGCACTTTTCTACATGTCATCGGCAATATGTTTTTTCTGTATGTGTTTGGCAATAATGTCAACGACAAGCTTGGCAACATCGGGTATTTGTGCCTATATTTGGCTGGAGCGGTATTCAGCGGTATAGGTCATACAGTCCTCCATTCGTCTTCACCTGTACCTACTCTGGGGGCCAGCGGGGCCGTTGCTGCCATAACCGGGGCATATCTGGTCTTGTTCCCCCAAACTTTGCTTACAGTTTTTTACTGGCTGTTCTTTTTTATTGGCACTCTTGAGATTTCTGCCTTGTATTTTATCGGCTTCAAGTTGATTTTTTGGGACAATATGTACTTAAGACACATTCCCAATGTTGCTTATGATGCGCATCTGTCGGGTTATGCTTTCGGTATTTTGGCTATGATAGGGGTGCTTGCAGCCGGTTTGGTCAGCAGCAGTAGCTTCGATTTATGGGCGATGATAAAACAACGGAACCGTCGTCGGCGGTATCGTGATTCTGTTTCGGACGGCTACGACCCGTTTGCCGGCCGAACAATGACAAAACAAATAAAGGTAAAAGAAGTAAAAAAAATGGCAGCCGAACAGCAACTGGAGGAAAAGCTCAAGCAGCTTCGCCATGAGATTTCCAGCCGGATTGGTGAGCGTAATTTGCCGGCTGCAGCCGAACTGTATTTAGAGCTTACCGAGCTCGATAGCAAACAGATTCTGCCTCGCCAATACCTGCTGGATATTGCCAATCAGCTTGCCAGTGAGAGCAAACACGCTCAAGCAGCGGAAGCTTACGAAAAGTTCCTGTCTCACTACGGCAGCTATGAATATGTCGAGCAGGTCGAGTTGATGCTGGGTTTATTGTATTCGCGGTATCTTGAACAGCCGGAGGCTGCACTGAAGCACCTACAAGCCGCGGCCAAGAAGCTTTTCGACCCCGACCAATTGAAGATGTGCAACGACGAGATTGCCAAGTTGCAGGATTAGAGAGGCGGAACCACACAATACAACCTGCGAAATACGAGCGCATAAAAAGGCCCCGCATGTTTGCCGGGCCCGTTGTAGCAGATGACTGATAAGGTAATCAGGCTAAGTCTTCTGTAAGTTAGTTTTCGGTCGAAGCGGGGGCAGCGGCTTTGTAAATCTGGGCTATCTCTTCCTGTGACAAAGCATAGTTGTAGATGCGCACATCATCGAGCTTGCCGATGTATTGGTCGCCGTATCGGTCAGGGGCTATACCAATTCTGGCCGTGTCGACTCCAGCCATTGATGCGCTGGTGCCGGATATCTGGGCCACCAGTTCGCCATTAAGGTATATCTTCTGGAAGCCTTCCCTCGCATTTTTGACGAAGGCATAGTGATTCCACCGGCCCGCCCACTGCTCAAGGGCAGCGTTGTAGCTCAATCCATCCGGTTCGTCGCGTCCTGTTTTTAACACGACGAGGCCATTATCCTGCCAATCGGTGTACACGCTCACTATGTACGGCCGTCCGGAGCATCCACAGCCGGCCTGTAGGATTACGTTCGTGCAGTTCGTCTGGTCTGCGTTACCATTCACCCACACCGAAATGGTTATTTCACTGTCGACATGGCTGCCAAAGACGCTGCCCGGAATTGACACACCATACGTCTCATCAAAGTTGAGGCAGCCGCCGAACCTGCCATCAGGGTCCCAGATTGGCGCGCCCTTCATCACTGAGCCGTCATAGCCATTACCGGAAGAATCAGCAGCGACGATACCGGATGTCTCATCAAACTTCCACCAGCCTATGAGCTTGCCCGTGTTGAAGCTCCAAACATCGCCGACTACAATTGAACCATCGGTCTGAACCTCATCGACACGCCAGTAGTAGATGGTGTCCACTTGGAGTTTCCCCGACGTGACGTAAAGCACCCTATCAGTGATGAAGTGACTTGTCTCAGGGCTGGTGCCGAGATAAATTCTGTGCTCGGCTGCATTGAACCCCGGCATCGAGCTCAACTCCACCTCCACAACCGGGACTGCAACTGCTCCGTCTTGTGGCTGGGGTTTAGTGAGGGGACTTGTCAGCCCGCCCAAAAGTGATAACTCGTCAGGGTTAGTGCCGAGATAAATTCTGTGCTCGGCTGCATTGAATCCCGGCATCCAGCTCAACTCCAGGTCGGTGACTGTCCTCGCCATCCTTCCGTCCGCCGGATCCGGTTTGATGGCTTTCGGCGACAGGTTGAGAGGCGTCGCTTCAAGCTCTGCCAGCCTTTCGGCGGAAGCGTCCTCGACAGTTAAATCTGCGAAGATTACCCTGTACTTGTCCTCGGATATCTTCCAGTACATTAAGATGGCATGTGGAAATTCAGTTGTAACCGTGCCACAGTAAGTAACATCGTTGGCATCTCTGACTAATTTAGCGTAGAATAGAGAAGTCGCTTGTATCTCAACTAACTTCGGCATTACCTCTTCTGTGGTTAATGGCGTGTTGGGGTCCCTGTCCGGGTCTTCAAGAATACTTTTTCTGAGCGCTTCGCCGGCTTCTTTCATAGTAGTCATCAAATCCAGGCTGCTTGGATATCGTCCGCCTGAAATCCGGGCAAACGTGCGTAGTCCCTTAATTGCCAGCTCCTCATCGGATGTGTTCGCGTCCCGGACAAGGGCGTAATCGGTCAGCATATTCGGCTCAGGTCCCTCGGTCAGAGGTAATTGTGAGATAGCTGTCTGAAGCGCCATAATCGCCGTCATCTGCTGCCGCATTGTCTCAAGGCCGGCCTTTGCTTCTAATATATGCTGTTTCGGCAGGGCGATCTCAACGGCTATCCTGCCGTTAGCTACCGTGCCTGCAAAGGGTATATTGCTATTGGTCTCAACATCAACCGGTAATATCTGTTGGCCCATTGGCCCCACCTGTACGCCGCGGAGCATGCCGGCCACCAGGTTCAGGTAGCGGATGAAATTGACCGTGCCTACAAACTCAGCCTTGTCTGCTTCGGTAAGAACCTCCAAGGCCAGGGCCATCTCAGATGCTGTCTCCTTTGGCCCACCGGCCTTGACCTGGTCAATCAATTCACGTATCGTTGAATTGCAATCGGCGCCGAACACACAGAGCCAGAGGCCATTAACTGTAGCATATCTGAAGTCGAAGCCGCCATGGTACATTTGGTCTATCATCTTACCATACATGGAATTAGGCTCGTTCGCTTCCATCACGAATTTGCCAACGTCAATTGAAACACCATTGTAATCATCTGCTCCAGCTTTAATTTCATACCTGTATTCCATTCCCATCTTGCTCTGGAGACCAGCAAATTCCCCCGTATTCCAAAGGTCGAATCCGGCCTCAAGTACCTGGTTCCATCTTTCTTCGTCTTTGACCGCGATTATGTACTTGCCTGCGAAAGGCGGCCACCCCTCGCTGTTGTATACAAAAGACATTACTCCAGGTCCGGCTGTGCAGGACATCATATCGGCCACCAGCTTTTCTAATTTATCGATAGTCTCATCAGGAATATCCTGGTCGCTAAGAAATGCAATAAAATCGTAATTGGTCAGAGTTAACTCTTCAATGAAAGGCGTGTTTGTCTTGAATCCGAGATTAAGAAATGCCCCATCTTCCAGGTATCTCAAAAGTGTATTCGCTCCGCCTGAGGTATCGGCCACGAACATTTTGGCCAAATATGTTTGCGGCACGGCTGCCACACCTACTGTCAGGTTCAAAACATCGGCTTTGGGATTGATGCTTATGCTGACGGACTTTACTTCTTCGGTCAGAATATCGAGCATACCAAAGTAGATATTCATTACTTCCGCCGGCGCGGGTCCGCCTTGCGGGCCGGCATTCATAGTTTCCAACTGTTGCTTTCCCTGCTCAAGCTCGGCATAAACCATAGGTCCAAACACTTTCGCAGCCCGCTGAACGTTGCCGTAGGCCCATAGCGGCTGTGTGGTTGCCGCTGCGACCTCACCAGCATCCAGCGAAGTGGCAAGTGTTGGTGAGCCTTGCGAGATGGATTTAACAATTGAACGCAATTTGTCATAGTTGTTTACTGAACTGATAAGCGCATAGCCGCCTAATTTTGTGGCGAGCATTTTTTTGTCCGGGTTGAGAGCGCCGCCGGTTTTGATTACGGAGATGCCGTTGGCATCGGGCTGTTCGCAATTTGGGTTATCGCTGACGAACTTTTCGTAGTCCGCAAGAGGCACCAGTCCTGCTATGAATAGATTGCCCAACGGGCTTTCGTTCGGCCCGGGCGGCGACGCCAGTCCGAACAGCGCAAAATTGCCTGCGGTGTTGACGCCGTTTAGTGCCGGGTCACCCAATGCGCCTACAAGCTGCATACGCGCACCCATCGTTGCCCCCATAGGGATGGGGGAAATACCGGCTAAATACTGGTCTATCATTCCAAGGACGTAGTCGAAATTGTTCATACGCACGCAGAACATACTTTCGGCCGGCACTAACTTGAGTAAGTCATCAGCCGTTACCTCAACAGGAGCGTTGCCCTCAGCAACAGCTATATCGTTCACCTCAGGGAGGTAACCGCCCTCTGGGCCATCCATAGCTACCTCGGTGATGTTGGCCTCAATAGCTGCTATCGCCGCGGCAAAGGCGGCTTCGGTGCCGCCGTACTCATCGTTGACTTGCTGCAGAACTGCGATACTATTCGAATCGCCGATCTCGGCGAGGTAATTTGCCGCCAGAACCTTGCTCTGGTCAAATTTTGCATTTAACAGCATTGCCTCCAGACCACGAATGTCATGAGCAGCAAACATCTTGTGGACTTGGTCTAATTCGGCTGTGAGCTCGGCTTTTGGGCCCTCCGTAGGGTTTTCAACAATGGTCCGGCCTGACCCGTAATCTAAATTGCTAAATACCGCTATACCAATTCCGGCCGCTATAATTATCACCGCTGCAGCGACGAGCTTTGTTATTCTGTTTCTTAGAGTGCTTCTCCAGAAAGATGCGGCGCTGATATTCCGGCTCGGCGCGGGTTGCTTGTTTTCGCCGGCTATGGCTGCGAGAAGCGAGTCTTTGGCGGATTTGCACAAATTATTATCAGCCGACAAGCCTCTCATTTGTTCGGTGCACTTAAGTAATGCCTGAAGGCGTTTTAGCTCACTGCTGCACTGCTGACACTCGGCTGCGTGGGCTTTAACCTCGCGTTCTGCTTGTTTCGGCAATTCGCCAAGGACAAAGCCGATTAGCATTTCACTTATTTTTTCATGCGTATTCATAACTCACCCCAAATAGTCGCTGAGCTCCCGCGCCAATCGCTTTGTTGCCCGGTGCAAGTGGACTCGCACGGTTTCCTGCGAACAGCCCAGGACCTCAGCAATTTTGTTATGTTTTAATCCTTCGATTCTCGATAGTACGAACACATCCGCCTGACGTTTGGGCAATTGCCCAAGGCTCTTGATTAGTTTCTGTTTAAGCTCGGCGGCTCTTAACGGCGCATCCGGCCTTTCATTGGTAATCGTATTTCTCGGCTGCTGCTCTACGAATTGCTTGTTTCTTGCGCGTTTGGCAAACTCGATTGCTTTTCGCACGGTGGTGCGGTACAGATATGCGCCCCACTTTGTCTTTCCGTTGTATTTGTGCCATCGCCGCCATATGGCCAGAAATACTTCCTGATGGACGTCCTGGGCCTTTTGACTATCGCCCAGAATGCGTATTGCGGTGTTCAGAACCGCCGGGCCGTAATCGTTAACTAACACCCTAAAATTTATCTTTTGCACTGCTCCACCTTGCAAAATTGTTAAGTTAGGTACAGCTCGGATATACGATTGAACACTCATTTATAATTATAGAGGCTGTAAATCAGATGTCGTTTACAAAAAAATCAAAGTTGGCGCACTTTTTGTAAAACCGCCCTTATTAAGCAACAGGGGCCTTTTTTGCCGGCGGAGCCGAGATTCCTTACCGACCTTGTTGGGAAAAATAAAAGAGTTGACAACTACTGAAGCTGGTGCTAATTTGAACCGCGGAAAATGGTTTGTGTTTTAGTGTTTGTGATAAAAACCTATTTTTGGGAGATAGAAAAATGCAATCCCGCATCAGTTTATCTATTCTCGTTATTTTGACCGTTTTAGTATCCCCCGGTAAGATGGGGTCTGCGACTGCAGGTTTTGCCCAGGAAGCTGCTGGACCGGCTGGAAGAACTGTCACAATGACTGCCGACCCCAATGCAGGCGCTGTCCTTTCTTTTCCCTATATTGCGGAGATAGCCAGCAACAACGTTAATATTCGGTCGGGGCCTGGTACGAATTATTATCCTTGTGGCAAGTTGAACAAAGGTGATAAAGTGAAGGTGGTCAGTCACAAGTTCAGCTGGTCCTGCATTGTTCCGCCTGCCGGCAGTTTTTCCTGGATATCAACGCAGTACGTTCGTATTAACCCGGATAGTCCTGCGGTTGGGATTGTGGTCGGCGACAACGTTCGTGTGTGGGTCGGTGCCGAGGAGCTTAGGCCGATGTATTCTACGGAATTCAGATTAAAGCTCAACAAGGGTGAGAAGGTGAAGTTGTTAGGTGAGGAGAGGGACAAGTATTATAAGATTGCCCCGCCGGTCGGTGCCTATCGCTGGGTGAGCACTGACTATACAAAGCCGCTTGGTGCGGCGGGAGGTGTTCCGTCACCTCCCGGTACCGGTCCGGTTGTTCCCACAATGCTTTCTGTTGAAGCGAGCAAGCTCAAAGAATATTACGCTCTGGAGAAGCAAATCGAGGCCGAGTGCACCAAAGCAATGGAGCAGCAGGATTATGCGAATATGAAGAAGGCGCTTCTTGAGATGGCCGGCAACAAAGAGGCCGGCAAAGCTGCACGGTACGCCGAATTTGCGCTCAAGCAGATAAGTCGTTATGAATTGGCTCGCGACGTTGGTGAAGCCGTTCGGCGTCAGGATGATAAGCTGCGGCAGGATATAGAGCGGATAGAAAAAGCCATTGCTGCAAGGCTGGCGGCTATCCAGGATTTGGGCAGATTTGGTGCTGTGGGGCGGTTTGAGACTTTCGAGGCTTATCCGGGTTACTACCGGATAGTTGACGATTCCAACAAGACTGTTTGCTGTGCTTTGCCGAAGGGTTCGGCCTCAAAGAAGAATTTGAGTAGATTTGTAGGCCGGAATGTCGGCTTGGTCGGCACAATTGAGCCGCATCTGCCGACAAAAGGGGCTTTGGTGCGATTTAGGGGAATAGTCGAGCTTAGGTAATCGGCCTGGTGTGGGTTGATGCCGACTTTTTGGGTATTTTGCTTGCATTGCTTCTGGGAGACATGAGAACAGGAGGGAGTAAACAGGCCGGGGGCACCACCTATAGCTATAGATGGCTATTTTTGGCCAAGTCTTGGGTGTGGGGCCGGTAGTTCCCGGGGACATGCGTTTCCGGCAGTCCCATAAAGAACGTGCATAATCACAAATCTGTTGGAAATAAGGAGGTTTTTCTTGACGGGCGTTGCTGAATCTGGTATATATTAAGTGTAGTTGAGTTTTAGTAATTTGTCTGGGCGGTAAGTGCGATTTTTGCCGCTTTTTAGGGCAAAATCGGGCGCCCTTAAATCGGAGTGACAGGGATTTGGCCGTAGGGGTGAGGGCCGTGTGCTCAAAGAGCGCGTTATTCTACTATTCATTCCATACCCGCGCCGGTGCGTTAAACACGCGGAGCATGCACTTGGTCACGTGTTTTTACCCCCAAAATCAGGAATACCCTGAGAATAGGCCTAATCCGTCTAACTTATAATAGAATTAGAATGTTAAAGGTTGTTTTGAACAGGCACGAAAGATGTGAAAGTGAAGGCTTTCGATGCCTGTTAAAAACAAAGGATGTTTGGGTGTTTGGCGAAACGAAACCAGAGTTGTAATTATTAACTTAATTTAAGGAGGAACGTCATGTGTAGAAAATTAATCTTTCTAACGTCGCTCGTTGTCCTGATGAGTTGTTTCTCAGCGGCAAACGCAGGCTTTGAGCTAAAGGTTGACATCACCGTTAACGACGGGGGCCCGGTGGCATACACCGACAAAAGCCAGCAGGCCGGGTACGAAGACTGGTTTGCCTGGGTCCGCTGGAGCAATGATTTGGAAACTCACGATGCAACAAACTATCAAGACATTATGGGTTCAGGTCTTAACGTTGGTATGGGTATCGGCAATGGCAGTTCAAGCCCGGGAACCGTCCTCAATTACACCTCAAGCGCAGATGAACCTATCTGTAATACCTGGATACAATCGGGTGACTATGCGGGTCCGAACTCTGCCAACTGTCACCTCGTTCTTTATGGTGATGGTGGCCTCACACCGGGTACATATCTGGTCTGGGGCTATCACAACACCCCCGACGGCAACGAGCCGAATATGCCGAGGGTCTACGTTCAGACTTACTCTGCGTATTATGACCCAAATAATATCATGATGCAAAATGTCGGCGCCCCCAACGACCCTGACGGCGGCGGCGTTACCCAGATTCCCCTCGGGGAGCCATGCGACGTGAACGTACCGGTCCAGCATGAAACTTCGGATGACAATCTTACAACCTCTTTAGTCAAATTCTATACCGACGGCTCTCCGGTCAAAATCACTTACGAGGCCGGCGCGGGAAGCTCAGCTATCCTAAATGCCTTCATCATCTACGTACCCACCCCGGTAACCGCCTACTCCCCGTTTCCTACTGTCGGAGAACCATATGCCTGCCCCGATACGAGTCTTACCTGGACTCCCGGGCAACTTACGCAAGATGTCAATGGCCACAACGTATACTTTGGAACCGACTTGACCGAGGAACTGCTCCTGTTCGGAGACGACCTTGAAAACGGTGACGCGAATTGGGTGTCTTCTACTTGGACAATATACGATTCAAACGTCCTTCATGATGGAAACTCTGATGGAAACTCTCACTCCAGCTACCACTCCTTTACGCCCAACAGCCCCGGCATTTGCACGCTCACAACTGTGGATATAAACGCCAGTGAGGCCGGCGCGATGAGGGTTTCGCTATACATCAAGAAAACGCTTGGCATAGAAGCCGGAGACGTCAACCTCTACTACTATGACGGAACTAACTGGGATTTTGTCGCCGACTTGAATTCTATCGGCCCTAACGACGTGTGGCTGCATTACACTGAGGACATAACCGACAGCCAGTACTTCATCAGCGATTTCAAGATAAGGATCGGCAGCGACATAAGCGCCGGCGAACTGTTTATTGACGATGTCTCGGTAACCAACACCTGGCCCCTCGGCGCCAAGTGGGCCAAAGGACCCTATGATTCAAACAATTATACACCACCAGGTATTCTGGATATTAACACGACATACTACTGGCGGGTCGATGAGGTTAATGACACCGATGGGAACAGTCCCTGGCAAGGACGCACCTGGTACTTTACCACCGAAAAAGGTTTCGCACGAAACCCCGACCCGGACATTAGTACCCCGTTCATACCCTTAGCCGGGATAACGCTTAGCTGGACACCTTCGTGCCTTGCAGATTATCACGATGTTTACCTTGGGACAGATTTCGGCGATGTGAACGATGCCAATGACCCCAACGTGTTACCAGGCAGAGGTCGGCAGCCAGGGACGAACTACATCACCGGAACTCTTGTGTACAGCATAAAGTACTTCTGGCGTATCGATGAGGTCGATGACGGCAATGCAGCAAAAGGCGACATCTGGAGCTTTCAGACAATCGGCTACCCGTTGATGCACTATATGTTTGACGGTGTGCTGGATGCGAATATTCATGACCCCTGCGACGAGACCGTCATCACCGACGATACGGGCAACGTGACCTTTGACGTGGTAGGCAACGGCGAATTGAGATATGGTCAGCCCAACCCTACTTACAACCCCGTCGGTACCTCCGCACACTTCATATATAGTGGAACCGGGGGTTATGGCGGCGGCGGCAGACCCCTCTTACGCTCCTGCTTCGGACCGGACCTGCTTGACCTCGACGGCTCTGCATATACCATCGAGGCCTGGGTCAGGCAAGACGGGTCTGCAAATTATCTCCAAGGAGACATTGATATAGATGGTACTATTCTAAGAAAAGATAGGTTTACCTACGGTTTGGGTATCGACGACAACGGTGCTGTAAAATTCATGCATAATGGCCAAATTATCAGTTCGGGAACGGCACAAATCCGAATCGCACGACGACAGTGGTACCATATCGCTGCTGTCTTCGATGCTTGTGACCCCAGCGGTAAAAATGAAAAACTCTACATCAATGGTATCGTAGTAGCTGACAATAACGTAACTACCCCCAATCCATCTGACGATTATGGCAGTGATACTGTAGGTATAGGGGCATACCGCTACCAATCAGCAACTGCGAAGCATTTAGCGAATCACTTCGATGGTGCTATTGATGAGCTTAGAGTTATGGACCGCGCACTTACCCCCGATGAGTTCCTCATTCGCGGCGACCCCAACCTTGCCTGGCTGCCCAGACCTTTCCACAATGCCATAGATGTGCAGGTTGCTGTT
This sequence comes from uncultured Pirellulales bacterium, assembly GCA_964582985.1. Lineage (GTDB taxonomy): Bacteria > Planctomycetota > Phycisphaerae > Sedimentisphaerales > Anaerobacaceae > CAZQYB01. The sequence goes on along the minus strand of CAZOUM010000003.1, from coordinate 65,719 downwards.
GACCTCGAGTGGGAGCCGGGAGACTACGCAACTTCACACGAAGTCTACTTCGGCACCAACTGGTACAAGGTCAACGACGCCAATAACGACGCAAACTATTGGCCTGACATCTTCAAGGGCAAGCAGGACCCCTGCAGTTATGAGCTACCTACTCTTGATTTGGGCGCCACTTACTACTGGCGTATTGATGAAGTCAACGACACCACTTACGACAGGTGGAAGGGCAACATCTGGCGGTTTACCATAGCAGACTTCATCCTAATCGACAATTTTGATGACGACACGGCGCAGGACCCACCACAAAATGACTGGTATAACGGAACTGTGCCGCCAACTTCCGGCGCGCAGATTACGCTTCGGTCAACACCGCCGATCATTGGCGAGCACTCGATGCGTTATGTGTATAACAACTGGATGGTTTGGGACTGGGGCTATTATTCTGAGACCCAAACTATAAGCCTTGAGCCAAATGACTGGGATTACTACGATGTGCGGGTGATATCGCTGTGGTTCTACGGCCAATCAGACAACGATGCTACAGAGTATGAAACACAGATGAATCTTGGTCTGGAAGACGACTCCAACTATGCAGTGGTGTGGTACGGCGGGCCCGGAGCTCCCGAAGGGGAAGAGATTACCGACGTACAGGTTGAGGAATGGCAGCTATGGGAGGTCCTGACGAATCGCTTTACAAATATTAACTTCAGCGACGTCAATAAAATTTGTATTGGTTTTGGCACCCGTGGCTGGCCTATCCCCCAGCCCACTGGTTATGGGGTTGTATTCTTCGACGAAATCAACTTATATCCGCCCACCTGCCATTCAGAGCTTAACCCCCTTGAGGGCGATCTTAACGGCGACTGTACCGTCGCCTGGCAAGACGTTGAGATAATGGCAGGCGAATGGCTTAAGGCCGATGTTAATCTCTGTCCGGTACAGCCGCCTAACGACGTCAACCTGGTTGGCTGGTGGAAGCTCGATGAGGCTGCCGCCGACACCAATATAGCTACCGACTACGCCGGCTACGACAATAACGGCGTCATAGAAACTTTAGACGATGACGTATGGTGGGTCGCTGCCGGTCATGATGGGAACGCCCTGGAGTTTGACGGCGGCGACGGCAGGGTCCGTGTGCCCGACCACCCGGACCTAAGGCCGATGTATCAGGTCAGCGCATCGGCATGGGTCAAGTTCTCAGAAGACCAAGATAGCGCCCGCATAGTGGTCAAAGGTGCAGACGACAAGGAAACATTCGCCCTCGAGGTTAACGCGGATGACGACGACGACGGCAAATTAGCTTTCTACGTAGGTGACGGTAATAGTTATGATGCGGAGGAAGATGAATGTGTGAGGTACTTCGCAGAGAGCAACGATGTTGAGAATCCAATCGACCGTGATGAATGGAACCATATAGCCGGGACCTACGACGGCAACACTGTAAAGTGCTACATAAATGGTGAGCTTGCGGACGATAATAACGATCCAAATATAGCTGCCATACCATTCCTCTCACAGGACACCAATGATTTGGCTATAGGTAGCCGCCCAGAAGACGACGAGCAGCCGTTCGAAGGCATCATAGATGACGTCCGCGTTTACAACTATGGTCTGTCGGCTGAGGAAATCGCGTACATCGCCACCGATGAAACCGGAATCTTCGCGGTGCAGTCGGTCGCTAATCTGTACGAGGATACACTGGGCCAGGATTCGGTCAACCTCAGGGACTTCGCTAAACTTGCGAACAACTGGCTTGTGAGGAAGCTATGGCCTGAGTAATCGGCGGCGCTGAGTGGATTCCCGCTTGCGCGGGAACGACATAAAGGTTTGCAAAAGTTCGGGGCCCATACCAATTATCGGTATGTGCCCCGATTGTTTTTACAGGATATGAGGTGCTTGGTTGCGCAACCGAAGTCTTCGGCAGGCGGTCAGGAGTTATTTTGTGCCGAGGATTCCCAGGGGCCCTTTGATAACCGGCAGGGTCGTGACAGTTACCTGTGGGTCATAAAGATTGCCTGTCACGTCCATTCTAACGACGGCCAGACCAATGCCTTCGGTCAGAGACGCCAGGATGGACGGTTCTGCGGTGGCAAGGCGGCGGCCTCTGGCAAAAAGAGTTAGCTTTACGTTCTTGCTGTGCCAGTTCAACCAGCCTGAGCCACTGAAGGTTACCGCGTTCCCCACCAAATCCAGATGCTCGAGGTAAATCCTGTCGCCTTTGATGTAGGAATCCACGAGCATGCGGTCGAAAGCGTAATCTTTCGGCCCTGTTAGTTTTAACACAGCCAACAGCTTCGCCAGAAGTGAGGCTTTACCTACCTGCATGTCGGTTATTTTCAAACTGCATCTGCCTATACGCTGGTAATTGTGACCAGCAACCTTGCCGGTCCTTGGGCCCAAGGTCTGGTGAATGATACTCAACGCGCCAGCCACCCTGCCGGTGGTGTGGCTGCCGCCGGAAGCTGGTTTGCTTTTTGTGTCAGCAAGAAATTGTCTCAAATCAATGTTGTCAAAAGCCATTTGCAGCAGGTACTCGGAAGCTTTGTCGGCGGGTTGTTTGAACTGGAATTTGGCAGCCAGCTTACCCCCGTAGCAACCGGCAATCAAATTTTCAGTCGACCAGTTTTTCTGCTGGCGGTCATAATTGACATCTGCTTTCAGGCCTGTTAAGGAGATGCCCTTAATTTTGAGACGGTCTGCAATAATGGCAGCCTGGGCATTACAGAGCCAGTCCTCGGTTTTATATAGACCTTTTTTTCTCAACGCGGCATCAGCGTCGGTTATGGCGGGAGAGATATTAAAGTTACAATCCTTGAATTTGACAACTCCAGCCAAATCAATACATTTTTTGCCGTTGGCTTTGAAGACCCTTATGTTCTCGAAGTCCAGGTCAAATCGCCCTGCAGGTGAGAGCTTGGCGTAAAAGGACTGCATATCTTGTGGCAAAGCGATACGGAGTCTTTCATCGAGCAAAACGTCGTTAGCACCGATTGTTATCGAGGCGCTGCTGAAAGCATCGTCAGCCAGAGCTACTTCGCCGTTTATTTTTATAGTTGCGGCTTTTGGTGTTGTCCGGATGTTATCAACGGCGGCGGCGGTAATATCGGTCAGCGTGACACTGTCTTTTGTTATCGTTAAGCTTCCCGTGACGTCCTTGAAAGGATAGGAAAACCACCTAAACGTGACGTCGGGCCGCTTTAATCCTTCTGCAAGACGGGCACCTACACTGTTACCCAGACAGTCTACAACCACCTTATAATCGGGGCGACTTTGGTTTTCGTTTTTTTCCAAATCGGCGATGAAGTTTATTTTCCCCTTCGGCTGTAATTTAGAGAGAATACCTTTCATTGGCGCCGGCAGCATACCAATCAAATCATCATTCAGCTTAGTTTCTTCTGCACGTAGTGACAAGCGATAGCGGCGCTGCCGGGCTTCGACGGCCGGCCAAATTTGGCCAGTTATTGAAAACAACCCGTTGCTATACTGACCGACCAGGTTTTCAATATCTATCAGGTCAGGCGTGAAGGCGGCCTTTGCTGTTATATCGGAGATAGCGAACGGCGGTTTCTCTATATTCAGGGAAGCGTTTTTAAAATCCAGGTCGGCGATAAAAGTCACAGGCGGCTCGGTCCCTGGGCCCAAGGTCTGCGGTTGTGAATAAACCTTAATCTCGCCATAACCCAGACCGTTTGGTTTGAGTTGGTCGTATAAACTTCTCTGAGGAGGCAACAGTGCTGCGGCGAGTGTGGCGTCCAGGGGGACATTGGCAACCTTTATTAAGATATCGAACTGGGGCTCATTGGTGTCGGTGGCTGTTATTTTACCAGTGGCAACTATTTTGCGCTCATCAACTTGTGATACGAAGCTGCGAACATCAATGCTGTTTTGGTCAAAAAACAGATGTCCTGTAAGATTTTTAAGTGGATAAGGGAACTCTGTGTATTTGCCTTCAACGTCAAGCAATTCGACGTTTAGGGCATATGTTTCGCCTGTTTGAGGCTCTCGGCTGAAAGTGTAATTTATCGCGACAAGGCCGCTCGGAGAAAAATCGGTCCAGAGCTTTTTCTGGTTTACGTTCAGTGCGTCATAAAGGTCTTTATCTAAAGCCATATTGTCGCTTGTAATCCGGAGCTTGCCTTTCAAGTTTGGCCCAAAGTTATCAAATGAGCCGTTAATAGCCAGCTCGACATCATTGTGTCGGCAGCGCAGGTTTTTGAGTGATACATTTTTTTCGGTGAAATCTATTGGGCCAACGAGGTTCTCTACGAGGTAAGGGAACTGGCGGTTGCGAATTGAAATATCCTTACAGTAGATTCTTCCCTCAATTTTGCTCCTGCTCAGTTGTTTTAGGTTGCCTGAGGCCTCAAGGTCAATATCAAGTCTGCCCAATAAATTGTATTGGTCGAAGAATTTTTGCAGAGCAGCAAGTTGTCCGAACTTTTTAAGAAGTGGCAGCTTATCCAAGGCAAAGGTATCTCCATCGGTCACTGGTTTGCCGACCAAATCGTTTATTTTGAACGTGAGCAAATAGTTATTGTCCTGGTCGTAGTTCAGCATTGCCGCCAAGATATAAAACGACCACGCTCTTTCAAACGCAGGGACGTTTATCGATGAGATTCCGCCGGCAATTGTAATCTCGCCGCGTTTGTAGGTACCTGTCAGGATACTTTTGCTCGAGCCTGCTTTTTCTGCTGTTGCTATATCAAAGCTGTAAGTGCCACGCGCTTTTTCAGAAGGGCCGAATCTCGCATCAAGGGGTACTTCTGTGAGTGGCTTTACCTGTCCGTTTGAGACGTTACTGTACTGGAGCGTTCCCTTTTCAAGGTGAACAAGCGGCATTTTTCCGGGGCCGCCCTTAGGGGCCTTGAGCTTGAACGAAGGTATGTTCCATCGTTGTGTGTCCGAATCGTATTGGGCATTGAAGACGAAGTCATTGAGTTTTATTTCTTTGAGCCTCGGGTGCAGTAACAATAAGCTGCCCAAACCAAAACGCGCATATGCCGTTTCAGCTTTGAGTATGGCGTCATCATAACCATGCTTCTTGTGCGGTCTGACTACAAGCTTTTTGATAAAGACTGAGCCGTTAAGGTTGAAGTCAACTGACTTAGCTTCGATTTTTGTATTTGTCAGCTCGGTAATCTGGCCGAACGCGATTTGACGCAGGACCCGGCCTATCAGAATAATAACAAGCCAGAGAACAGCTATCAGAACGAGACCTTTGAGAAGCCAGCCAAGGACTCTCTTGCCGCCTCTGGACGTGACGGATTTGTCTGGATTTACCCCATTAGAGATTTTCGTTGCACCACCTATAACAGAACATGTGCTGGAAACGTGCCGTCAGAAATAATGATTATGTCACTTGACACAAGATTTCTGACGACGCTGCCAGTAGTTTTAGCACTTAGTTCTTATTAATTTATTAGTTTTGATTTTTTAATCGCCTTATCTGCGATATCTCTGCGGCAGTAGGCACCTTCGAATTTTATCTTATCGACGGCCTCGTATGCCCGTGCCTTTGCTTCTGCGACCTTGTTCCCTATGGCCGTTACACCCAGCACCCTGCCACCGTTTGTAACAGTATCGCCGTTTTTTTCAGCGGTGCCTGCGTGGAACACGACGACGTCTTTGAGGCGTTCGGCTTCATCCAAGCCGGTTATCTTTTTGCCTTTTTCATAAGCACCCGGATAGCCGCCTGAGGCGACCACAACACAGACGGCCGGCCTCTGGTCCCACTCCAGGGTAATCTCGTCCAACTTGCCGTCGCAGACCGCCAGCAGAACTTTCAGTAAATCGCTCTTGAGTCGCATGAAAATCGGCTGGGTTTCCGGGTCGCCGAAGCGGACGTTAAATTCCAGCACCCTTGGTCCCCCAGCAGTGATCATAAGTCCCGCATACAGTACGCCCTTATATGGCGTGCCATTGCGGTTCATACCATCTACTATTGGTACGAGAATTTCGCGCGTGATTCTGTCCATCAATGCTTCGGTGATAACAGGGGCCGGACTATATGCGCCCATTCCACCGGTGTTCGGCCCGGTGTCACCGTCACCGATGGGCTTGTGGTCCTGCGAGGATTCCATAAGGTAAATATTTCGGCCGTCCACAAAAGCCAGTATTGAGGCCTCTTCGCCGAGCAGTTTATCCTCGACGATGACCTGGTCGCCCGCTGAGCCGAATGTCTTGTCGCACATTATTTTTTCAGCCGCCAAAATGCCGTCGGCGGGGTCGTCACAGACAAAGACACCTTTGCCCTTTGCAAGACCCGCTGCCTTTACAACTACCGGCTCGTCCCTGCTTGCGATATATGCTTTGGCGTCACTGAATCTATCGAAGATTCTGCCCTCAGCGGTGGAGATGGCGCTGGAGCGCATAAGCTGCTTTGCAAATGCCTTATCGGCTTCAAGCTGGGCGGCGGCAGCGTTCGGTCCAAACGCCTTTATGCCGGCCGCTTCGAATGCGTCAACGACTCCGGCTGCGAGTGGGTCTTCCGGCCCAACTACAACAAGCTCTATCTTGTTCTGTTGCGCAAAGGCCAGCAGCTTGCTCGCTTCGTCGGCGCCGACGGAAATATTTTCGCCGCATTGCTTTGTCCCCGCATTGCCCGGAGCGATGTAGAGCTTACCCAAGTTTTTCGATTGAGCCAATTTCCACGCGATTGCGTGCTCACGTCCCCCGCTACCAATTAAAAGAACATCCATCTGCCAGCCTCGACTTAAAATCTCGCTTTGAGTTTACACTGTTGTTTTTTTGACTATCGTTTCCAGGCTTTTGTGCCGTGCGCTTGGTAATAATTTACCAGAGGCGGGTGTTTTGCTCAAGCTTCTTTGTATCGTTTTCCATCATTGGATAACTGGAAATCCTTGGATTCGTCAGCCATCATCACCGGCACCCTGAGAGTATTCAAGGTAAATTGTTCGGAAGGCCGATAATGTATACGGTCATTAACATTGTTCGTGACAGGAATTAGAGATGGAAACGGCTCCAAATCAAGCTACATCACAATTCGCGGAATGCCTCTCAACGGCAGAAACTGCAGCGACATTGCAACTCAACAGGCCACTTCTGCCGATTGATGAATATGCAACCCGTGAGGGAGTATCGAGAGGCATCGTTGAGGAATGTGGAAGGCTGGGCATTGTCCAGGTCCGAAAATATAAAGGCAAAAGGTACGTAGTGGACGTTCCTCTTAGCCCATATCGTTACCCATCGCGAGGTGCCGAATTCGCAGAATGCCTCTCAACGGCAGGAGCAGCGAAACCTGTCGATAAGACCACACTGAGCAAAAAGATATCTGAGCTAAGCCGGAAGACAGCTTCCAAAGGCGACATTTTGCGAAAAAATCGCAAGATGGGAGCTTCTGATGTACTTGAGCACATTGGGAAACATACGGGACCAAGCGACGAGGCCGTCAAAGCTGAAACGTCTTCTGCATTAATTGAAAAGATTGTTGAACCCTCGTTATCAAACCGTGTTCCACACGGAGCAAGACAATTGTCCCTATTAGCTGGTCAGGTGTTTCGGAAAGCTTTGCAAATTATTAGCAAGCCGGTAAGGATGGTTGAGGGCAAAATCTCGAAAAGTAAATCAAGACACGAGCCCCTCAGGGGCGAGTCGCCTCCGCCGGTAAGAGGCGTCCCGCGGAAAATCATCCAGGATGGTGGAATAGAATTCAGCGCTTTGGCGGCCAGCCCGTTTTGTGAAGACTCACGGAGTGATGAGCTTAGCGTGCAACCCAAGTCCGCGCGTAGCTGGCAGCTTGCCCCTAAGGGGCGAGCCCCTTGGAGGCGAGTCGCGGTTTTTTCGACCATATTGTTTTTTGTAGCGCTGCTTGTGAACATATGGTTCTACGCCGGCAGGCAGACCCAGCGTGACAAACTTAGCCTGGCATACGCAAATATTCAAACCGTTTATAGCGATTTCATAAAAGCTGACCGGCAAGTCAAAGTTCTCCGAAGCGAGCTGGCCGGTTCAAAGGCAGAAGTCAAACGTATCCAAAATGAGCTTGATGACTCCATGGTGGAACTGCAAGGCGTTCGAAACCAACTCGCTGAGGCCCGGCAGAATCTCGAATCCATCCAGCATCGCAATGCCCGGGGAATGGACAGGCTGCATGAACAAATCCAGAAGCTAACGGCTTGGGTAAAGGAATCAAATAAAAACTCACAGCCTTCATCCGGCTCAAGCACTTCGGGCCAATAGGAGCACATCGCTATCGCACCTTTATTGTGTATCGTCAGATGCGGTCGATACTCCAGAGTAGTGCTTTAGGAACGCTTTGAATGAGTCAAGTACTGTCACTAATCCCTGGACTTTACCTTGTGGGTCTACGACGGGCAAACATCGTACGCCGAGTTGGCACATGTTCTCGATGATTGCGAGCAGTGGTGTTTGCGGTGTTATGGTGTGGACGGCACCGCTCATTACCCACTTTATTTTGATTTGAAGTGTAGCATCGTCCAATGGCCGGCGCCACCTTTCAAATTCCGGCCGAAGGTAAGGACTAATTGCTGCTGTCAGGTCAGACTTCGATACAATGCCTGTCAGCGTGCTGTCCTGACCTACTACTATATAGCTGGTCTTGTGCTGCTGCATCTTTGCAAGTGCGTGCTGAACACTGTCATCCTGACTGCACCAGAGAACGTCCTTTCGCATAATGTCTCTTGCACGAAGCGTCATGACTTCACCGATGCTGTCAGATGGCGGCGGTTCTGGTGTTGCGGGCGAGGCCTGCTCACCCGTAATAGTTGGGGAGGGCTGCGTCATTTCTTGAATGGTTTCGGGAACGGCACTGGCGGCGTAGTCTTTATGTTCGGCCACATTGACGGTAGTTGTTGCCTTTTCTTCAGTTGTGTTTTTGGAGGTATTTACATCCGCATCATCGCTGTTTTGCTCGGTGGCGGCTGCTTTGGGATTTGGTTTCTCCTCGGTGTCGGGTTTCTGCTCGGCTGAGAGTGGTTCTTTAGTATCCTCTTCGGCGGAGGCTTTTTCAAGATGTGGCTCCTGTGGTTTGGCTTTTTCGGTGTCGCTTTCTTTGGTAGCGTCGGCTTCTCCAGAATCGGCTTTATCAACAATGGCTTTTTGAGCTTGATTTTTATCTTCAGTAGGAACGGACTGGCCGGTTTCAGATTCAGGCGTTAGGCTGAGAACTCTTTTAGTGAAGATAATACCGCAATTGAAAGTAGGACAAGAACCGACTTTTATCTCGTATGGGACGAACACGAATTCTTCGTCATAGGCCAAGCCTGTGTTGGGCTCAGATTTCTCCCAGGGATTGCCAATAAAGACGTTGGTTTGCATAAAGCGGTCATGGCCGACTAATACTTCGCGGAAGACCCGGTCCCATGCTCCGAGCAGCGTATGAACTGCTTGTGTTATTACGTCGCTCATCTCTCTTGCCTTTTCGAGCGAGCCGTGCTTGATGTTTTGCAGAATCATCTGCTCAGGGTGCATAAGCATAAGGCCGGCCAGGATGAATAGAGCGTTCTTGTCGAACACCAATTGAAACGTCCCGCCCATAGTACCTTTAGCTTCTACAGAGTAGAGGGCTGCCAGCTCTTTGAAGCGTTTCCTGAGACCTTCCACAGTTTCGGTGACAATTGTCTGTTGGCTGCATTGCATCCTTACTGCGAGGATACTGGAGAGCTCATCACAAAAAGTGTCAAACGATTTCTTTGACAGCTCTACGATGACTTGTGGTTCGATTTCTACTTGTGATGTTATCATTTGCCAATCCCGGTTATTTTTGTTGGCTTGTCCGATAGCTTTTTTGGAGTTCTATCCGCGAAACAACAAGATTTCGGCAATACGTTCATCTGCCGCGTGTTGACTCCTTTTTATTTTCGAGAGATTTTTCCCAGCACTTTAAGTTTTCTTGTATTTTGTCATCGCTTGCTTGGACATCGGCTGATGAGCGGGCCCAAAGTGGTGCGTGGCTGCTGTGAAGAGTGTGTGGTTTTTCGCTGTTCTTTGATATCTTGGGCTCGGTTTCTGCCGATAAATAGATATGGTCTGGGACCCAAACAAGGCGAAAAAAGGAGAATATCCGATGAGAACGAAAAAGAAGTTACTGGTCGTTAGCGCAGGTTTGGCATGCTGCGCAGTTGTGGTTTGGTTTTCAACATCAATTCAGGGCGTCGAAAGGACTTACGAGATCCAGCCGCAAGTTACGCTTCCGGAATACAGGACGGACGCGGCGCGTGCGATAGATGCCTATGAGCGTTTGATGGAGCGCTATATGGACCTGACGGAAATGAATATGATCAGGGTCGGTATGGACGTTCAAGGTTTTGGCAGGAGATTGGATTCGATAGATAATAAATTGGCGGAACTTTCTAAAAAGATGTCACGAATCGAAAAAGCTCTCGGCATCGAACAACCCAAGAATCCGGTCGAGGAAACCCGTGAGGTGAAAACGCGCAATTATCCTGAGGGTTGTGATTCGGGAAGTCGGAAATGACGTATCAAGCAGTGCTAAAAGCCGGGCGTGATGTTATTCATCGCTACGGAGGTAATCCACTAATTGCAATCGAGGACCTGGCGTTCCGGTGCAGCGACATTTGGAATGCCGGCGTGGTACGCTTTCGTGGTGAGTATCTGCTGCTGCTGACTGTGGAAACGCTGGAAGGTCTTGGTAGTATATTCCTGGCTCGTGGGACGGATGGGTATCACTTTTCTGTCGAATCCAAACCGTTTATGACCGGGTCACATCACGGTCTGTTCGCGCAATATGAAAGTTTTGGAATCTGCGACCCCCGCGTTAGCGAAATCGACGGGACATACTACATAGCATACGTGGCTTACAGTGAGAACGGCAAACGGATTGGGTTGGCGCGTACAGATGATTTCCAGTCGGTGGAGAGGATGACTTTCGTCTCTGAGCCTGATACCAAGAGCGGGGCACTATTTGCGAGCAAAATCGGTGGTCGGTATGCGATGCTCCAGCGCCCATGGGCAGGTGGCAGCATCTGGGTCAGCTACTCCGACGACCTGGTGTATTGGGGGTCATCTACAGTCGTGATTACGCCCCGCAGCGGGTACTGGGACTCGACGCGCGTCGGGGCGGCAGGTCCGCCGATAGAAATCGCTCAAGGCTGGCTGCTGATTTATTACGGTGAGAAAGACACAACCGCCGGGCCGTTGGTTCGTTTAGGGGCGGCGATACTTGACAGGGAAGACCCCTCTTGCGTGATTGCCCGGTCCAACATTCCAATCCTGGCACCGCGCGAGAAGTACGAACGTATCGGCGATGTGGCCAATGTAGTATTCTCCTGTGGGGCTCTACTGGAGAGTAATGGCGAGGTTAAGATTTATTACGGCGCCTCCGATAGTTGTATTTGTCTCGGCACCGGTATGCTTGACGACATCATCCAGGTGTGCAATGAAAGTCGTAAGGAATATTAGGGATGGTGCAAAAACAAGATAGAGATATGTTACACCGATGGGAGCGCAATCCGATTATTTCGCTTGAAGACGTATCGTACAAGTGTAACACGGTTTTCAATGGCACACCTGTAAAACTTGGCGACGAGTATTTACTTTTGTTGCGTGTTGAAGGCCAGCGGGGGCACTCGTTCTTTTGCCTGGCGCGCGGCAAAGACGGCTTTCACTTTCAAGTAGACGACCGACCTTGCATGCTTCCTGCCGAGGAAGGGCGTTTCAAGGTTTGGGAAGAAAACGGCATTGAAGACCCACGTTTGACGGAGATTGATGGACGGTATTATATTATGTATACAGCCGTGTCGCGATACGGGTATCGGATTGCGTTGGCCCGAACCGATGATTTCGAGACTTTTGAGCGGCTTGCTTTGGTCTCGGGTCCGGGGAACAAAGACGGTGTGCTTTTTCCGGAAAAGTTCAACGGGATTTACGCCCGGCTGGACCGCCCGCTCGGCAATAATGTCGGCAGCATCTGGATTTCCTATTCACCTGACCTGGTCAACTGGGGGCACAGCGAGTTGGTTATTTGTCCCAGGCCCCGATACTGGGACTCCTTTCGTATTGGCGCCTCAGTTCCCCCTATTCGGACGGGTCGTGGATGGCTTGAGATATACCACGGCTTGAAAATGACAGCGACCGGCCCCATTTATCGGATAGGCACAGTCATGCTGGACTTGCACAATCCGGCTAAGATGATCGGACGGTGTTTGGGGCCGGTACTTTCGCCAAGGGAGGAGTATGAGCGGATTGGTGACATCGGGAACGTGGTCTTCGCCAGCGGCGCACTCGTTGAACCGGATGGAGAAGTGAAAGTGTATTACGGTGCAGCGGACACTTCTATTTGTGTAGCCACGGCACACATTGACGAACTCGTTGAGTCTTGCTTTTTAACACACGAGTTTGTGGAGTGATGTTTTGTGCCGGGGTGCCCGCCCATGTCACCGATAAGGAGTTTTTCTCTATTAGGCTCCTCATGTCAGATATAGGACTTGCCGACGTACCAAAGCGCACTCGACTGATGTTTGCTCTTCTCAGCGGACAAGTAGAACTACAGCCGAAGCTTATAAATTGCGATATTGGTGACTTTGCTCCTGGATAATCGGCACCTTTTAGCCGTATGTGTTGCCAGCTTCGTCTACGTAAACAGTGCCCTTTGCCCCCTTTATTACCCTAATTGCCTTCGGCACCTCCTCGAGTTTGGGAATTTTGAACAATCGACTGCATTTAGGGCATCTTATCCTTTTGTCTGCGGAAGAGCCGTTTAGCAGCCAATTGTTACCACATCCCGGACACTGGGCAATAATCTGCATCGGTAGATTCCTTATCTCAAGTGCCGAATGCTGCCAGCACAAGAAAAGATATTTTAGCAGCAGACTGGACGCAAAGCCATCGAGAATTTTGTCCGCCCGTTCCTATAATATCGCTTTCTTACAGACAACACCGCATTGAGCAAAAAAGGTTTTATGCTTGTGGCGCAGCGTCGCGTGATTTGGCTTGAATTACTTGTTCGAGTTTGATAATATGGCGTTTGTTGGGGTGTGATGAAATGATAAAGAGAGTTTCCTGTAGAGTTGTTAGTTCTGTTCCTCTTGGCAAAGGCAGCAGTAGGCTGCGGCCGATAAGTCATTCGAATGATGAGCATAGCAAGCGTGCCGATGCTGCTCCTGTAGATGCCGGCCGCCCGGGCAATTCAGTTGTCTATACAAGTCAATTAGTCACAGTGAAAGAATCTGCCGACGACTTTTTGGTGGGACGGATTCTCGATTGTTACGTTTGACACTCGGCTTTGTGATTAACGGCAAAGAGGACTTGACGCAAAGCCGGATGACTCAAACCAAATCTTTTAGGTAGTGTCTGAGATAATAACGGCATTGAGACAGCACTAATGCGCTCACCATTATGGTGACGAAGACATTAGGTGAGACCTCATTTATTACGACGGCCAAAGCCGTGCCCGCAGCGGGCGGATGCTCGACGTCCAAAGCTACCATAATGCAGATAGCAATTCCGACTGCCAGGGGATATTCGACGAGGTAGGACAGCGGGGTAAAGTAAAAAATTGTTCCAGAGGCCAAACCGACCAGATGCCCGCCAATAACGTGTCTTGTTTGTGCGGAGACGCTCTTGGGCATTGCGAAGACGATAAAAGAAGTCGCACCCATAGCGCTGATTACGACCATTCTGTCTTTGCCCAGGATGAGGACGAGGATAAGCAGAACACAGGCAGCTAAAGAGCTTTGAAGGATATAATATTTCCAAAGCCTTTTGAATTTGTCCTTAATTGTGGCTTCGAGTTTCATATTTGGTTGTTTCGGCCCAACCTTTCAGTTTTTGATGCGGTTTGTAAGTAAAAAAAATGGCGAGGTGATGGGTTTTGGGGGTGACCAATTAACCAAGCATCCTCGCCGAGCCATTATGTAATCCGTTAAGGCGTAAGGTATCGGCCCTCCGTGGCCGGCCTTGTGTTTCAATACTTTTCTGTCATCAAGCTATATACCAAGGTCTACGATGTTTTCCGCCGCTGCTCGGATGTTCTCTGGGCTTTCAAGTTGACCGGACGCCAAGAGCTCTTGTGCTTGCCGAACTGCGTTGGTGTCCGTCTGCGTGGCCTGCATTGCCTCATCGATGAAAGACGCATAGTTGAGCTGGAGCGATACATCCGTATTATTATTTTGAGCAGCCCCGGTGGGGTTGGGCTGCTTAGACGTCAATTTTTCCGAAAGATCCTGGATTTGGCTTGTATCAATCTTTTCTATCATCGTATTATCGCTCTTTCAGGGCACTCGGCCCACAATGCTTTTCGCAAATTTCCTACAAAACTTTAACTTTTTTTGGACGATTTTTCATTTTTTTGAAAGCTACTTGGTTTTCAACACTAAGACAGTATGTTTTTTAATCTGTCTTTTCGGACTTACCGTTTCAGCTACCTCGTAGGTAACGAACTTGACGAACTTAAGCGAACTAATCGCTACTAACTCTTCACGTAACGGCGCAAAACCTGAACGTAGCTGGCTGTGAAAATAGTCTTTTATGCGGTATTCAGTTGTTTTATCGGCGGTGTCCCAGACCTGCTCGAGAGCCCACGCCAATTCGCCGTCTACCAGGTCCACGAGCTTCAAACGAAGTCCAATGGTCATATGAGGATAGGGACGATATTCAGTAATTGTGCCGGTCAAAACGGCATCACACTTCAACTCGCTGCGGATTGCAGCTAATTGGTCAAGTGAGTAGGTTGTATCCGGCCTCAGTTGTAAGCTGTGCCATGCAGGGTCGCTCTGGTGGACAAAGGTCAAGCCGAAAACCTGCTTCTTTTGCAACGCCTGGAAAAGGGCTTCGGTTACATCTGCACTAATTGCCGGATAGCTTGAGTCGTTGTCCAACTCAACAAGGGCGACCCTGCCAAGGGTAGTGAGAGCCTTTTTAGGATTTAGATAATAGTAATACGGTGATGGTGTGACGGTTGTATAAACTTGGCAGCCTGGCAAAAGAGCCGGCAGCAATAACAGTATTAGCACTTTTCCTGAACTATTCATTTGTTTCACCTGAGATTGGAGTTTCCAGCGGCGCCTGAGCAGGCTCGCTTTGTGATACTTTAGTTAAGCCGGTATTCTTTTCTTGAGCCGGTTCTTCCCTGACCTCTCCGCCAAGAACTTTGAGTATCTTGAGCAGTGCATCCAGTTGAGCTTTTTCGGCGTCACGCATCTCATCACGGAAGCTGAGGACATTTACCTTCCAGTTATTCAATTCGATACGCATATCAATCAGAAGGTCGTTTGCCTCGGTCAGTTCCTTTTCTGCTTGCTGCAATTGAGTCTGAAGAGCTGTGACTCGGTCTTTGAGCCGGCGGTTCTCGGCGATAAACTCCTGCCTTTTTTGCCTGAGCAGCATCGTTTCTTCGGAGAGTTTGGCGTATTTTTTCGACAGTTCTATAGCCGACTCCACCGCAGTCGGGCCCTGTAGAGCAGGTTCTTGGAATCTTTTTCCCACTGCGGTTTGGTCAGAGCCGGGTGGTAGAGAAGCCTCGATTGGCCGTCGAGACATTGTACAGCCTGTCAGAAGGAATATTTGTCCGAACGATATTGGAAACAGAATCAGGAAGGCGATATTTTTTTTGTTAGCTTTCATTGCATTTTTCTCCAAAAAACTATTGTGTTTGTTCAGGTACTTGGCCGGCAGATACATCAGTTCCGGCATATTCACACTTCAAACGCACTTTTTCACCGCAAGAACAGGTTACCTCCACGACAGCAAATTCAGGATAGTTTTCCACGATGTGGGCCATTGGTTCGGCCACAGCCGTACTTCTCGATTTCGGCTGGGGGCCCGCGGCGGCCTGGTCCAGGCCAAGCTGAAATCGGCCCTCCATTTTGACGTTATCGGCTTTTAGGACGTGTCTGGTTGTTTTTTCCATTTGTGTGCCAACCTTTCACTCTTTCTTACCACGGAGACGATTTCCAATTAAGCACAATAATCAATAGTATTCTCGTCATTTCTATCGTCAGCGGATTTGCCGGAGTCCTGTTCATCAATCGGCTCATTTCGCTCGCGTTCAGGTTCCTGGGCTTCTTCCTGTTGCAAGTTCTGGCGGCGTTTTCTCTCTTCACGGCGTTTTGCGGGAGTCAGGCCTGCGATGTTATGTAAACCTTCGACCGGCTTTATTATATTGGAATCATTATCTGGCATCTTTCCATTGCCTCAATTTTACTAATAAGTTAAATAGCGTGCTTGCGTGAAGCTGACTGACACGTGACTCGGTAATTTTAAGAACCTCGGCAATCTGCTTCATCGTCAGGTGCTGCCGGTAATAGAGCAAGATGACTTGCCGCTTGCGTTCAGGCAGCTGCTGGATTGCCTCAGCTAACTTGTCTGTAAGCTCGGTTTGCTCGACCTGCTTATCTGGGGTTATTGTTTTGGTTGCTGCCGGGAGGTTACTCAGTGGAGGGTTATCATCTCTAAAGCTGTCGATTGAAACAAAATGCTGTGCACGGGCACTTTCGAATGTTTCGTAAAGTTTATCAATAGTTATCCCCAGTTTCTGGGCCAGCTCGACATCGGTAGGTGGGGTTCCGTTCTGCTCGGTGATTTTTTGGCTGGTTCGGAAGGCATTGCTAATCTGTTTATTTAGACTTGCGGGCACAAAAGACCAACCCCTCAACTCATCGAGAACGGCGCCTTTGATTCTGATGTAGGCATAGGTTTTGAACTTGACCTGGTGAGACGAATCGAAATCGTGGGCGGCCTTGATAAGCCCAACGGTCCCTGCCGAGACCAAATCTTCGAATGATAACGGAGGCTTCAGATATGTGACTACCCGCCGAACTATTTTATGAACCATAGGCAGAAACTGAGCTATCCGTACGTTCGTGACGGATTGTCTTTTAGGGCTGGAATACGCCCGCACGGTGACGGCATTTGCGTACTTTTGGCCGTCTTTAACCAGTGGACGTTCGGGAATTTTTTGACTCTGTACCGTCACTTTCTTTTTCCTTTTGTTGGTCCATCTGCTTCGTAATCATAGCGCTTATCAAAATAGCATTAGTTGCTTTTACGGCGCAAGCTGCCGCTATATACGCAATCACTGCCCCTATCATGGCTCTTTTCCAGCAAACAAACGGCGAAAGCTCGCTGACCCAGCCAACAAAGCTCAAGCCGAAAAAACATATAACAGCAACGCTTACCGCAATCGTTCGAGTGTTTAACGGCATATTCAACCTAAGATTTCCAATCTATAATTTTCAATTTGAAACCCCGATGAGCTCTTGTTCTTTGGTTACTGTTGAGCCAATTTGCTCAATCGATACGACCTCTATTGGTTCCACCTCGGTTCCGGGCACGATTTCGTCATAAGCTACCACAGGCAACGGGGGCACCGTTCGTGATAACATTGCTGCCAGAGGCGCTCGCAATCTCGCATCGCACAGTAAGACCACCTTCTCTATGTCTTTTGTCATCGCTGCTTTCCAGGCTTCTGCAACTTTTCTGCTTATTTCCATTGCCGTTTCGGTCGGCAAACCCAGGCTTATTGTGTCGCCTTCCTGCTGCAAAGTTGCGGCCATCTGATGTTCGAGTGCAGGCTCGAACGTTATAGCCGAGATATTACCGGCCTCGTCTTTATACTGTTCGGTAATGGTTCTGCTGAGACGTTTGCGGACCAGCTCTGTTAAAGTGTTGGTGTTTTTAGTTTTTGAAGCGTTTTCTCCCAGCGATTCGAGTATGGTAATCAGTTCACGAATCGGGATTCCGCTTCTCAAAAGATTTCGCAGTACGGTTTGAAGCACTCCCATAGGTACGAGTTCGCCGACAACCTCTCCGACTAACGACGGCTGAATCTTGCGAAGTCGGTCAACAAGCAGTTGAACATCCTCACGCGTCAGCAGTTCATCAGCGTGTTTCTTCAGCGTTTCGGACAGGTGTGTAATAAAGACGGACTCTGGGTCGATAACGGTATATCCGTTTAACTCGGCCTTTTCTTTGTCTATGGGCATAATCCACAAAGCAGGTAGTCCGTAAACGGGCTCGGTGGTTTCAATGCCTTTGATTTTGGTTTGGACGGTACCGGAATCCATAGCGAGGAACATTTCAGGCTCCAAATGCCCTTGTGCCACCGTATGGTCGGAGATGCGAATCTTGTAAGTGGTTGGTTCGAGATTGATGTTGTCCCGCAGCCGGATCAGAGGCATAATAAGGCCGAGCTCCTGGGCGAATTTTCTTCGTAATGCTCCGATGCGCTCGAAGATGGTGCTGTTTTTGCGAGGGTCAACCATATTAATCAATCCTACGCCGACGTTTACGGAAACTTTGTCGATATCCAGCAGGTCTTCGACCGGTTGTCTGTCCAGCATGGTTTGCTGTGGTACTTTTTCCGGTTTTTTCTCAGAGGCTTTTTCGAATTTGGCCGTAGCTCGCCCAATCAGGGCGGTGCCGGTAGCCAACAATAAAAACGGTATTTTTGGCAGTCCCGGCACCAGTGCCATCGCGGCAATAACGAACGACGCTATAATCAATGGCTGGCTGGTCTTGAGAAACTGCCGGCTCAGGTCCTGGCCGACGCTATACCTTGACGAGATTTTGGTTACCAGAAAACCTGAACTTACGGAGATTATCATCGAGGGTATCTGGGTTACAAGCCCGTCACCTATGGAAAGAATAGAATAAGTTCTTATTGCGTCTCCAACCGTATCGCCATGTGAGAGGCCCATAGCTATTCCGCCAATGATATTAACTACGGTGATTATCAGTCCGGCCTTGGCATCGCCGCGAATGAATTTGCTGGCACCGTCCATAGCACCGTAGAATTCGCTTTCTTTGACAATTTTTCCCCTGCGTTCGTTGGCCTGTTCATCTGTGATAGTTCCTGCGTTCAGGTCTGCGTCGATTGCCATTTGCTTGCCGGGCATGGCATCGAGGGTAAAACGAGCGGAAACTTCGCTTATTCTCTCAGCTCCTTTTGTGATTACTATGAATTGAATTACAACAAGAATTAAGAAGATTACCAGCCCGACGACGAAGCTGCCGCCGGCAACGAAGTGGCCGAACGTCTGGATGATTTTCCCTGCATTAGCCTGCAGAAGTATCAATCTGGTTGAGGCGACATTAAGTGAGAGACGAAACAGGGTTACGAAAAGAAGCAGCGACGGGAAGGAGGACAATTCGAGCGCCTCTTTTGACGACAAGGTAATTATTAACACAGCCACCGCCAATGATATACTGCAGGCCAGAAGCATATCCAACAAAAATGTCGGCAGGGGGATTAAAAGGGTGGCGAGAACTGTCACCAGACCAAAAGCCAAAATGATGTTACTGTGGAACGCCAAGGGCGTGTCGAGCGTTCCAAGTGAACCTGATTTATCAGCAACCGCCATTATGCCTTTCTCTCCAAAACAAAGTTCGCTGTGGTTGGTGCTTTATTCGTCAGTCGAGTTTTCAGTCGAGACGCCAAAGCTAACAATCTCTTTTATTTTTACGGCGAACCGGCCATCCACCACGACCACATTACCTGTTGCGAACTTTGTGTCTTTCAGGTACAAATCGACCGGTGCGTCAATGGGCTTATCAAGCTTTAACACCGAATTTGGGCCAAGCTGCAAAAGTCGTCGAACCGGCATCTCTTTTTTGCCAATAGCGACGGTGACAGGGATGTTCATATCTAATAGGATTTCAATATTTCCGCCTGCACCCGCGGCCTCTGCACCCGTAGCTTCGGAAAATTCAGCGGATTGTACCTGTGTTTTTGAGTCTGCTTGTGCAGCATCATTTTGCTGTTGCTGCTTTTCTTCTTGTGCCTTTTCTTCTGTGGCTTCTGCTGTTTCTGCCATGTGTTTGTTCCTTTTAAGTATCAGGTGTTTGTAGTTGGACTTTTTCTATTTCATTTCACACAACTCGGTAATCACCACGGCGTAGCTGCCGGCTGATTTTGCGGGCTGGCCGCGGAACAATGCCTGGTCTTGAACAATTAGCTCGACCGGCTCATCAATTTCTTTATCAAGCAGTAATATGTCACAAGGCTGAAGACTCATCACTTCCTCAAAAGTAAGCACTGCGGAACCCAATCGAGCAGTGATAGTGACATGAGCTTCCTGCAAGCGGTCAACAATAGCTTTTGAAATATCTTCAGCCGAGAATTCGCCAGCAGCTTGTGTGGTTTTTCCTACGATAGGGTCCAGGGTATCACAGAACATTAAGAGTTTAACTTCTGAGTTGTTTTCCGAACCGGTTTTCTTGATATTGAAAATAATTGTGCAGAGTTCTTCTGTGCCTTGCAGTTCAAGGCAAGGTTGGCCTTTGACAATGCTTCCGGTCGCATGAAAATCGTAGTTGTCATAAGAGCTCGAAAGCGTCTCAACGATTGCGTGTATGATATCCAGCAGAAGTGATTCTTCGAGTTCGGACAGGACCCTATCTGAGTCTTTCTCTGGTTCGGAATCACCGAGCAATTGCGTCACGATGAAAATTGCGGTTTGCAAAGATATGCCGACGACTCCACATAGGGGGTTCTGGTCGGTACCGAAAACCAGGTTGTAATCGTTCTTTTTTTCCTCTGAGGTTTGACTCAGAAACTCATCGGCATAGTGTTGCGTAGTTGAAGCGGCTGTCGCCTCGAGGCTATTTTGGAGTAAGTTTGTAAGTTTCTTGCTGAGCATCGCGGCTATTTCTCTTGTGAAATCATCAAGCTTCTCGAGCTCCCTGCTGTTGAAGTGGCGGGGCCGGTGCCAATCGTATTCGGTGGACTCTATTAGTGTGGTATCTTCGGCCGGCTCGGAACCAATAGCCGCAAGGATATTCTGTAGCTTTATTCTGCTAATGTTGTTATCAGGAGCACTGCTCATTGTACAACAAATTCCTTAAAAAGGATTTTCTTGATTTGAGGCCTGGCATCGGGGAAAAGGTTTTCATTGAAAGCGTCGAGTATTTGCAGCTGAATATGTCTCTGATTCGTCTCGCCTCTGATGTCGTCGAGCTTTAGACCCGCAAGGTAGATGGAAAGCCAGTTTATCAAGACAGGTTTTTTCTCCTCAAGTAAAGCAGTACCTCGCTTTTCATCGAGCTCGGAGCTGAGTTTCAGTGTTAGAGTTGCCCGAATATATCGGGTTACATCAGGTTCATCAAGACAAGCTACGATGGGCTCTAACTCATAGTACCAGCCTTTTTGCGAATCCGTTGTTGAATCGTTCTCTTTTATGTTCTCTATCCGAGTTGGTTGGTCTTGTTGAGGCGGTTCGGGCGGTTGGGCCGGTTCAGGCGTTCCGTTACCGCCCAATATTCGACCGACCCCGAAGCCGGCGCCTATACAAATAATCACTACGACGGCCATTATTATCCACTGCAACATACCGCCGCTTGAGGTCTTTTCCTCTTTCTTTGTTGCCTGTGAGTCTTCCTGTTTTTTTGTATCATCTTTTTTTGTATCATCCTCTTTCTTTGTTACCTGTGGGTCTTCCTGTTTTTTTGTATCATCCTCTTTCTTTGTTGCCTGTGAGTCTTCCTGTTTTTCTGTATCATCTTCTTTTGCCATTTTTTTTCCTTTGTCTCAAATTCTTGCTACAAAAACATCTTTATCGCGCTAACTCCAAACATCCTTGCTGGCGGTACCGGCGTATCTTATCTCGCAACGTTCGGTCGCTGATGCCTAATACCTTTGCAGCCCTGGTCTGGTTGCCTGATGTCCGACGTAAGGTGTCCAAAATTGCCCGTCGTTCTAATTGCACGAGGGGTATTCCCCCCAGTCTTGGTAACCGAGTAACGTCTTGGTGGGTGTTTTCTGGTTTTTTTTCAAAGTCATATCGCTCTTCTTGCGGGAGTGGTTGAAGTTCATCAAAAAGCCAGGAGACATCAGCTAACGACAGGGTTTGGCCGACGCCAAAAATCAGCGATGTCAACACAACATTTCGCAATTGCCGAACATTGCCGGGCCAGTCGTATTTGGCAAGAATATCCATCATTGCAGGGTCAAGTTTAGTGATACGGCGCTGTGCTTCGCGCGCGTAGAGGTTGACAAAATGCCATATAAGGTCGGGCAAGTCCTCGGTGCGTTTCCTCAAAGGCGGAATAACTAATCTTACCCCACTTAACCGATAGTAAAGGTCCCGACGGAAGCTGCCCTGCTGAACGTCTTGTTGCAAATCTCTGTTGGTAGTGCTTATTATTCGAACATCGACTCTGACATTTTCGCTTCCGCCGACACGTTCGAAGTCCTGCTGTTCGAGTACCCGCAGCAGTTTTGCCTGAAAACTAATGGGGGTTTCGGCAATTTCATCTAATAGCAAGGTTCCACCGTGTGCCATTTCAAATCGTCCCTTGCGCTGCGTGTAGGCGCCGGTGAAGGCCCCTCTTTCGTGGCCAAACAGCTCGCTTTCAAGAAGTGAGTCACTCAATGCCGCACAGTTGACTCGGACATATGGCCGGTCGTCCCTTTTGCTGTTGTGATGAATCAGATAAGAGATAAGCTCCTTGCCCGTTCCGCTTTCCCCGGTTATCAGGACCGGCACCGACGTGGGGGCTATTTTCTTAGCCAGCTCAACGGTTTGGAGTAATTTTGGACTCCTGCCCACAATCAGGTAAAGGTTGCGTCCCGGCGAACTGTGGTCCTCTGCTGAAGCTATGGTCGAAACGCTGTGATTAGGCAGGAACGTGTCCAACAGGGCTTCGATTCTTTCCTGGCGGACAGGTTTGATAAGGAAATCACAACAGCCTTGATGGATGGCCTTGACGGCTGTCTCAATAGTTTGCTGTTGGTTCTGAGTATTCTGGTTTTCAGCTTCGGCTATCATAACTACCGGCAGCTCCGGCGAATTTTCTCTGATTTTCCTGAGCAGCTCGAAAGTGCTCTGTGAACGGCCGGGCAGGTTAGCCTGTGGGCTCATATTGTCACTGCTGAATACAAGGTTGTAGTTGTCTTTGCTGAGAAAATCAAGAGCGGTTCTTTTGTCGGTAGCAATGGTTCCACGAATTCCCTTGCGGGCCAGAATCTTAAGCGTTAGCCGAGCGAATTCAGGGTCGTTGTCAACTATCAAGACACTGGCACTGTCGGGTCTTTGCTCGAGTTGCTTTATGTTGTCTGCTTGTGTTTTAATCACTTCCGGGATACTCCATTCTCGATTGAGGAATCTGAAGAGCGCTTTTCGGCAATCATCTCTCGGGGCTTATCGTTCAGGTACCAGTCAATCAATTTGTATTCAGCTTTAGCCAAATCTGCCCATGGCGAGTCGGGGTATTCTCTAATCAATTGGCCGTACGTCTTCGCTGCGGCTGGCGGGTCATCATTTCGCAGGCAATTGCCAATTTGGAGCAAAATCCAGGCCCTATCCTTAGCTGAGCCTGGTTCATCCGGCCTCTTGCGATTAAGGGCTTCTTTGTAGGCAACGGCTGCTTCTCTTATATGACCGCTGAGAAACAGAACTTCTCCTAATTCGAAAGGATTGTTCAGTTGGTCAGGATGCTGCAATAGATTTGTAAGCATTTGTAATGTCTGGTCTGTTAGCGGCTCGTACGGCAGTTTGGGCGCGACTTTTTGTTCAGGTTCTTCCGGCACCTCTATATCGGTTGGAGTTTGATTGGGTTCAGGTTTTTGCAACGGCTCAACGACAATGACAGGTTCGGGCATTTCGCTGGGCGGTTTGAATTCGATGGAGTAGATTTGCCCAATTAACCGCCTAATTTCGTCTTCGTTTTTATTGTCGTTTTTGCTTTCGGGCGGGGTAATGTGGGCCTGCCACAGTTGTCGCCCGATGCGTGTTCGGGCCTTAGTTCGAATCGGCGTGTATAATGATACTCGTTCCGGAGGCTCTTTACTGCGGTTAGGTTCTTCGGGACTGTTTGGGTCTTCTGAAACATTGAAGCTGCTTTGCGGCACGATTTGGTCAGCTTGAGCGACAAAGCTCACTGGGGCAATGTCACCTGCTTTCCACAGGAAGGGGTTGATTTGTGCCGGCATCAGCCAGGCTGGCTCAAGCTCGGCAACTTGCAAGGGGATATTCAGCATGCTCGGATTTTGCAGCAGTTCGGTCAAGTGTGACATAAGAAGGCCGGTCGTGTTCAGTTGTTCCGGCGGGATTTCTGCAGCGGCGCCAGAGGAGAAAACCCCAAAAGCCAAAACCGAAAAGCAAAAAACACAGACGCAGACCGTAAATCGTGAACTTGAGGAAGTTTTGAATCCTGAGTCATAGTTTTGCGTTAAATTTTCATTGTTTGTTTTCATCTGTCGAGTGTCCTGCTTTATTTGGTTCTTGTGGGTGATTTATCTGCACCTGCTGCGTCATCCAGCATGGTTTTCTCGCTTTGCGTTTCGGCGTCATCCCATTGGCCGGAGAGAGCCAATGCCGCCTTATCATAATTCTTCTGGCGGTTGTAAGTTGCGGCCAGGATGTTCAAGGCTTCTTGCTTTATTTGTGCCGACGGGTTTAAATTCAAAATCTGCAGGCAGACAGACTGAGCCTGGGAATCTTGTCCCAGTTTCAAACAGACCTCGGCCAATGTCACTGCGATTTCGTGTGCCAAAGGTCCGGGGTCGACGTTGACAAGAATCTCGGCTAATCCACCACGCGCAAGTCTGAAATTTCCCTCGGCGATATGACATTTAGCGAGCTCAAAAAATATTTTGGTTCTCAATTGCGGCTCGGAGATATATTCAGCCTTACTGAGGAGTGCGGCAGCGGCTCTATCAATAAGACCTATTTTCCGAAGAACTGTGCTTTTCAGCAGAAGCATCTCGATGGACTCTTTTTCTG
The DNA here is from genome assembly GCA_964582985.1 of uncultured Pirellulales bacterium. Taxonomy (GTDB): domain Bacteria; phylum Planctomycetota; class Phycisphaerae; order Sedimentisphaerales; family Anaerobacaceae; genus CAZQYB01. Next base: position 41,063 of record CAZOUM010000003.1, on the reverse strand, counting down.
ATAACTCCCAGGGTTGTACGTTTTCTAATACATCGAGCGCCTCGATGAAATTGCCAAGCTTTGAATGCGCTCCAACCAATGCTGAGACAGCCTCAACGTACTCTTCCGGCGAAAGCTGCCCTGTCAACGCATATTGAAACGCGTCACATGCCTGCTGGTGTCTTCCTAAGGCCAAGTGGCTCTTGCCTAATAGAAGACAGGCGGAATACAAGTCCTTGCTTACGTGGTCCCTGGCAAGACCGACGTAGCGAGTCAGCCATTTTGCCGCAGATTGAAAATCTTTCGTCTTGTAGGAGCATCTACCGGCCCCAAGCGCAGCATTGGCTTGTGTTTCTAAAGAGAAGCCAAGATTATAAACTTTTCGGTAGAGCCGTGCAGCCTCTGCCTGGCGTCCTGATTTCATTGTGGCATCAGCGAGGTACAAACAGGCATGGTTAGCAATTTCTGCATCAGGATCTCGCTCAATGAGCTGCTCCAAATCTTTCCGGGCACCAAGATAGTCACACAGATTAGTTTTAAGTTTGCTCGAGTTCAATAAAGCGAACGGCGTCAAAGGTGTGTTCGAAAAACGATTAGCAACCAGCTTGTACTCTGCAATGGCATCGATTACCTGGCCTTTTTCAGCTTTTAAAAGTCCCAGGGCAAAATGAGCGTTAGGGATGCGTTTGTCGTCGTAATACGTAAGCAGGAATCTTTGCCAGAGTGAAATAGCTTCTTCAATAAGTAAAGATACGTGTTCGGAAGAAGATGAGTAGTCCACCGGGTTGGAGACGTTTATGATGTCGTTTTCGCCGAGACGTGCCGACAAGCCGACGCAGCCCGCCGCCACTTTGGCAAATTGCTCTGTCGTTGCTGCAGGCAGATATAGACTAACCGGCCGTGTTCGAATCCCTGCCGAATTGGGACCAGATGTCCAGTGAATATCAAGGTCAGCATTGGCAGCGAATCTTGTGAGGAGTTCTTCAATTGATGCCCCGTGACAAATAACGGACCAGCGAGGGGGCCCCGGCGTATCAGGGTTAGCGAGCTTTTGAACCTGGGGGACGAGCAGCCCTTTACTTAGTTGCTCTGAGCCGGAGTTCAAGAAGGGTCGCAGTTCAGCGTCACTTATGCTGGTGAAGGGGTCGACCTCTGTCCTGTCACCCCATAAATTCGGAGGAATGTCTTTGTCGGCGGCGCAGAGAGAAAGGGCTTTTCTGGTTATTGATTCGGCAGCCAGGAAGTGACAATCACGCCTTAGCGGTACGACCCAATCTCCACCCGCGGTCACTGCGTTAATTAAGGCAATCGTCTGATAGGCCCTGGTTCGCGCTTTGAAATATTGTTTTTTCTGCATCTCGAGCAGGCCAAGGTGGTAATTGGCTATGGTCCTTACAATAGGGGAGCGGCTTTGTGAAACCGTTCGAAGTAAGCGATTGGCCTGGTCAAAATCAGCAGCTTTTTTCGTACACAAGGCCATTTTTAGCTGAAGAAAATCTCTGAGCAATTCCTCTTGCGGACCCATTGGAAGGGCTTGTCGAAGCTGATTGTAGGCAGCAAAAGCCTTGTCGTAACTCCCCTCTCGATAAAATGTTTCAGCAACTCTTAAGGACAGTGGTAGTGTTGGCGAAAGCGCTGGTTGCAATTCTTGGGTCTGCTGCTGTCGTCCTTTGATGAAATCCTCGGCTGATGGTTTCGGAGAAGGCGCTTGCCCGGAGCCGGGTGGTATTTTCCCGGTGGGCGTTGGTGGCTGAAGGGCGACAGGTCCTGAGGGAGATTTCAACAAAGCATACGATAACACTGCAACAGTCGCGACAATGCCGACAATCAGGATTTTCTGAGGGGTTGAGAAACGCTGCTTAATTAGTGCTGGTAGAAGCCTGCGTATACCGGTAGGTCGTGTACCGGCAGGTCGTTTAGCGGCAGGTCGTTTAGCCGCAGGAGGCTCGTCCGACTTTGTCAGTTGCTTGAAAAAATCTTTGTCTCCGACAAATATTTCACTGTCGGAGGGTTGCTCGTATACCTCTGTTGCGAACAGCTCATTGTCCGATGTTGCGAACAGCTCATCGTCCGATGGCAGCTCGGAGGTATTCTCTTTGGGTACAACTTTTTGATTCTCTGTTGCCATAGCTTCCAGCTTCGCTCTCAGTGTAGCATTTACCAGCAGCAACGTGCCTGTTAGGACTATGAGAGCGCATTTTCCAAGGACCCCATTTTGCGATAGACCGCAAAGTGGGAACAGCAACCACTACTGAGAACGTTGCAATAACTGTGCCAGACCTTGGCACAAGAGACCGACGAAGTATATTTATAGCCGTCTTGCCAGGAAAATCGCTCTCTTTGGTTTGTAGCAGGCGTTTTGCGCATAGATTTGGTGTTGGAATTCTGTACGAGCGTGTAGATATTCTGACAGAAATTTACGGTGCGCAGGCACAATAGCTCAAACTCAAAGATGATAGCAGGCAGCAAACAACCGTGGACGGAAAAGAGCGGTGGCGGCGGTTTAGAATTAGCGGGCCGAATTCTTGTTTTATGGAACTGCTGCAGGCTGGGATAAGGGGTGTGCCGGGGCTTCATTTTGCACCTTTTTTGAGGCATACGCACCCTTTTGGATGTTATACGCCTCGACCTTTGCGTATAGAGTCGCCCTGCTTATTCCAAGAAGGGCAGCAGCTTGAGTTTTTTGCCAGCTTGTTTCCTGCAAGGCCCGACAGATGAGCTCGCGTTCGGCTTTTGCCAGCGAAAAATCCTTGATGTGGTTCTCTGACGGTTCACTCCATTCGGTCGGTGTAATTACGATGCTGCTTAGTCCGATTTTGTCTGTTGTTTCCAGCAGTATCGCTCTATCGATAACGTTACGCAGCTCACGGACGTTACCAGGCCAATCATGTTTCTCCAAAGCTTCAATGGCCAATTTGGTCAGGGAGGTTATCTTACCGACCTTTTCAGGGCATATGGTTGATGTCTTGAGGAAATATTCAGCTAAAAGCTGAATGTCCTGTCTTCGTTCGGGTGCTCTAAGAGGAGCAATAGTTATCGGTAAAGTACTTAGGCGGTAATAAAGGTCATGCCGAAAGCGATTAGCCTGGATTTCCTTGTTGAGGTTGCGATTGCTTGAGGCGATTATCGTAGCGTTGCAGGAAATGCATTTGACACCTCCAACTTTACGGAATGTGTTTTCCTGAAGAACTCGCAGCAGCTTGGCCTGGAGGTCTGTTGGCATTTCACTTATTTCGTCGAGGAAGAGCGTGCCGCAACCAGCCAGTTCCAAAAGCCCTGTTTTTTCACGGTCAGCACCCGTGAAAGAGCCCTTCACATGGCCGAAAAGCTCACTCTCCAGCAGGTTCGCAGTCAGGGCTGCGCAGTTTACGGCCACAAACGGTTCGTCCGGATGTCTGAGGGTGTGTATTGCCTTGGCCGCGAGTTCCTTGCCTGTGCCTGTTTTGCCGAGTATTAAAATGGGGTTGCAGCGACTGGCTGCCACAAGTTTTATTGTTTTGAGAGTACTTAGGATTGCTTTGCTGCGGCCAACCATGCACACGGAGGCGGCATAGTCTTGGGCAAAGAAATCACTTGTATTTCTTTCTGTGTCGGTAGTCTTTGCTCTATTTCTTATCCGGCTTACTATTTGCTCGAGCCGGCTGTAATCTTTGCTGCCCTGCAGGTAGTCATAGGCTCCCATTCGTACAAACTCCGCGGCTGGGTCGGTGTCACTGTTGTCGCTACCGACTATCACTACAGGGACGTTCGTTGAATTTTTATCGGTCGCACTGAGAAGTTCCCGGATGCCGGTGTGCTCAAAGCATTGCTCAACGATGGCCAAATCGGGTTTGACTGTTTCAATTATGTCCAGCGCTTCGTGCAGGTCGTCGGCTACAAATAATTCCCGAGCGACTCGCTGAGCTAACTGTTGAACTTCCGAATTCCTGCTTACCGCGACAATTCTGCGTAAACTCATACTTGTTTCGGAACCATAAGGCTTTATCCCCCCACTGTTTTAATATTTCCTTATTATGGATGCCCAGTAAATCGACAGATGCCCAAACGCGGCTTTAATTTTTTATGGGACGGGCCAATAATGTCACTGGTTCGTTGGACTCAAAGCCGTGTTGATAATATTCGCTAATATTATCGGGCATTTTAGTAAACTAAAAAGTAGAATCGGAAAGCCAAACTTATAGTCAGCCGCTGTCGTTTCTTATGGGACGTCCTAATGTCACCGAATCGGTCGAACGTTGAACAACAAGAACTTCTGGCACGACTATTAAGCTGAGCCGGTAAAATCTTCTGGCGGTAGGAGAATTTGTCCTGAGAAAGAGTATATGAGCATAGCCAGTCCCCGGTTCTGTTGTGTTTTTTTGTTTTCCTAATCTCTGTTATGACAAGGGGTTATCTCCCAAAAAAAACGTCGTCTGTTTCAGCGTGGCACAGCAGTTGCTAATTTGCTGATTCGGCTGCTCGTTTCAATGCGACTTGAGCAGTTGAAAGGAATTTTTGAGAAAAGGGAAGAATTATGAGCTTAGTATCATCAATGGCGTCAGCAAGTGACATTCAAATGGATTATATGAAACTGCTGATTACACAACTGCGAAACCAGAATCCGCTGGAGCCGATGGATAATAACGAAATGGCTTCTCAACTGGCACAGTTCTCATCGCTGCAGCAGCTCGAATCAATGAATTCGAGCTTTGCGGATGTTCTTGTCACTATCAACCGCAACTATGCCAATTCGTTGTTGGGCAAGAATGTTACGTTCTATGTAAGAGATGAGATGAGCGGTGTATTGGATAAAGTAGTTGGCACCGTTGATTCGGTTTTTAATGACCTTGAGACAGGCCAAAGCCTTTTGGGAGTAACAGTTGGTGATGGTGGAGACGCGGAAGAATACACCGTCGGCCTGGATGCAGTGGTATTGGTAGAAAATTAAGTTCAGATTGAGATTCTAAAGATAAAATATTAAGGAGAGACAGAAATGAGTTTTGCATTATCAACCGGAGTCACAGGGTTGCAGGCCCACCAACAAATGTTGGATGTCGCTGGTAACAATCTGGCCAATGTCAACACTATTGCTTTTAAGGCCAGCAGAATAACTTTTGCCGAACTGCTGAGCGAGACAATAAAGAAGGCATCGGCGCCGACGGCTGTTATCGGCGGCACCAACCCTCAGCAGATGGGCAGTGGCGTTGGAATAGGCGGTATAGTCCCCAATATGGCTCAAGGCAATCTGGTAAATACAGGCAATCCACTGGATATGGCGATGGAAGGGGAAGGCTATTTTGTACTGAAAGGCAGCGAGGGGAATATCTATACTCGTGCAGGTGCATTTGCAGTTGACGCAGACTCGAATTTAGTTGACCCAACCAATGGTTATCTTGTTCAGCGTATTGGTGATGTGGGTGTAAGCGACGGTTTCCAGGCCAGCGGCATCAGTAATATTCATGTCCCTTACGATGTACCGATCATGCCAAGAGCTACATCACAAATGACAGTAGCCGGCAACCTAAGTGCTGACGCAGTATTGGCCACCACACAAACGCAAAAGTTAACCTCGAATACAAACTTTACCACTGGTAGTGGCGCGGTTGCTACCGCAAGCACAAAAATCGAAGACCTCGTCGAATATACCGGGTCGCTGACTTCCGGTACGATTAGCTACACCGGTTATAATACGGCCGGCGCAGCTCTGAGTTCGCTCACTACACTACCAACGGTTGCCCTGGCCCAGAGTGTGGATTCGACCACCACATTGGCTGATATACTGAACAAGCTCAACGGCACCACTGGCGGCACTGCGACTTCCGAAGTGCAAACATTGACTCCTGATGCCGTAGCAACCGGCGGTCACTTTCACCTGTCTTACAATGGGCAGACAACCGGAGAGATTGCATTTGGCGCATCTACAGGCACAATTCAGACGGCATTAAACGCTTTGTCGACCGTCGGCACGGACGAGATAACGGTAGGTGGAACAGAGCTGGATGCAGGTACAGCAGGTCTGACATTTACGTTCGGCAATACCGCAGGTGACGTTGGTATGATTGGCTTTGATTTCAGCGCCATGACAGGCGGCCCAACCCAAGCGGGCTCTTCGATTGCGGAAACGACCAAAGGCGTTGCTGTAGCGGGTGAGGGTATTCTCAGCAGCTTTGCGACGGCGTCTTTGTCCGCCGGCAAGATAGTGATAACCGAGAGTGCCAGCGGCTACAGCCGATCCGATTTCGATATGGCCTGGAGCGGCGACGGCACACTGACGATGCCGACGTATTTCGAACTGACGACTGTCGGCGGAAAGGAAGTGAAAAACGTCAGCATTACAGTTTACGATGCTCAGGGTGGCAAACATGTTCTCTCCGGTGCGTTCGTCCGAACAGATACTGGCAATACCTGGGATATGGTACTTACCTCAATCACGGGCATTATAGATGATATAACTTTCGACAATCGACGAATCAGAAGTATAGAGTTTGACGCCAGTGATGGTTCTTACTCTGGCTTAAATACTGCCATAGGTGATACATCCGAATTCGTGGTTACATACACATTCGATACCGCAAATCCACAAACCATCGCAGTATCAATGGGGACCGCAGGTGAATTGGATGGCTTAACACAGTTCGCCGGTAACTCGACCGCGGTGGCAAGGGGGCAGGACGGGTATGAAAAAGGCAATCTTAGCTCTGTTTCAGTTGATAATAGAGGTACGCTTATCGGCGCGTTCTCCAACGGCATCAAGAGAGACATTGCTACCTTATGGATAGCGCTATTCCAGAACCCGGCAGCTCTGGAAAGCGCCGGCGGCGGGTACTTCAACACCTCGGCCAACTCCGGCGTTGCGGTGGCTACGGAGGCCATGGCCGGTGGCGCTGGCTCTGTACATGGCGGGACACTGGAAAAATCCAACGCCGATGTGGCGACCGAGTTTATCAATATGATTCAAGCTCAAAACGGCTTCCAGGCCAACGCAAGAACTATCAGGGTTGCCAATGACATACTGAGGGAATTGACTACTCTCATCAGATAGTAACTTTGGAGCTATGATGATAGGGCTGCCTGTAATCAAAGACAACTTGTCCGTTATTGTTCTGGCACTTACCCCCGCACAGCGTTGGGACGCCGCCCGTAAAGAGTTTGATATTGATATGGGCTTTGTGACCGCGCGCTGGTTTATCATAATGATGGCCGTTACCATAATCGTACTAACTGTACTGCTTTTTGTTGTCAGCTATAAGCGGATGGCGGCCAGGCGGAAGCTTTCCAGTCAGCTGTTTGATGAATATGCCGATAAAGCCGGCCTGAGTGAGCGTGAGCGTCAAATTCTGCTGACTATAGCAGACTATGCGGGACTCATCGAGAGCGAAGCGATTTTTACGATGGCATCTGCTTTCGACCGCGGTGCCGCAAGAATGATTGAACAAGATCTGGCACAACAAGGTCCACAAGCAGGTACGCAGTTGAAAATGGAGCTGTCTTTTTTGCGTGAAAAGCTTGGCTTTACGACCAGGTCGGAAAAGCTCAGCAGCAGGCAAGTTCCAGAAGGTAGAAAAGTTCATCTTACTCGCCGAACGAACCGCTCTTCAGACGAGATTGAGGCGACCGTGGTGGAAAACAATGATATTGAGCTGACGGTCAAATTGACAATTCCGGTAAGAATTACCTTTGGTGAGGTTTGGCGGGTGCATTACTATTTTGGCGCCTCGGTTTGGGAGTTCGACACCTCAGTGCTCAGTTATGATGGTGACATCATGGTGTTGAATCACAGTGACGATGTGCGGTTCATCAATCGGCGTCGTTTCCTGCGTGTTCCGGTAAACGAACCTGCTTTTATTGCACCGTTTCCGTTTGCAAGAACGCTTGCAGGGGACCTTGGCGGCAGCAAGGAGGGTCCTGAGGCGGAACAGAGCTTAGCAAATGTCCCAGACGGCGGGTGGGGGCCACCGGAGTTTATCCGAGCCACTGTCACTGAGCTGGCCGGCCCTGGTTTGCGAATAGAAACTCCGTTGGAAACGAAGGTAGGCGGGAGGGTTTTGGTTATATTTAAATTGGATGTGGAGGAAACCGGCAGAACACCAACATCAAAAGTAGTACAACATTTTGGCGAGGTCAGGCACATCAGAGACACACAGGACGGTTTTTCAGTTGCGGTTGAGTTGGTCGGACTCAAAGACTCGGACATAGGTGAGTTGGTCCGTGCTACCAATACAGCTTCTTTAAGAGCAGGCGCTGCGGCACAGGGTGTGCCGGCATCGGCAGGTGCGGAGGAAAATGCTCTGGAGCCTTCAGCGGTGCAAGGAGTCTGAAATGTCGCAAATTACAGACCAGGTCAGTACAAGCATTGATGCGTTAATGCAGGAGTTTTACATCATTACGCACAATCTGGCCAATGTGAGTACGGTCGGATACAAGCGTATGTCGAACGCATTCTCGAAATCGCTTGAGGCCCGCGAGGCGGGGGAAGAGACATATTCTCCCGGCACCATTGATTTGAATTCGGCATTTGATTTTTCTCAGGGCAGTATTGTTGAGACAGGCAGGCCGCTTGATATGGCTTTATACGGTAAGGGGCTTTTTGTAATAGAGACACCAGAGGGACCGCTTTACGCACGCAACGGGACATTCCGCACGAACCAAAATGGTCAAATAGTCGACTGCAATGGCCGGCTCGTAGCGGGCGAAGGTGGGCCGATCACAATTCCGAGCAACGTGGGACTTTCACAACTGAGTGTCTCAAGCGACGGGACAATCAGCGCCGGTGGTGAGGCAATTGGCAAGTTCAGACTTGTCAATTTTGCAGACAACGAGAACAAACTTGTACCTGCAGGGGCGAACTGTTTCGAGATGCCGGACGAGAATATCGAACCGGTCGCCGCCGAGAATATAGTTGTCAAGCAAGGCTATCAGGAGGCGTCCAACGTCAAGATGATTGAGGAGCTGGTGGACATGATAATGGTGTCGAGATTGTACGAAGCGAATATGAAGCTGCTGTCAGCCCAGAGCGAAGCTTCGGGCAGTATTATGGACGTGGCTACGGCATAGAGACATTTTTGACTTTATGAAAACTTAAGCTAAGGAGAACAGTATTATGTTAAGGGCATTTTCCACTGCGGCAACGGGTATGACGGCTCAGCAGACGATGGTAGATGTGGTCGCTAATAACCTTGCCAATATCAACACAAACGGCTTCAAGCGCAGCCAGATTGACTTTCAGGATTTACTTTACGTCGCTCTGCGGGAACCAGGAACAGAGGTGTCTTCTGGTGTTAATACCCCGGGCGGGCTGGAAATTGGAAGTGGAGTTCGTGTTGCATCTACAATAAAAGTCTTTACTGCCGGCGAATTTCAGAACACCGGCCGAAAACTCGACATCGCTATTCGCGGTGATGGGTTCTTGCAGGTGACGTTGCCAAACGGCGATACAAGATATACCCGTGATGGTGCGCTGCAGATGAATGGCAACGGAGAATTAGTTACCACCACCGGATACTCCGTAGAGCCGGCTATTAGTGTTCCTACGGATGCCACTTCCGTAAGTATTGGAAAAGATGGCGGTGTCAATGTCACTGATGCTTCAGGCACGCAATCAGTTGTAGGCACTATTCAGTTGGTCCGTTTTCCTAACGCCTCAGGACTTTCCAGCGAAGGTGACAATCTACTCGCTGAGACCGAAGCAAGCGGAACACCTACTACCGGCACGGCGGGTGAAAATGGTTACGGCACTATCCAGTCAAGCTTTCTGGAAAAGTCAAATGTCCAAATGGTGACCGAACTTGTCAATCTTATAACCGCCCAAAGAGCATATGAGATAAACTCCAGGGCAATAAAAGCGGGTGACGATATGCTCCGAACGGCAAACAGTATAGTCAGTTAATATTAGGCAAGGATAGTTATGAGCAGTAAAACACTTGGCATTATCGTAATCACTTCTGTGTTTGTGTCGGCGCTATTTTGCCAGGTTATAGCGAGTGATAAAGTCGGAGGTGCAGAGGAAGATTTTGCTCTCTGGATTTATCTGCCGAGGGAGATGACAATTAAAGATGATACCATCAGCCTGGGCCAGGTCAGCATAATCCGCGGCGAAGATTCGCTTGTTGCGAAGGCAAGTGAGATTGCCTTAGGTCGGATGTTGGCGCCGGGCCAGAAAATTATCATCGATCGACCGATGGTCCTTAGCAGATTGGCTTGCAATGGAATCCCCGCCTCGACGGTGAGATTGAGCGGTGCCGAGAAGATAAAGGTAAAACAGCAGCAGCAAATTATAAACGGCAGCAAATTCGTTGAGCTGGCACGTTCATTTCTGGAGAAAAATCCTCCAGACCCTTCGCTTGGCCGGCTGACCCCGGTGTGGGTACCAAAGGACCTGGTCTTGCCAGATACGAGCAAGGATATAAAGTTGTCAACCCGTTTGGTCAAAGGCGGCGCAAAAAGCCGGGCTAAGGTTCAGATTGGCGTTCTTGTCGATGGAAAGCGGATAGGAGCGCGTGAAGTACCTTTCCGCGTGAAATACAATTGTCGCAAGGCGGTATCGTTGGTTGATATTCCGGCAGGTGCGTCTGTCAGCGCTGAGAATGTCAAGATAGAAAAGAGCCTTTCAAACTACCCCGAGCCCGCCAATTGGAATCCACCCTATGGTCTGGTTGTCAAGCGTCGGATCCCCGCAAACACTACGATTCGTCCGTATATGGTAGCTCCTGCAAATCCGGTAGTTATCGTTAAGCGAAATCAAACGGTCGTCATTCGAATTGAAATACCCGGGCTTTTGATTACCGCTATGGGAAAAGCTATGCGGGATGGTCGAAGTGGCGAATATATAAAAGTTCAAAATGTTGACTCAAAGAGAATAATTTATGCCAGAGTCAATGAGGACGGTACCGTCCAACCTCTTTTCTGATAAGGAGTTAGCAATGAACATTAAAAAAGTTTGGCTGCTTGTTTTGATGGTTTTTATGCTGGGCGTGACCACCTGCTCGCGTGCAGGTTCTATCTGGGCCAAGAGAGATAAGAATATGAGAGCTTTATACGCCGACGACGTGGCCCGGAACATAGGCGATGTCCTCACCATCATTATCTACGAAAGGAGTTACCTGGAGAATAAGTCCAACAGACAGTTAAAGAAGAAGACAACTCATGAAAACAACTTCGACGGAAAAGTTGGTATCGACCATATTATTCCCAACGTGCCGGCGGTCAGCTTTGGGACTGGTACTGAATACGAAAAGACGTTGGACAGTTATGCCAATAATAAGGACGACCGTAAGTTTAGTGATTATATCAGCGTGGTCGTCATAGACATTTTGCCGAATGGTAACCTTGTGGTTATGGGGACCTGTAAGCGTAATATCTCGGATGATATACAGATTATTGAGGTGAGCGGCATAGTCAGGCCAAGTGACATTACATTCAACAATACCGTCAATAGCATGCAGGTTGCAAATTTGCATATTGTTAGCAGAAGCGAGGGCGTCGGAGCACCATATAATAGGCCCGGCTGGCTCAGCAGAATAATGGACGTAATATGGCCGTTTTAGGTTTTGTTAGGAATAATTACGCTACTTTTTGGGAAGTGATAGCCTATGAAATCTCGTTTGACAATTTTGTTCGTGGTTTTGCTAAGTACCTTTGAAATCGGCCAATGCGAGCGAATAAAGGATATCGTGGATATCCAGGGTATTCGCGGCAACCCGCTTAGGGGTTTTGGGTTGGTTGTTGGTTTGGCCGGTACCGGCGATAAGAGCCAGCCATCACAACAGATGCTGACGAATCTGCTGCGTGACTCAGGAATTGTTGTCTCTCCTGCCGATATTGCCGGTGGCAGTATTGCGCTTATTGTGGTGACGGCTGAGTTAGGTCCTTTTGCTCGTGAAGGCTCACTAATCGATGCTGATGTCTCTGCTGTAGGAGATGCCAAGAGCTTACAGGGTGGAATGCTTTTGCCCACCCCTTTGAAAGGTCTTGACCGCCAAGTGTATGCTGTTGCCCAAGGGGGAGTTTCTATCGGAGGCTGGGCAGCGTCAGGAGATAAGGGCTCAATTACAAAGAACCATCAGACAGTCGGTCGAATCCCCGGCGGCGCGACCGTGGAAAAGGCAGAACTTGCCACCTTCGTCGAATACATCGCAGGCCAAAGGTTTGTTACACTTAATCTTAGAAACAGTGACTTTTCAACCGCCCAGCGAATCAGCGAGGCCGTCAATCAGATTTATCCGGACAGTGCCGCTGTGCTTGACCCGGGTACAATCAAAGTTAGAGTGCCTGACGAAATCACTCGGACAGGTATAGCTGGATTTATCGATGAAATCACAAAGCCCGGGGTAAAGGTTGATGTACCGGCGGTTGTGGTAATTAACGAACGCACCGGCACCATTGTGGTAGGTGAGAATGTCGGCATATCTGCAGTTGCCATTTCACAGGGCAGCCTCGTTGTGAAAATCCGAGAGACCGCGAGTGTTTCCCAGCCGGTTGCACCTTTCTCCGACGCCGGGACGACACAGGTTGTTCCGGAAACAATGATAGGAGTCGAAGAGAAAGATGCTTATCTAATCCCAGTGCCCAGAGCAATTACAATCTCAGACCTGGCCAAGGCCCTCAATGCCATAGGAGCAACACCGAGAGACATGATTGCGATATTTAATGCCTTGAAGAAGGCCGGCGCCCTTCAGGCCAAACTGGAAATAATGTAGACGGACACAATCGAGTAAGTTGCAAAATGGTAACCAAGGAGCAGCTCTAATGGATAACGCCAAATTGATATTGACTGGGGAGGTATTACCGCCAGCTCCGCTTGAGCATTTAAGCCGGATAGGTCTCCACAATAAGATTGCAAAATTGGAGTCCGGCAAAGTCCACGCCATGACAGAAGAGAGGAAGAAACAAGCAGCCAAAGATTTTGAGTCGGTCTTCATCAAAAAATTGCTGGACGAGATGGCCAACGCCATCGGCCAATGGGGTTTTGAAAAGGATGGGGTCTCCAAGCAGATTCAGGGACTGTTTTCCATCTATTTATCGCAGCATATCGCAAACAATGGCGGCTTCGGATTGTGGAAGGATGTATACCGATTCATGACCGAACTAAGTCAGGGGGAAACAACAATGGAAACATCCGGATAAGGACCTATGAAAGCAACGACAGTCGAGATTGAAGACAAGGTTGACGAGCTGCTTATTGTTCTTGATAGAGATATTCAGCATATGCAGCGGAGTCTGTCGTGGTTAAACGAGCTTCGAGTTCTGGTTGTCAAGCGAAAGGAAACTGATTTGGGCAGGCTGCTTGGGAGCATCCAGGCTGAATCTGACAGTTACAGAAGCCACGAAATAAAGCGGGAGTCGATACGAAAGGACTTAGCGCATGCGTTGGACTGTGGTCTTGAGCAGGTGACCCTATCCGGACTGGAGACTGTCCTGCCGGCAGAAAGAAAAGCTAAAGTAGCTGGAAAGAAGGCAGAATTGAGGGCATTAACCGAGGAGCTTAAGAGAGAACATTTGAGCACGGCGATGCTTTTATTAGATTGTGCCAGATTTAACCGCCAGCTTCTGAACAGTGTCTTTGGTCTTGCCGAGGCCGGGATGGTCTACAATTCCAAGGGATCCACCAGGCGGGGGATGACAGAAGCTTTTGTAAGTTTGCAGTTTTGAGAGACTATGTTCTTACCGGAGTAAAATATGGACAGTTTCTCCATAGGATTAAGCGGCTTGAGTGCGGCCCAGAAGGCCTTCGGCGTAATCGGCAACAATATTGCCAATGCGGCCACTCCGGGCTATCACCGTCAGAGGATAAACTTGGCTCCAGCAGATACAACGCAAGTTGGCTCGGTTATAACAGGGGGCGGTGTTGATGTTAGCGGCATTACCAGAATGATAGATAGTCTTTTGGAGCAGGAGATTCTTCGCCAGCAATCATCCTTGGCACAGCTTTCTCGTGAGCTTGACTCTCTGCGCACCGTCGAAACAACTTTCGGAGAACTCTCAGGCAGCAGCAGTTTGAACGCAGCGATAGATGAATTTTTCAATGCGTTGCAGGACCTCGGCGCTCATCCCGGAGAGGTCATTTGGCAAAATCAGTTGGTGATGAATGCTCAGCACATGGCCAGCCAATTCAGAACGTTGGGCGAATCTCTGACCACGCTGGAAACACAGATTAGATTGGAAGCGGAAAACGCCATCAGTCAGGTTAATACCCTGTCAAGCCAGATTGCAGAGCTCAACGACAAAATAGGGGGAATTGAGATAATCGGCGGACAGGCCAACAATTTGTGTGACCAAAGGGACCAGTGCATAACAGAGCTGGCTGAACTAATTGGCGTTGAGACGCAGAGCAGAGAGTACGGTGTGGTTGATGTTGTTGCCGGTGGTATTTACGTGGTGACAGGTACATCTGTCTCTGAACTCGAGGTGGGTTTGCAGGATGGTAAATTGGGAATCAGCATCGCCGACGCGTACAGTTACTATACAGACGTGCAAGGCGGCCAGCTTGGTGGGCTGTCGTCGTTAAAAAATTCGCTTGTCTCTGATATTCATACTGATTTGGACAGTCTGGCAAGCGCCATAATACAACAGATAAATCAATACCATGTTCAGGGAGTAGGTTCCTACGGCTCATTTACCGGTACCGGATTGACCGGCTGGGTGAACTCAAGTGAAGATTTATCCGACACGTCTTTCAGCATAACCGACGGCAATATATATATAAGGCTTATCGATACCAGCGGCAGCACCGATGTGATAACGCGAGAGTTAATTGATATTGATGCAGATGACGATGATGCAGGTTGTGATACCTTAACCGAGGTAGCTGCGGCTATTGATGCCATTACCGGCCTGACCGCTTCGGTGAATTCTTCAAATCAACTGACCATCTCAGCCGATACGGACTACAAATTTGATTTCCTGCCTGCCGTCCTTCCTGAGCCTGAATCCGGCGATATTAATTTCAGTGGGTCCACGAACCCAACTGTAGGTGTATCAGGCATTTATAGCGGAAGTTCGAACGACACTTTGACGTTCACGGTTTCCGGCACTGGTAATGTTGGAGTTCACACCCTCACACTTACAGTAACTGACGGAGCCTCAAACACGATTGATACCATCAATATTGGTTCCGGCTATGCGGCAGGTGACACGATTGATGTTGGAAATACCGGAATCAAGATATCCCTTAGCACCGGCGACTTAGTTGCCGGCGATACTTTCGCAATCGATGTGTTTACCGATACCGACACTTCCGGCTTGTTGGCTGCGGTTGGTATCAACACTTTCTTCAGTGGCAGCAGCGCCACGAATATAGCGGTTTGCTCGGATATTTCTGCTACACCCGGGCGGATAGCAACTGCTCTGGGTGCGGATATGACCGATAACACTAATGCCTTGCGAATGGCAGACTTGAAGGACCAGGCTGTAAGTAGTTTGAGCAATCTGACGTGTGGGGAATTTTATCGCCGGTTGGTTACGGGTATCGGTCAACAGCTTTCCGTTAAGCAAATGCAGGAGGACAATATCGAGGTTATAGTCCAAAACCTTGCCGGTCAGCAAGGCGATATAAGCGGTGTTAACATCAACGATGAGGCCGGCAAAATGTTGATTTTTGAACAGATGTTTCAGGCGATGGCTAAATATCTTGGCACGGTCCATTCGTTGACGCTATCCATTATGGAAATAATGTAAACAGCCGAATTTGTCGTGGGTGGTCTTAATGGGCGAAACACTGAATAATATTTTTAACAATGTCAGCTTTGCTTTGAATCTGCACACTGAGGCATTGGCTCGTCTGCAGGAACAGGCAGCTACCGGCTCGCGAATAAATCGGCCCTCCGATGCTCCGTCTGATGGTTACCGCGTTTTAAGCCTCAGCTCCCAGACGATGTCTTTGGAAAATTATATTGATAACCTCTCTCAGGTCGCAAGTACACTGGAAATGTCCTGTTCGGCGATTGAAAACATGACATCAGCATTTCAGGAGATGAGAGCAGACCTAACTCAGATTACCAGCGGCATCTACGGGCAAAGTCAGCGAGAAAGCACTGCAGAAAAAGTCGATGAGATGTTGGAGCAGGTAGTATCATTAGCCAATTTCAAACATATGAATCAATATCTCTTTGGGGGAAGTGATACGACCTCGGCGCCCTATTTAGTGGAGCGCACCGGTGGTGAAATCACCAGTGTGACTTACCAGGGCAGTACTGAGGGACTGAACATAAACGTGGCTGCAGGAGTGCAATCCAGCGCTTTTTACATAGGTGACGATATCTTTCGTTCTGATAGCCGCGGTACGCCCGTCTTTCTGGGCAATACCGGCGCTGTACCAGGGGGCGGGACATCGAATGTTCAAGGCTATACCTGGCTAACGATAGCCGACGAGAGCCCTACCGAATATAAACTCTCTATCGATGGAACCAATTACGTAACCGTTGATAAGGGGAAAGGTGCGGAAGAGCAAACATTGGCTTTTATCGCGGAACCAACGTCGGGTAGCTTTACCTTAACTTTTGACGGACAAAAGACCGCTGCCATCCAATGGGATGAAGGTGCTGCTGAGGTTGAAACTGCTCTTGAGAATTTGTCGAACCTTGATGAGGGCGACGTAGCAGTAACCGGTACCTACACAGACGGCTTCACTATTACATTTGCTGATACGTTGGGCAATGTTCCTGAATTAGTGCCCGGCGATAACTCGTTAGGCGTGACTATAACACCAAACACGACAACGCAAGGTACCGGGAATACCCGCTTAGCTGTCACGGCTCCGGATGGACGGGTCTTGTATGTTAATACCACGGGGATAGTCAATACCGGAGTTGAGCTGGTGAGCGTATCCGGAGCTCACGATATATTCAACTCGCTCATAACAATACGGGATATATTGAGGAATGAAAGAGACTTTTCTGACGCCAGGGTGCTGCTGTTGCTGGAGGATTCAGCCAATTCGCTGGAGGAGGTAAGTAATCTTTTGGTGCAAAACTCTGTTACCACAGGCTCAAGAATTGGAGTCCTTGAGGACCTAAAAGACAGCTTAAATAACCTGAAGTATAACACGGAAGACGAGGCGGTGCGCTTGCAGGAGGCCGACATAGCCCAAATCGCAATAGATCTATCTCGCCGTGAGATTCTATACCAGATGTCATTATCGTTGGCTGCAAGGATTATGTCTGTATCGCTGCTGGATTTTATTGGATAGCCACTGATACCAGAAGCGGAAAGTTCGGCTCTTTGAACAGCAGATATGTTTGATATTTATACAAGTTTTATTGTTGGCTCTTTACAATCGCAAGTTCCAGGCGTCTTGGGCTTCGTTTTTTGGTTAACGGCACGGGATTTGCACTGTGTGTCCATAAAAGCCGACGCCGATGCCGCAGCCAAACTCGGTTGAAAAGTAAATTGACGGTAAGCAGGAGTAGGTACGCTTTTGCCGGCGGCAAGGCTCGATAGGCAAGAAAGAAATCCTGGTTCGGCGATTCGAACCACTTAAAAGGAGTAGAACAAGCGCTTACACGTAAGGAGCTATTACAGGCATAACAGGAGTAAGTTTGCTTTTGCTATGAATCATAAAATGAGACCCCAGAAAAGCATTTTTGAAGAATACGACTCGGCCCAGCGTTACGAGGCTTTGCAGGAATTCGGTGACCGCTACTGCTCCGCCGGCGACTGGTCTCGGGCACAGCATTGCTATGAGAAAGCGGCAACTATGGCTCCTGATGAACCCGACCCCTACATCGGACTTGGCGTAGTCGCGCTGCAAAGCTCTCTTGTTGATGATGCTGAGACAGCATTTAGAGTAGCTTGTCGGCTGGACACCAATTGTGCCAAGGCCTATGCCGGCCTGGCCACGGTCGCACAGCGAAGAGGGGACTATAAGCAGGCTTTTGAGATGTATCTAAAATGCCTGGAGTTGGATACCGATAACCTTGCGGCCCTCCTGGGACTGTTTCAAACCTCACGTCAGATGGGCTCATTCGCAAAGGTTATTCACTATCTTGAGGTTTATTTGGATATGCATCCGGGCGATACCTCCGTTATGTTCTCTCTTGCGGCACTATATATGAGTGACGACCGGTTTGAGCAGTCGAAAAAAATTCTCCTCCATCTTTTAACCTTGGACCCCGACAATAACGATGCAGCTAATCTTCTCGAGGAAGCTGAACACGATTTGGCTCAGGCAAAACAAGCAGCAGGGCAGGCGAGATGAGTATCGAAAATACCGATATTGTTTTGGATAAGCAATCGTGCCGAGTTTCGTCGAGCTTGGATACTTTGCAGGCCTTGCTGGAAAAGCAAATACAACTAATTTGCAGAAGTGATTACCGCAATTTTGAAGCGCTGACTGAGCAGGCCGACTCAATTGTTGACGAGCTTGCCAGAACAAAAGCGATTGAACAAACCAAATTCAAGGAACAATGTGAGCGTTTGGCAAAATTGTACGAAAAACTGATACTTATCGTCGCAGCCCAAAAAGACCATGTTGGCAACCAAGTGCGGCGGATTAGAGAGGGGAGAAAAGCGCTCGGAGCGTATCACAATAGTGGCTAATTGAGACACCGAGCAGATTTATTTTGTACCTATAGTTTTTCAGATAAGAATAGCATCTGTGTCGCAGACCCCTTCTTACCGGGGGATGAATTTGATTAATGGCGTCCGCAACGAAGCAAACGGTTTTGAGCAGGTCCGGCAATTTGCGGAATGCCTCTAACCGGCAGGTGCATACTCAACCACTAAGTAAACTCACGACTTAAGGTTCAGTGCTTTGACGCCGATAAGTAAAAGTGAGGGCTATAGAAAATAGAGTCAATCGACTGATAATAGGACGTAAGAAAGAGAGCAGGAATTAGGAGTCAGGTCATGGCCGGTATATGGCTTCCAGGGTTGGCAACTGGTATTGATACCAAGTCGATAGTTGCCCAGTTAATGGTAATCGAAGCCCAAAGGCTTGCCAGATATCAAGTGAAAAAGGCTGGCTACGAGGAACAAGAAACCGTGTTCACAGCGTTACGGAGCAAAATCAGTACGACCAGGACAGCAGTGAGAGCTCTTTCTGATGCCGACGATTTACAGATTTTCACGACTACCTCAAGCGATACTGATGTACTAACCATTAGCGGGTCGTCTGATGCAAATCCAGGCTCTCATACAATCGAAATCAATCAATTGGCGACAAGCGAAACGTGGATACAGGACACTTCAACTTTTAGTCATGAGACCGATTATGTAGGCGGTGGCAGTTTTATCTATTCCTACAACCACATAGAAAGGGTGATAACGGCTGTTGCAGGCGAAACAACGCTTGAGGATTTTGTCGGCTTAATCAATAACGATGTGGACAACCCCGGCGTCACCGCCAATCTTTTGTATCAGGGTGATAAATATCATCTGATGCTAAGCGGTCAGGAAACGGGGGAAGATTACCAAATTTCTGTCAATGCCAATACTACAGAAGTATGGGCAAGTTCAACCGAGGGTGGCTCATTTACTAAGGATGGGGAAGTTGCCGGTTTGACTACCAAAATTACAGAGCTTGACGAGTTCAACGAGAATTCAGGGCTTCAGGGTGACGAGTTTATTACAATCGGCGACCCCGTCAGCGGCAAGAATCATTTCGGTACTGAGTTGCCGGATTCGACTCTTGATATCACAGCAAACACAACAGTAGCTCATCTTATCGATGCAATCAATGAGCATTTTGACGGAGTGGCAACGGCAAGATTTGAAAATGGAGAAATATACTTGACAGACCACATCAGCGGCACAAGCGGCTTGGAAATCAGCTTAGATTACAATGCAGGCAGCGGCGACACGGCGTTGACTTTGCCCACTATGGCTTTTTTAACAGAAGGCGGAACACCTGAGAGTCTTGCGTTACTTGGCTCATCGTCTTTTATCGAAACTCAGGATGCTCAGGGTTCGAAGATCAAGATGGACGGCTATCCCTCATCAACCGCCCAGGAACTCCAAACCCTGACTACTGATGCGGCTGCAACAAGTGGATCATTCACTTTATCTTTTCGCGGCGCAACAACCGGTAATCTTGCTCATACTGCGACAAAGCAGCAGATTGAAGACGCACTTAATGGGTTGAGTACAATTAATGCTGTTGGAGGGGTAACGGTAACAGTAAATGATGATTTTACAGCTGTTAGTGGTGCTGATATAGATATTGAGTTTCTTGCAAGTGCTGGTGATGTTGAGATGATTTCGATTGACAAGGGCACTCTTGCTGGTCCTACCACTTTCGAAATTACGGAAGATACAAAGGGAAATGACGGCTGGCTCAGCAGAAACCGTAACAGCATCACCGATGCCCTGACCGGCATAACACTGAATCTTCACGATGTTACTACAGACCCGATCAAAGTGACTATTTCCAGAAACAAGGTGGCCATTATCAGCAAAATCATGAGTATGATTAACGTTTATAATGAACTGACGAGTTTCCTGGTGGAAAAAACTGAGTACGATGATGAAACCGAAGAGATGGGCATACTGTCCACTAATCTTGGGGTTTCGTTTATTAAGAGTCAGATTCGCAGCCCATTTTTTGGCCTTGCTCCCGGTTTTGACGATGATACAGATACTTTCCTACAAGCCAGTGATATAGGTCTTACCGTTGACCACCACGGAGTGATGGAATTAGACCCGAATGAGTTTAATGATGCCGTTAATGAAGATTTCAAGGCTGTTATAAATTTGCTTGGCGCTGTCGCACTCGGAAGCAGCGATAGCGACACTATTGAGTTCTACGCTGCCAGTGAGAAATACACCACGGCAGGTACTTATGATGTCGAAGTAACAATCGCCAGCAATCTAATCACCGGTGCAAGAATAAAGCTATCCAGTGAAGGTGAATCTGGTTGGCGAAATGCCGAACCGGATTATAGCAGTGATGTGGTAAGGGGAGACTCCACCTTTACCAGTGATGGAGACCCTTTGTACCCGGAGAATGGTCTTACGCTAAGTGTGGATACGAGTGTAACCAACGACACTTATACTGCTACAGTCCGCGTAAAACAGGGCGTTGCCGGAGCGCTCGAGCAGGTGCTTGATGACGCACTGGAAGCCGAAGGTCGTCTCGATGTTGGAGTTGAATTTATTGAAAACAGGATAAGCGAGCTGAAGTCGAGAATTGAAAGAGAAGAAGACCGACTTGAGGACGTACAAGAAAGACTCATTCTAAAGTTCGCGCGTCTGGAAAGAACTTTAACTGCATTGCAACAGCAGATGAGCACAGTCAGTGCGCTTACCCAAATTACCTTCGGCGCTTTGTATGGGTAAATAGAAAATTGGCAATCCAAACAAGCCGGGACTAAATAGACTCTGCCAGGATATGCCCGGGTTTAAGAATATCACACCCGAAACCAATCAAAAGCCTGCTAAAATCGCCAATAAAGGAGCTCTCAGGCTGGCCTCCCGGGCCAAAAAGCATCGCCGTCTGGATACCGGCGGCTATTTCTTCCTTATCGGCTGATTGCAGCGAGCTGACATTCGGGCCGTAAATGATGATATGGTCATACTGATTTTCTGAACTGGCAGTTATGGCTTTGATGTTTGTTGCGGTGTCTTGGCCAATATTACTCGCTGGACACATCCAGAGATTGTTAATACAGGTGGTAATCGCCTTTGCCTGGACTTTATTACTTGAGGGCACAAACGCACCTTTTGGCATTTGAGACACCTTCGTGCTAATACCAAAGACTTCTGATACGGCGTTCCTGTGCGAATCAAGGTCTATAAGCAAACACTTCAGACCCTTCTGTGCCAGGCGTATTGCGATATTTACAGGTACCGTCACAGGCAGCCATTCAACACTCTCAGCAGCTATCAGTATTGTTTTGGCAGAAACCGCTGAATTGTATTGAATAAACTCCACTATAGCGTCGTAATAATCATCATCACCGCAGACCTGCCACGTAATAGATTCATCACTACTGTTGATAATACTATTGGTTTCGGCCTGCAGATGATTATTATCATCCAACGCATCGATATCTTCGATGCCTACCGCTTCGTCGGCTTCGACATTGCCGCTTGCAGGAGGATTCGTAATCTCAGTAAATTCTGCGTCAAGATACTCAGTCGTCTCGGTGCAGTTCAGGATGTCGTCATCTTGCGATTCTGTGGCCTTGGGAAATGCCAGTTCGCCCGGGCGTACCAGTCGCACTATTTCGCGTTCGGCAGCCCCGGCAACCACATTAGTTCGTCTGACGGCTTTTTCTTCTGTTGGTTTGTCACATCCTGCAGCAAGCACGGAGCTTTTTTGGACAAGGTATCTGGAGGCTACGACGGTGATTACGGCGCATAATTGTGTGATTGACCCTGCTCCAGCAGCTAAGCTTGCATATATTCTTACCGGTATTCCTGTGGTTGTTTCACCGATTGCCCCTATAGCTACTCCGCCGACGACATTGACAACGATGGTTATTAGCTCTATAGCGGCGCCGCATAGCATAAATCTGCCGACACCACTCATAGCTGCGAAAAGCCTGGTCTCACGAACGATTTTCGCCCGCCGAGCAAGGGCTTGCCTCTCGCTGATAATGCCGGCGTTCAGCTCATTGTCGACACTCATTTGCTTGATAAGTGCGGTATCAGCGGTGAATTCCGAAGCAGTGCGGCCGATGTCCCTGACAGCTTTACAAATGACCCCAAAGGTGACTGCCGCCAGGCTGCCAAAAATCAAAATATTCACTGTCTTATTATTTAGAACGATAATGTCGGCAGCAAAACCGACGATGGTACCAGCATCGCCTCGTGATAATATCAGTTTGGCAAAAGCCACACTCAGAGCTATACGCAGCATCGTAGCCGCCAGAATCAACAGAGGAAAGCCTGATACTTCCAAAATACTTTGTGCTGAAAGTGTAATTATCAAGAACGCCACCGTCAAAGATATGCTAAAGATTAGAAGCACATCGAGAACCTGAGATGAGAGGGGAAATAAGAACCCCGCGACAACTGCAATTGCGCCCGCTGCGAAGAGTAAATTGTTGCGGCTGGCGATTCTTAAAGGGTTCCCATTTTGCAATACGTCGCAAAATGGGGCCCAATAACCACCCTCGGTTGAATCATTCTTCCAACTGATGGGCATTTTTCGATACCAAGTCAAAGACATCTCTTATTTCCTATGCCGCAGCCGATGAATCATAGCCAGCACCTCTGCCACCGCGACGTACAGAGCTTCTGGTATAGGATTGCCGATATCTACCGTTGAATATATCGTTCTGGCCAACTCCGGCCTTCTGACGATGGGGACGCCATAGGCGCGTGCGATTTCTCTGATTTTTTCTGCCAGGTGTTCCGCTCCTTTGGCCACCACGATGGGTGCTTCCATCGTTTTGCTCTCGTAACGCACCGCAACAGCCACGTGGTCCGGGTTTACCAGAACCACATTTGCCTTGGGCACTTCCTGCATCATACGCTTCAAGGCCATTGCGAGCTGTACCTTTCGGATTCGACTTTTGACCTCCGGTGAAGCTTCCATTTGTTTGCGCTCTTCTTTTAGCTCCTGGCGTGTCATCTTCAGTTCCTGGATGTATTTCCATTTCTGGTAGAAGGCGTCGGCAATCCCTATTACCAGCAGGGCGGCGCAAATGCGTATCATCAGCCCCAATATTATCTTTGCGATCGCTGCTGCTATTTGCGCAGACCAGGCCCATCGAAGCATAGCAAGAACGTCGAGTCTGCTTCGAAGATACAGCCAGATAATGACCGAGACAAAAAATAATTTTAGGATAGATGCGCAAAGGTGTACCAAAGATTTCACATTGAACAGCCTTTGGAGTCCCTTTGCCGGATTTATTGCACTCAGTTTTAAGCTTACGGCCTTTGGTGCGAAATTCAGGCCGCTGACTGCAACGCTGGCGAGGATGGACACCGCAAAAAGTGCAGCGAAGATAGGGCAGACAACAAGTATCGAATCGGCAATTTTTCCATTCACGAAGTTCATAAACGCCCTGCTGTCGGCAAAGACCGAAATTCCTCCCGACACCCCTTGTTTCATTTGCACAATGGACCATTGTGCCAGCTTCGGCGCTAACAGCGCTACTATCGCCACCAGTGCAATAATTGACGCAGCCGGCGCCAGTTCGCGGCTCTGCGGCGCCTGCCCTTCCTCTCTGGCTTTGCTCAATTTCCGTTGTGTTGGCTGTTCTGTCTTTTCGGTGGCCGGTTTCTCTGGCATACTCTGTATCCATCAAATCAACCTAAAATCAAGAACGTAAAGCAAGTGGGCACAATTTAAAGCTCAACACCTGTTTAATTTTAGGCTTTACGCAGCGGTAATGCTTTTTTGTTTTACGCATTTTCGCTACAAGGGCAGTAGTTTGCCCATCCAGTCAGCGAATTCCGCCACAAATCCGTTAATAAACGGCAGGAATATAGCCGCCATCAATAACCCAAGGCCCACTCGCAAGGGTAGACTGATAAATAGAATATTCATTTCAGGAACTATGCGTGCCAGCACAGCTAACGCGACCATTAGCAGTATAAACGCTGCCAGTATCGGCGCTGCTAATCTAAGGCCCAGCAATAACATTGTTGAGCTCGCCTTTGTTACTCCACCGGCCAAAACCGGTATTGTTGGAGTACTGCCAATTGGAAATGTCTCGTAACTTCGCGATATAATCAGCAAAAAAGCATGGTGACCGTTGGCAGCCAGAAATAGAATTACGAAGATCATCTCCAACAGGTTACCCAGTGGTTGGGTCCTCTCACCGGTTAGCGGGTCTAAGATATGAGCCATTGCCATGCCCATCTGTCGCTCGATAACGCGCCCGCTGAATTTGACTGCGGAGAACACGATTGTAACGATTAACCCTAAAGCTAAACCGTAGGTTGCTTCATTAGCCATCAATAATATCGTCTCGAGAGTGGAGACCTTGGTGGCGTCGACAGATAGTGGTGTTATCATCAAAAAGAAGATTGAAATCAGCACGGTTACCGCGACTTTGATCCTGACCGGAATGCTCTTCCAGCCGAAAACGGGAAGCACTATGAAAAATGCCGAAATTCTTGTCAGCACCAAAGCAAAACCGAGCAGTTTTCCGGTCATTATCTCCATAGGTTAGTGCCCAATATTCTGAATTTGACCAAAAATCTCAGTGGCAAATTTAAGCACCACCTGGAGCATCCAGGCGCCGAAAAGCATTGTTACGACACCAACCGCCAGAAGCTTTGGAACTATCGTTAAGCTCATATCCCGTATGGAAGTAACTGCTTGAAGTAATGTTACCACTACCCCCACTATCATACAGGTCAGCAGTATAGGAGCAGCTAAGAGTAAAGCTGTCTCGAGAGTGTGTCGACCCAGATAAAGTACAAAGCTGCTGTCCATCTGTTAAATCCCCGTAAGGGTTTGTCTCATCATTTGAATCCCAAACTGAGACTCTTCGCGAGCAATCCCCACCCATCAACAAGAATGAATAATATCAGCTTGAACGGCAGCGAAATCATTACAGGCGGCAGCATCATCATGCCCGCGCTGAGTAAAACGCTTGCGATGACCATATCTACCAGCAAAAACGGTATGAACAGGAGACATCCTATCTCAAACGCCGTCCGAAACTCACTAATAATGAATGCCGGGATTACTACATGCATGCCAATTTCCATCGGATGGTCGGGAACTTCCATCCTCGCCATTTGCACGAAGAGAGCTAAATCAGTTTCCCGGCACTGCCTAAGCATGAATTCCTTCATACAGTCGCCGGCCTTGCCCCCCGCTGTCTGAAAATTTATCTCGTCTGCAAGATAGGGTTGGATGGAGGTATTGTTGATATTGGAAAGCGTGGGGGCCATCGTATAAAGCGTCAGAAACAATGCCAAACCTATAATAGCGATGGTGGGAGGTATAGTCTGAGTAGTCAAAGCCCGACGGACAAAAGCAAGGACTATGACTATTCGGGTAAACGATGTCATCATCACCAGAAGGCTCGGCAAAATCGCCAGCCCGCTGAAGATAATTACAAGTTTGACAGGAGTTGACCAATCTTTGCCTTTGGCCTCCTGCGTGGTCGCTTTGTCTATTACTGTCATCAAATCCCCAAAGCTTGGAACCGAGTTCTTTGACTCGTCTGCCGAGCTGGTATCGCTGCCTTGGCCAAACGACATATCCGCCGATGCAAGAACGACAACTATTAGCAAAAGCGATTTAATGAATCTTCCTGTCATTTGTGTCCTCGACTGTCATCTTCTGCTTCCTGCGGTGACAAATCTGCCAGGGCATCGGTTACGTCAGCCAATGCTGTAATACCTTCATTTGTACTGCCCACAAGAAGCTGCTGATTCCCTATTTTCAGCAGGTGTACCGCCTTGCGTGGTCCAAGGTATACTGTTTCAACAATATGAATCTTTTTGCCGGGCAGGTTGGTAATCTTGGGTAGAAACTTTCTTGAAACGTAAATCGCCGCCGCGCCCAGAACAACAACGATTAAAACTGCCGCCATCATTTTCCGAAACAGTTCCCAGGTGTCGATACCACGGCCTGAGTAATTGGGGTCAGTCTCGGAAAGTGAATAGGAACTGTTGGACTTTTTTTTCAGCTCAGTGTCGGTCGTTTGAGCCGAGTACGCTAATAGCGTGCCCCCGCCTAATGCGAGTGTTATTGCGAACACAACGATTTTTTTCTTATATCCCACCACGCTATAAGACGCACCAAGATAATTGTTTACAGTCGCTTGGTACGCAAATAGCGTGCCCAAATGGCAAGTTGGCGTTAATACGACAACAGCCGCGTTCTTCTTGGCAAAACCTGCCGGTGAAACAGACACATTGTCAGAAAACTTGACGAAGTATTGAGATTCGCTTTTTCTGGTGTATTCCGAGCGAGGCCCAGGCCCAGGAACTCAATCTTTTCCCCTCAGGACACCGATTAATATCTGCGACCCGCTGGAAACTAAGCTGTCTTGTCCCACCCAATCGCCTCCCGGCCCGGCACCCCACGAATAGACTGGCCATTTGTTATCTGAAGGAAGCGTCTCTTGCAGGAAGTCGGCAACTGCTTGCGCCCGCCTGGCTGATGCTATCCACTGCTCCTTCTCCGTCGCTTCCTTACGGGCCAGGCCAAGCACATACAGCTTTAAGCCCTGAAACCTGGCTCCCTGCTGCAAATCCACGCAAAATTCCGTCAAGAACCTCTTTGCCTGCTCATTCAGAATCGTACCGCCCGCCGGGAACCGAATATTGGTTACAGCAAAATTGCTTTTTTCCGCAACTATTTTTGAGCGCATGGTCTTCATAGACCGGCTCATTTCTTGAAAAGTCCGGCGAATCCTTTCTTCCTTTGCGTCTATGGTCCTGCCTTCAAATTGTTTGTCAGGTGTGGTTATGAAATATTTTGGTTTAACATTGCCGAAGTCGGGCCCTTGCTCTTTGACGTGAAACATTCCAAGCCCGAGGGTTCTAATCGCTCGAAAAAATGATTCTCGGCTCTCGGTATATCGACCTTTGCCACCAATTCCCTCGTCTTTGGTAGCCGCAAAGGCCAGCAGCGTAATAAAGAACAACATCAGCAGCGTTACCAAAGCCGTAAATGTGACCAGATACCCGGGGGCACCAGGCCCTTTTTCCTCGATTACTTGGCGATTGCGATTCAATTGTATATGCTCCGTTCCAACAAGACAATCTCAAGCCTACGTTCAGTCCTTTGCCTTGGGTGGCCCGTCTCACCGCTTTCAAGGCCCTCCCGAGTTAGAGTGCTTGCTGCCGAGATGCTGAACCACCCCTTGTCAAGGCCTTGTTTTGTTGTAAGATACTCCATCACCGCCCATGCCCGCAGCAGACCAAACTGTTCCTCCTCCTCGCCCCCCGTCCCATTCTCACTGATAACTATTCGGTTGGGCACCTCTTTCAAAAATGATGCCATCGTCGCCAGAGTATTGCGCCCCGCAGCCGAAATGGCCGTTCCTTTACCCCAGAAAACCTTTTTTGACGGGATTAAAAACACTTTCCGGCTGTGGAAATCCGCTGACTCTGTCTCTTCTTTCAGGCCGGCCTCCCATCCTGCTGCTAAGGTAACTTTCTCGCTGCCTTCGCTAATGTATTCTATGCCCACCATTTGCTCCATAGGCAAAAATGCCCCTTTATCTTCTTTAATCGGCGGAGGCTTTGCATACAAAGCCTTGGCGAAACTCATAGCCATTTTCTGAAAAACATCTTCATTAATGGAGGAAAAGCTGAACAGCAGCACAAAGAACGTCAGCATCAGGGTCATACAATCACAGAAAGTTACCATCCATAGCGGTGCACCTGGAGGAGGCTCATCGGTTTCTACCTGTCTTTTTGTTCCTCCCATTATACACTGGCCTTTACTTCTTCCCGCCTCGTCGGGGATATATAGGCCTGCATTTTTTCCCGAACAGCGGTCGGATTCTCACCTTTTGCAATAGCACAGATCCCTTCAACAATCATTTCCATTGCGGTCACCTCAGCTTTGGAATAAAGTCCGAGCTTCCCTGCCAATGGAATAAAAATCAAATTTGCTGCCAGTGCACCATAAAAAGTGGTAAGCAAAGCTACCGCCATCCCCGAACCAATCGCGTCGGGTGAATCCAGGTTTTTAAGCATCAGGACCAAACCAATAAGTGTGCCTATCATTCCGAAAGCAGGGGCGGCCGCTCCCATAAATTCCAGAATCTTTTTACCGATTGAATGGCGGTCCTGAAGGGTTTGGACCTCCAGGTCCATAATATCCTTGATTGCATCCACTTCCTGTCCGTCCACGAGCATCTGCAAGCCCTTGGCGAAGAACAAGTCGCTTACCTTGGGGATCTCCTGCTCGAGGGCCAATGCCCCGTCGCGCCTGTTGACGGCGGCGTAGTTGACCATATTTTGAATCAGCTCCGACGGCGACGGTATCTTGGTAACAATCGTCTTCTTGACCACCGTGAATATTCCCAAAAACTGTCGTAGCGAAAAATGTATAAGCGTAGCGCACAGCATTCCCCCAATAGTGATAGCTAATGAGGGAAGATGGATAAATATCTTCCCACCACCACCAGCAACGATGGCGCTGACGATAACAAAAAAACCAAGAAGGATTCCTATTATTGTTGCAATATCCATAAAGCTACTCTTCTACGATTATTTGTTTTAACCTCTGGCATAGAAGCGCTGCAAGTTGCGGCTCAGAAGTGGTTAACTCGGCCAGCAGGTTGGCCCTGGTCCTCTCGCCCATGTAGTGAAGAATCTTTACCGCGTCGTTGAGGTTATCGCTCCTGCTGCCTGTCTGCATCTTGCTCAAATTGGTCAATATTTTGCTGGCACCGTCGGGTTTCATCTTGTCATAAGTAGCTGCTATTAATATCAGGTTGGCCTTTTCGGCTTGGGCAACCTCGACTCTGCTCTTGAGTAACTTGTCTCGCTCGCTTCTGAGCTTGGCAACGGTTGAAGCAAGTTCTATGCGCAGATTGTTGAGTTCGTCAATATCATTCTTAACCAGGTTATGCGCCATTTGCAATCTCTGTTCTCGCATCTGAAGACTTTTAAGCTTGTCGCTATACTCTTGCATTTTTGCCCGAATGTCATAAACAAGGCTTTTAAGTTGTTTTTCTGTCATCGTTCTTTTCATCTTGCCGCCGATAGTGCCCGCGAACGCTTCAGGTTGCCCCGGTGTCAATTCGACTCCCTGGTCGGTAACTGTTGATTCCTGTGATATCTCACGCCCACCTGCTGGAGCCGGCTTAGTCAACCATGCAAATGTAAACGCCCCCGCGAAACTTACAAGCCCCGCTGCCGCTGTCATTATTATTAGCTTTTTATTCACTTGTTTAGCTCCTAATTTCCCGTTGCCGTCCCAATTTTACCGGGACAGCAAAACTTCACACTTTGTTCTGCTGTATTATCTTCCTCGTAAAACTAATTGTGGCGCCTTCGTCCAGCTCTTTCTGCTCAAGCCTTTCTTGTTCCGTTATAAATTGCATTTTTGCTCTGTCACGCAGCCTCTCCAAACCTTCCTTAAACCTCTTGAGTTTCAAGACTTCTTCGATTTTTTCTCTCTGTTGTGCTTGGAGTTCGCGTTCCTTCTGCTTGAGTTTTTTAATCAATTCATCGTTCGCGGCGGCCCATTTGAGAAAAAACTCCTGTTGCGCCAGACGCTTTTTCGGGGCCTTGCCGGCAATATCGGAGATTATGTTCTCTAATATTCTTTTCTGCATCAACAGCTCACCTCGCGCCCGGGCCAGTTTTCCGGTTAAAGCAAGCAATTCCGCTCTCTTTACTTGTTCGGCCTTTCTCTTTATGTCGAGAACACGCTGCAGCCGCCATACAAATCTCTTCATTCAATTTCTAATCTTTAGCCACCAATATTTAACAGTTCACTCCAGGCTCGCGTAATATCTTTTAATCGCTTGACAGTTTCTTCGAACCCGGTCCTCTGTCTGACAGGTTGAATAAGAAAGTTGCTTATTCTGTCAATTAAGGCTATTGCTCCGTCAATACGTCGATTGCTGCCCGGCGAAAATGCTCCGATATTTATCAAATCTTCGGCGTCAATATACGTGGCATATATTTCCTTCAGCTTTTGAGCGGCAGTCTTATGCTCTTTGCTTGCCACCGTGGTCATCAATCGGCTCACGCTTGCCAAAATGTCCACTGCTGGATAATGTGCCCGATCTGCAAGTTTTCTTGACAGGACGATATGGCCGTCCAGCAGACTCTTGGCGCTATCAGCCACAGGGTCGGTCAGATCATCGTTCTCGACCAGGACTGTTAGAATACCTGTGATGCTGCCGTTCTCGGCGCATCCCAGACGTTCGATTAGTCTCGGCATCAGCGAAAAAACGCTCGGACAGTACCCCTTTGCCGCAGGAGGCTCACCCGCAGCAAGACCTATTTGACGCTGCGCCTGGGCGAACCGCGTAAGCGAATCCATCATGAACAGAACATTCTTGCCCTTGTCTCTGAAATACTCGGCGATAGTGACAGCCACAAACCCCGCCTTTACTCGCTGAATAGGGGGCGAGTCTGATGTAGCGACTATCACAACGCTGCGAGCCAACCCCTCTGGACCCAGGTTCTCTTCGAGAAACTCCCTGACCTCCCGGCCGCGCTCACCTATCAATGCTACAATGTTGACGGCCGCCTCACTGGAATTGGCAATGTCGCCAAGAAGCACACTCTTGCCGACACCACTGCCTGAAAAAATACCGATTCGCTGTCCTTTCCCGCAGGTTAGCAGCCCGTCTATTGACCTGATTCCCAAAGCCAACGGCTTTGTAATTCTCTCCCGGCTCAAAGGTGGCGGACCACTTGCGTCTAATGCTTTCTTATCTGTCCCCCGTAACGGACCTTTATCGTCGATAGGCTCTCCCAGACCATTCACTACTCTGCCAAGGATATTCTCGCTTAAGGCAATATAGCGCGGGGTCGTTCGGGTTGTTACCGTATCACCAGGCGATATGCCTTCTATATACTCCAACGGCAACAAGATAAGATGCTCATCCTGGAAGCCTACCACTTCGGCCAGCACCCGCCGGCCGCCGCGGATATGGATACCGCACAATTCACCCAACCCAACCATCGGACCCATAGACTCGACTGTCAGACCAGACACTCGCACCACAGTACCCTGGCAATCCAACAAATTTACCTCGTGTAGTGCCGAATGAAATTTCTCAAAATCAATCGAAAAGTTGTCTACCTTGCTCGCTGTCATAAGTTATTCTGCCTTCTCAAGTGCCTTACCAATTCGTTCCAGATGTGCTTCAATCAGTGATTCGATCACTCCTTTTGGGGTCTCGAGCAGGCATTCTGCTCGCCCAATATTCGGATCCGCGACGAACTTAATATCGGCCAAGGCGCCGCCGGCATCACCTTGCAGGACCTTTTGGAATTGAACGTGGTCTTCGGGATTCAAATGCACCACCACATCCTGATGTGTTGGGGCATTTTTGAGCGCTTCTTTGACGATAGATTCTATTTCATAGTCCCCCTCTTGGACTTCTTGTACCAGTATCTTTCTGGCAATCTCCACCGATAATTTGGCAATCTGCTCTTTACTGCTCTCGAATAGGTTCTTTTGAAATTCATTTATTTTAGCAACTGCGTCCTCCAGGGCTCGACATACATTAGCCAGGTTCTCCTTTTGTGATTCAAGCCGCTCAGCGGCCATGGGTTCAGCAGATGACGCCTCTGCGTTTGCCGCAGTATCATCCAACATCTTTACCGAGCCAATTGTGTTTTCAAGATGGATTGTAACCATTCCCGACATCCTGACTACCTCGACAGCATCCTGAGCGTGCCCTCTTCGTTGGCACTCCGCAGAGGAGCAACGATTTCTTCTCTTGCATCAAGAACTTCTTTTTCCAGTGGCTCCTGCATAAGTGAGGTCTCTTCATCGAGCATCGCCTGTACCCGCTCAGATATGTTCGAGCGTATCTTCTGCACCATCTCTTCATTGGCCCCATAGAGCGCTACCGCCAACTTACCGGCTTCCACTGCTCGCAGTGCTTCCTGCAAAGACCTGTCCGCCACCCGGGGGATATCTTCCCACGTTACCATCAACTTCCTTACCGTCGAGGCTATTTCTTCATCATGCTCTTTGACCTCGTTGAGCAGCTGGTCTCGCAGTTCGTTTTCCAGGCCGCCTAACACAAGGGCGAGTTTTCGCAGAGTTTCTTCTTGTTTCTCTGGTCTTTCCAGAACAACCTCGGTTCCCTCAAGCCTCTTCAGCCGTTCGCTAACCATACCTGCCATCCGTCGCTTTACTTCTCCTCCCAGCGACCCAAGATTTATCATCCTGCCCACGGCCTTGAGACGAACGTCCTCCTTCAAAAGAGAGAGAACTTCCTGGCCTTTGTTTGTCTCCAGCTCCGACAATACCATACCAATCGTCTGTGGGTGTTGACCCTCTAGCGCAACAACCAATTCGTCCGTACCGGCCGACCGAATATCTACAAACGGGTCTTTCCTTTCTGTCACTTTTCTTACATGAGCTTGAATTTGCTCCGCTTTGCTTTTACCAAGTATGTTTACCAGCATATCATCGAGAAAACTTCTTGTAGTGAGCCCCTGATCTTGGTTTACTTGAAGCAGGTTACTGAACTCGCGTGTAACGTTTGCTTCCTCCTTGGTACTCCGCTGGCCCGATGCATCAATTTGCGCAACTTCCACAGCAATCTTTTGGATGTCATCGGCTGGTAGTCCTTCAAGCAGCTTGGCGGCAGTTTCAGCATCAAGGCTGATTAGCAGCATTGCAGCTTTTTGCTTTCCCGTCAGTGCCACTTATCTCTTATCCCCTTTCTTCAAGCCAATTTAAAAACAATTCCCTCACCATCGCAGGGTTGTTCTGTAAGGCAGTTGCTATCTGTTTGCGCACCACCAAAGGTCCAGAGCCTGCTGAGCCAGCCGGCAGTAAACCGGCGGCTGGCTCAGCTCCGGCTAATTGCTCAGACGTTGCTGCAGAACTTGCCTTTTTCTTGGCACCTTTGAATATCCACAGAACCAGCAGTCCACAAATTGCAGTGATTCCTAAAGAGGCTTGGCGAGCAATTGTCATATAGCGGGGCCACGGGGACGGTTCTTCCTCGACCAGGGCTTCGATCGGACGATGAAACCTGGCTTCAACTACTTTTAGTAAGTCTGTTTCTTTAAGCCCGAGTGCATTGCTGATAAGTTCTTTCACGTCGTCCAACGTCATTATCGCTGCTGTCTCGCCGGCGGCCCCTGTTTCATTGGTATCGCCAACCGATAAGTCCACAACTGCCGCAACTGATAGCGATATTATGTCACCCGGCATATCAACCTTTTGCTCAACAGTTTTGCCTACTATGTAATCGGTAACGATGACTTCGTCTGTCTTTGTGCCCCCTGGTATGAGTGCCCCGCCTTCTGCCCCGGCTGTGGCGGCTTTCTTTTCAGAGTTGGTCTTAATCTCTTCTTTCATGACCACCTTTGTGGTTGGGTCGTACTTTTCAGTAACAAGCTTGCCGCTGGTCATATCGATAACAGCACTGACCCGTACCGTAGCCCTGCCTGGTCCCAGGACCGCCGTAAGCATATCTTCAACCTTGGCTGCCAGATTCCGCTCCACCCTCTCCCTGTAATCCTGAACAGTTCCTGCGCCGCTGTCCAAAGTCTGGTCTGACTCACGTGAAAGAAGGCGCCCTTGACTGTCTATCACAGTCACGCCTTCGGACTTGAGCCCTTCGACACTGCCAGCAACCAGGTGCGTAATTGCCGCTATGTTCACAGCGGTCAATCTATAGCCCGGTCTGAGTCGAAGGACTACCGACGCGCTTGTTTCTTTGCCTGCAGACGTGAACAGCGATTGCTTAGTGTCTACTATATGGACCCGCGCATGAATCACCCCATCTATCATCTGGATACTCTTGGCTAACTCTTCCTGAAGTGCCCGCTTGAGGTTAACATTTTGAACAAAGGGGCTAATCCCGATTTTCTCCTTGTCAAATATCTTGTAGCCGCCCTGAGCATCTGCAGGAAGTCCCTCTCTCGCCATATCCAGCCGAAGCTGATAGACCTTTTCTTTGGGTGCATAGATGTTTGTCCCACCATTTCGCAGCTCGTAAACAATACCCTTTTCACTGATTTTCTCTGTAATCTTGGCCGCCTCTTCCGGGGCGAGGTCGTGGTAGAGCATTCTCATATCAGGTTTCCGGGCCCAGTGCGTAAGCAGTACACCCACAGTAATAAGGGTCAGAATAAGAGCAACCAGTAAGGCCCGCTGAATCAGGCCTATATTCTCCCAAATTGCCTTTGTCTTTTGGAAAAAGTTCATTAAACCTCTTAGACGCTAAATGAAAAAAATGCGGTTAAGAAGATTAAAACTTATGTAATTACGCTATGGCTTTGTGTTTCTTTCCTTACGTTTTCTTACAGCGGCATATTCATAGTTTGTTTATAGGCTTCGATTAATTTGTTCCTCACACCCACAAGCAGTTTGAAACTTATATCAGCCTTAGCTACGGCCGAAACCACCGAGGAAATATCCGCACTTTTGCCGGTCAGTAAATCCTTGATGGCTATATCTGACGACTGTTGGAGGTCATCGACTTTCGATATGTGTTTCTCGATGGCCTTGATAGTGTCGGCAAAGTCTGATTTATTGGCGGCGTTGGCCGCCTTTGGTGCGAATATATCGGGCCTGGGGAACACCGAGCCTACATTGGCATTTAGATTAATCATCCTCTTTCACCTCGTTTATCGAAGTAATTCGAGCGTGGTTTCCACCATTCGTTGGTAGCGCTTGAGAACCGCTGCATTGGCCTGGTACGACCGTGTTGCAATGGTTAGATTTATCATCTCAATCGGCAGATTCACATTCGGCATCATTACGTATCCTTGCGCGTCTGCATTAGGGTTGCCGGGGTCTAAAACCTTGTGGAAGTCACTCATATCTGGCACTATCTCGTCTATGCTGACGCCACCGATGCCATCGCCTTCAGTTTTGAACATCACTTCAAGCCTGCGATAAGGTTCTCCTCTGCCGGCGTCGGTGGTGCGCGCGTTGGCAACGTTCGACGAGATCACTTCCATCTGTCTGCTCTGGGCTTGCAGACCCGAAATTGCTATATCTATAGGACCAAACGTATTGTCAACTTCCATCTGTCCGACCTCTTTCTCGCATTTTTGCCGTTTTTACTCAATTCCTGAGACATTTAGACCAGCGACGAATCGCTATTTTACGTCAATCGCCAGCTCAATTTGGCTGTACTTTTTGTTGAGCAGCCGAACATACGCCTTGTGACGAAGCGTATTCTTGACCATATTGCCAATCTCGGCCTCCAGGCTGACATCATTGCCGTTTGTTTTAACTGGTGTCCGCTTAGGCCTGTGAATCTGCGGCTCGCTGTCGCTCAGGTCAACCGCCCCGGACGAATCTACAGCCTTGGCGAGTAGCTCTTCGAACTTGATTTCGACCCTGCGATATCCCGGAGTCCCGAGATTGGCAATATTACTGGCAATCGCCTCATGTCGAAGGTACTCTGCTCGTACGCCAGCTTCGAGAAAATCTACTATGTTGCTTGTCTTGGCCATCCCTGGTTTCCAACATCTCCGCACAAACCAAACTTTGCCTGTTTACCAAGCGAGTGCAATACTCGTGCCAAGTGCCTGAAGCTGGAGTTTTTGAGTGTATTTAACGGCTCTCCTGTGCCAATAACGGCGTTCGGCGGACCTAAACGCCTATTCAGAGAACGGCAGTAGCGTCAGGATTCTGTACAACGGGTGCTTTTTTTACACCTTGACAACCGGAGCTTGCTCTTTGCGCTTGGTCCAAATCCGAAGCGGAAATTCTTTCCTGCCCTAGGAATGTTTGTCCGTAACACCAGCCAAGACCGATACATTCTCCCAGCTAATCTCTATTTTCTCAAATACTCGTAACTTCCTTACTAAGCAAAACTTACGAT
Organism: uncultured Pirellulales bacterium; assembly: GCA_964582985.1. Lineage (GTDB taxonomy): Bacteria > Planctomycetota > Phycisphaerae > Sedimentisphaerales > Anaerobacaceae > CAZQYB01. Next base: position 4,752 of record CAZOUM010000003.1, on the reverse strand, counting down.
ATAAAAGGTATATGCGGTCAGATGCTGGTATGACGATTGCTAATGTAATACAAGTATGAATACCGGTATGGTTACATTTCAGGGTATCTTCGCAGAGGGCCTCAGCACAGCCCCAGTCATACCAAAACCTTTACAGACCTCAAAAGCCGGGTCTTCTGTCCTACCTTCAGGCGATCGCCCTGCCTCCACAAATCATCTCGAAAACAAAACGACCTATAATAACCAAACTGCGGCCCAGCCCAAGCCTGTTGGCGACCCGCCGCAGAATTTTCGGGAAGCGCTTCGCAAAAAGATAGAGCCGAAACCAGGCCAGGAAGACCAGGATAAAGCAGAACCGAAAATCGAGAACTCAACATCCGAAGCCGTTCCAGCCGCGAATGCCGCGCAAGTTGCAGTGGCCCAGAAAATTGCGACCGGCGTTACGTCAGCCGAAAAAGGGACCGCTACAGAAGTGAACAGTCTCTGTCAGCACCAGGCTGCAGCCAAGAATCCCGAGATGCTGCCCAAATTAGTTGCTTCGCCACAGGCTCACGAACCGCTTTGTGTTTCCGCTCAAGCTACCGACTCGGCCGCCACAAAGTTGAGCACACTGGCACCCTCAACTCCAAAGGCACAAGAGGGGCTTCTTCTCAATACTGACGAATCCGCACCCAGCCTCAAAACAATTTCACCTCATCCCCCAACAGATATGCTGCCTGCTGTTGATGTCCTGTCCGGACAAAGCAAAAATGCTGGGAAAACCCAGGCACCAAATAATACGTTTGTCGTCACGGAGGAATTGGTCGACCGGCAAAGTGCCAAACAGATGATAACAGAACCGCCAGGTACTATCGCCAGGACGACCGACGACGGCGAAATAACGCTCGCCGTCGACCCTAAGTTGTTTGTACCCGCAGACGGCGCTTCCCAAGCTCAGCAGAAAGTCCCGGTTGGCCAGGGCAAATCCGCGTTAATGCCCGAAGACAGTGTTTCTCAAGCTCAGCAGAAAGTCCCGGTTGGCCAGGGCAAATCCGCGTTAATGACCGAAGACAGTGTTTCCCAAGCTCAGCAGAAAGTCCCGGTTGGCGACGAAGCCAATGTAGATAGACAAGAACCGGGCAGTATTTTGGAAAAGGTCGCAGATGCAAAGCCGGCTCAAATACCCTCCGGGCTGTCGCCAGGCATTGGCAAAGACCAGGCAGGTAATGCCCCAAGCGACTCCGCGCCGCTGAAGTTAAACCTGGCCCACCTGCAGACGTTTGCCGCCCAGATGAAAGAACCGGGAACCCCGACCACCAACAGTGACCCCAACCCTGGTTTCGAGCAAATGCTCTCTGACGACAACCAATTGCCGGTCACGGAGCAATCTTTTCTCTCTTCGCAAGTCGCAAAGACATCTGACGGTGCCTCGATAAATGATGTTTCTGCGGGCATCGCCAAACAGATTGAGCAGCACATCCACACGACCTTGCAGGATGGTGACCGACAGATCACGATACGTCTCCACCCTCCGGAGCTCGGAAGGGTTTTTGTAAGATTCCAGGAGCAGGATGACCAAATCATCGGCTTGTTAGAAGTTGCCAAGGCACAGACCAGGTATGAGATTGAGCAGGCTCTCCCACAGATAATCCGAAATCTTCAGGAATCAGGTGTTGAGATAAAGCGACTCGAAGTTGTTTTGACGTCCCGGTCAGAGCAACAGGCTTATAAAGACCAATCTCCACAGGACAGCTCGTTCCAACAACCGCATGGCTTCTCCGAGGGCAAACATTCGGGCACTACAACTGCCAATGTGTGGCTGCAGGACGATAGCCGCTACGCCGGATTAGACGAAGCGCAGGAGACGCTAATCGCCGATAATAGAATAAATATGCTGATATGAGTCACGTTTTAAAATAGCACCCTCTGTCAAGAGCAGCTTTTGTGGGGGACCGAGGTTTTTGATTAGCTTGGCTTCGTATTAAAAAGGTTCAGATGAGTCCAAACAGAAGATTAAAGCGTTCTCGCCGCAAAAAAGAGAAAAAAAAGAAACAAGTGATGAGGCGGTCTTCCAGTTCCAAGAGAACCTCTGCAGAGAATGACGACATGCATCTTACCGTTTCGAAGGATGGTATCCTACGAGTTAATATCTCGAAAGACGAGCTGCCGGAATTTCTCAACAGTGCCAGCAAAGCCATTGAGGCTGGACGAATCGATGAAGCCAAAGCTCTTCTTAATGATGACAATATCGAAATTGTTCGGCAAATGGTGGAGAAAGATCCATCCCGACCGGGCGTTATGTATATACTTGCAATGAGCTTAGTTGGTGTCGGACGGCGAGATGCGGCTGGAGAATGGTACGAGAAGATTTTGAAGCTAAAACCACATTGGGCGGTGTACAACGAACTGGCAAACATCAAGGAGGAGCAAGGAAAAAGAACCGAAGCGGTGGAAAATCGCATTAAGGCTCTGCAGGCCAATCCTGATAGCGCGGTGCTGTTGAATAACCATGCAATGGACATGTACCGGACAGGTGAAACGCAACAAGGCATCGACTTATTGAGGAAAGCGCTGGAAAAGTTACCTAACAACCCGGTAATCCATTCCAACCTTATGTTTTTTATGCATTATATGTCGGATGTGGACCGCCAATCGCTCTTTGAGGAGCACAAGCGATGGGCCCGGATGCAGGCCCCGGCAGCTTTGGCCAGAATATCACACGACAATGTTCCCGACCCTAACCGCCGGCTTCGAATCGGTTACATCTCACCCGATTTTTGTGTCCATTCGATCATGTTTTTCTTTGAGATACTTCTCGACGAACACAATCGTCAAGAGCTGGAGATTTATGGGTATAGCAGCGTCCGTTTCCCGGACTGGGCTACCGAACGCGTGAAATCCAAGTCCGATCACTTCCGAAACATCTATGGAGTCAGCGATAAAGCGGTCGTCGAAATGATTATAGAGGACAAAGTCGATATTTTGGTGGACCTTGCCGGCCACACGGGCCACAATCGTCTGCCCGTGCTGGCATACAAGCCCGCTCCCATCCAGGTTACCTACCTCGGATATCCCGATACAACCGGAATGGAGCAGGTTGATTATCGTTTAACTGATGAATTGGCCGACCCGCCTGGGTCACAACAATTTTACACAGAGGAATTGGTCTATTTGCCGGACGGCTTTCTCTGCTACAAACCTCCTGATTACGCACCACCGGTTGCGCCCCTGCCAGCCCTTGCGAACGGCTATATCACCTTTGGCTCATTTAACAATAACTGCAAGATAAACCCGTTTGTAATGTCACTATGGGCCGAAGTTCTCAAGGCCAATGCCAACTCGGGGCTTGTGCTGAAGTTCAAATGCGGCGGCGACAAGATGCTAAAGGACCGTTACTTGCACCAGTTCGAGCAGCTTGGAATCCGTAAAGACAGGATAGATATCCAACGCCCAAAACCTCGCGCTGAGCATTTGAAATTATACGGCCAGATTGACATTGCGTTGGATACCTATCCTTACAATGGTACAACAACAACCTTCGAAGCCTTATGGATGGGCGTACCTGTAATCTCGCTGGTCGGAGAACATCATATGTCCAGAGTCGGGTTTGATATATTGACTCGTTTTGGTATGGGGTTCCTGGCAGCCCCAACACCCGAAGAATATGTCACCAGAGCCACTGCCCTTGCAGCAAAACGACAGACCCTTGCGGATATGCGCGCTGTAATGCGAAGAACAATAGCCGGCGCTTCGTTGTGTAACACAAGTAGATTTGTCGGAAATTTGGAAGCTGCCTATCGGAAAATGTGGCACCGATGGTGCAGAAGCCGGGGCGTTAAGGTCACTACTGAGCAGGTTACCTCGGATAACCAAAGCAGCAGTGCCGATACAGAAATTCGTTCTGTAACCTCTATTGAACCGGCCCCCAGCCGGTTGGAGCGCAAGACGCCGAGAGACTTGGTGGAAAAGCCCCCTGTCCGTATCTTCCACAACCTTGCCCGGGCGGGCGGGACCCTCGTCTGCAAGTGCCTGGGCTGTATGAACAACACAGTGCTTCTAAGCGAGATCCATCCACTCGGCACTGAACGGTTCAATCCGGTAACGCAGGCCCACGAGTGGCATAATCTTCTGACGTCAGATGATATCGGCGCCCTCAGTGCGAAGAAAGATGTTGATTTTGTTGACGCCGTCAGGCTCATTGAGACCCGTTGTGCCGAGACCGGCCAGAACCTTGTAATTCGAGACTGGGCACACCTTGATTTTATGGCCGTGCCTTTCCTTGAGCAGCCAGGTTATCGAACACTGCTGGCCGAAGTGCTTGCCCCTTCTTTCGAGGTCATACGCATCGCGCTGGTACGACATCCGGTGGACCAGTGGCTTAGTTTGAGCAAGCTTGCCCTCATGCAGGGAAAATTAACCCTTGAAATGTTCTTGCGAGGATACGTCAAGTTTGCTGAGCACAGCGTTCGCATCGGATTTGTTCGTTACGAAGACTTTACCGCCGAGCCCATCTGGCAGATGAAGATCATTTGTGAAAAGCTGCGGCTTGAGTTCGATGAAAACTTCTTGCAAAAATGGCACGATTACAGCCGCATTACCGGTGATACGGGCGGAATATCCCGTGGCTCAAAACTTCGTCGGATTCAACCGCTTCCCCGGCCTCCGGTGCCGCCGGAGCTTCTGCAAGAATTTCACCAAAGTGACGACTACTGGCAGGCGTTGAAGCTGCTCAATTATTCCGACGTCGAACAAGACAAATCTTGTGCACCCACCCTACGATTTCAATAGGCGCAG
>CAZOUM010000002.1:53645-109478 GCA_964582985.1 uncultured Pirellulales bacterium | reverse complement strand
GAAGGGAGAAGGGAGAAGGGAGAAGGGAGAAGGGAGAAGGGAGAAGGGAGAAGGGTCTAACCTTGACGGGATTGGGGGATTGGCTATCACATAATATAGTATCCTGCAAAAGGGTTAGTAATTAAGTATGTGCGTACATACTTAACTCAACTACCATCAAATGTCAAGTGGGGAGTGAGAAAGGAGAGATGAGAAGGGAGAAAGGAGATTTTTGCTGGACCGCAGATTACGGGGATTTTGTTTTAGTCAGCTTGGTGTTCTTGGCAAAATTTACTCCCAAAGCGAGCTTTGCCGCAAAATCTTGCCCTCGTCCACAGTCGCATTTTGTTTAATGCAACTATTTTGAAGCTGACCGAGAGAATTGATTATTGATTAAGGATTATTGATTATTGCTGGGTCTGGGCCAGTGGTATGTGAGGACTGGATGACCTCCTTCGCGGGGGCAAGGGGAAAAGAGAAGAAAGCGAGGATTTTTTATTTTGACGGGGGTAGCTGTTTTGGGTCCGCCAGACGGACGGCGGATAAATATTTTGTGGCGTGAAAGGCCCGATGAGATAGCGAGAAAGCATCTCATGGGGTAAAGAGTCATCTCACGGGGTGAAGGAGCGGGGGCGTGAGTAGTGAGTGGTAAGTAGTGAGTGGAGTGGAGGAAATTTGGTTGGTGGGGATTGGGGTTTTGGGTTATTGTTAACCACGGATTACACAGATTGCGCTGATTTTATTTTTTGCCACGAAGGCGCGAAGGCACGAAGAGCTTTCGGTCAGCTTTGTGTTCTCGGCAAATTTTGCTTCCAAAGTCAGCTTTGTCACAAATTTTTGCCTTCGTCCACAGTCGCATTTTGTTTAATGCAACTATTTTGAAGCTGACCGAGAGAATTGATTATTGATTAAGGATTATTGATTATTGCTGGGTCTGGGCCAGTGGTATGTGAGGACTGGATGACCTCCTTCGCGGGGGCAAGGGGAAAAGAGAAGAAAGCGAGGATTTTTGCGGCTCTTTCGCGGTTGTTGCCCGTCTTCGCCAGCGTATCCATAATGGCCTGCTTCTCCAATTCATTCAGCGAGACACCTACCAAATCCCTCGGTGCACGGGTGCCGGCACTTAGCTGCCGTACTTGGTGCACTTCAGGGGGAATGTCGGCGACGTCAAGCTCTTTACGGTCGCACATTACAACCATAGTCCTGATACAGTTTCGAAGCCGGCGAATATTCCCGGGCCAGTCATAGTTTACGAGGGCCATCATAGCAGCTTGCGTTATACCGGTAACTTGCGAGCCGAGTTTGACGGCGGCCGGGTCCGAGTGCCCGATGCACAAGACCTTGGGCCCTGGGCCACTTTTAGGGCTGATTCCGGCGGACCGGTCTTGGATTTCTGGAACTGGAGGCTTACAAGCCGAGGTGTGACCCTTCTTGCCGGTGCCAAAACGTCAGATCTGGTGATGCAGAGGAAATAATCCTTGATTTGCGGCGAGATTTGCGTTATAATGCTATTATGATAGAATAATATTGTTCGCATTTAGAGGGTGTGATGAATGTACGGGCTTCGGCCATAGGCTTGGCAGTGGCATTCTTAGTCACCACCTCCGCGGTCTTGGCCGCAGATCGGTTGGTGCCAAGCGAGTATTCAACCATACAGGCAGCGATAGACGCCGCTGTTGACGGTGATACAATCATCGTGTCACAGGGGACTTACCACGAGAGTATCGACTCCAACGACAAGAGTTTTATTCTCACGTCAACCGACCCGAACGACCCAAATGTAGTAGCCGGGACGGTGATTGATGCCGACGGCTCACGGAGTGTAATAATCCTGACCGACACTCCGGGGGCAGAATGTGTACTGGCCGGTCTTACCATCACCGGCGGGGAAGATTCAGACGAAGGCGGCGGAGTCTGTTGCGAGGATGGCACCCTTACAATAAGAAATTGCGTTTTCAGCGGTAACATCGCTGAGGATGGTGGGGGGATATTCAACGATAGCGGCTCCCTGACAGTTATCAACTGTACGTTCAGTGAAAACGAGGCAGACGGCGGCCATGGGGGCGGGATATATAGCGTAAGCGGCGAGTTGACGCTCATCAACTGCACATTCACAGGAAACTCAGCCACGCTCGAGGGCGGTGGCGTAGCCACTGACTACAAAACCGTGATAGTGACCAACTGTACATTCAGCGGAAACTCGGCCGACTACGGCGGCGGGATGAACAACTCTCACTTTGGCGCCACCGCGACCAACTGCCTGTTCATCGGAAACTCGGCAGATGAACACGGCGGGGCGGTATGTATCAAGACGCTTGATGAACAGGGCGGCGAGACGCTTAGGCTCACCAACTGTACGTTCAGCGGGAACTCGGCAGATGAATACGGCGGGGCGGTTTGCTACCGGTATGAGGGCGATCTTACCCTGACAAACTGCATTCTCTGGGGAAACAACGCCTCGAAGGAGGGCCCGCAGGTTGCTATGCTATATCCGGGGACCGCCTCTATCAGATATTGTTGCTTACAGGGTGGTGAATCGGATGTTCACGCCCCTTTGGCTGTGGTGAACTTCTATGACATCATAAGTGACGACCCCTGCTTTGCAGACGAGCCCGGCGGTGATTATCATCTGCTGTCTTCAGCGGGCAGGTGGGATGCGAACACAAGCGTCTGGGTCACAGATGATAACAACAGCCCGTGCATCGACGCCGGCGATCCCAATTCGGATTGGACTGCGGAATTGTGGCCGCACGGCAAACGGGTCAATATCGGTGCTTTCGGCGGCACGCCGCAGGCCAGTATGTCGGAATCAGAGGTCGGCAATATTGCAGACCTGGATCCTAACGGGTCCGTGAATTGGGGGGATTTAAAGATCTTAACAAACAAATGGTTTGTTGAGGAGCTTCTTTTGTCCGAAGACCTAAACAGGGATGGAACTGTCAATTCGAAGGATTATGCGGTTTTTGCGAATAATTGGGCCTGGGAACAATAGCCTGTGACTGTGAAAGTACGCCTGGACACTTTGTTTGTAATATCAGCACTTCTGCTGCTGGTGGTAGTGCCGGGGGTGGTCCGCGGCGAGGATCCGAATTGGAAACACCAGGTTGTCTTCCCTGATGATCCGTATTGTGCGGAGCCGGTTTCTACGGGTGATTCGGGGTGGGTGAAGTTTACGATCAAGTTAGATGATCCGTGCACGGTGTATTTTCAGGACAGCCAGCTTTATGTTCTACACCATGAGTTCGCCACAAGTGTACTTGAGCCCTTTATCGGCATGAGTGCATCGCAATTCTACCAGGTCACACTATACGAAGAGGGACAGCAGGCAGCCCTGGGTACGGTCATTATGCCGCCCTTGAGCGGTGCCGAGCCGGATTTTCTGGAGTATGGAATCCAGTTCATTCGCCAGGACCCCTATACCAGAGAAGAGATTGCCGCGATGTTCGAGGTGGTTGAGGCGAACGTCCTGGCCGACCCAAATGTCCGGGCCTTCTACTTTCCAACGTATGAACAGACTGAGGTCGCCCAAGCCAACTTCGATTGGTTTGAAGACCAAAACATACCAGTCAGTTCTACCGCTCGGTGGGCCCAGGGTAACACCTGCTACTCGGAGGGATGGGCATTGGGTGAGCTGAAATACTTCGGGGCCGATGCCATCGACGCCGCCTACCATAATGGCCTCTTGGAACCAAACGATATCCTGCTGACGGACGGTGTTCCCGCGGAGATTCCGTTTGTTGCCGGCGTACTGTCGCTTTCGCCGTCCACGCCCAGTTCGCACGTGGCAATCCTTGCCCAGACCTATGGAGTTCCCTTTGCGTACCTGGCTGTGGCTGACGACGCAAACCGGGCCCAGCAACTGCTCGGCCGCACAATCGCCCTTAGTTCCTATGACGATGGGCTTGGGGGCTATGACGTGAGGTTGTTGGATGTGGAGGACGCATTGACCGATGCTCAAATAGGTGAGATTCTTGACCTGAAGAAGCCGCCGCCTTTGGATATTTCGCCGATGGCGAACTGCGGGACCTATAGCGCCGATACCAATGGCCTGTCACCAGAAGATATTAACTGTTTTGGCGGCAAGGCGTCCAACTTCGGGATTCTGCGGACATCCATTCCGGACAACTCACCGAATGCAGTCGCATTGTCTTTCGACCTGTGGAATGAGTTTCTCGACCAGGCTGTCACTGCCTGCAACAGCATCACCATCGACCCCAACGGATACCTGCTCTTCTGGGCTGACAAAGACGAAGACCAGGGCAGAACCCACACCAACTTCAAGCTCAGCAGAGATGGCGAGTATGTGGGCCTTTATGATACTGATGGGAGTACTCTCATAGACGGGCTTACTTTTGGTCTACAATCAAGCGATGAATCCTATGGTCGTTTTCCCGATGGGAATGATAACTGGGTTCCCTTTGCCGGCGGGACCGCCACCCCGGGCTGGTCGAACTCCGGCGGCAGCGGTGGTCCGCAGGAGGGGTTGTTCATCAACGAGTTTATGGCTGAGAACGACAGCAATATCCAGGATCCGGACGGCGACGGTTACCCGGACTGGATTGAACTGTACAACGCGGGCGCGAACACCCTGGATCTCGGCGGAATGTATCTGACCGATGATGTGAACGACCCAGGCCAGTGGATGATTCCAGTTGACATCACCGGCAATACGCTCAGGGAGGAGATCGCCAATCGGCTGGCTGGTTACACGTATCCACCGTCCGACATGGCGGCGCTGTCGGCTGACCTCAATGCCATTCGCAGTTTGTTCAAGGGTGTCTACATCACCAGCTTCAGCCCACAGTTGCAGGACGCGGTCATCGCCGCCCTTCAGGACCCGAATTATGGGTTCGACCCTAATCAGAAAATCCGCTTTAGAAGTTCGACCAACGTTGAAGACAGCGAATACTTTACCGGGGCCGGTTTATACGATAGCTATAGCGGCTGCCTGGCCGACGATTTGGACGGCGATGAGGATGGGCCATGTATCTGCGACCCGTGTGAGGACAATGAGCGCGGTGTTTTCAGGGCGATTCGCAAGGTCTTTGCCAGCTTCTACAACGACAATGCCTTTCTCGAACGCTTACGCTATGATATCAACGAAGCTGAAGTGGGCATGGCGCTTCTGGTGCACCATTCTTTCCCCGACGAAATTGAGCTGGCCAACGGTGTGGCCACCTTAGACAAGAGGGGATCACTAGCAAATATGTATATAACGCTGGTGACTCAGGATGGTGCAGTCTCGGTCACCAATCCGGACCCCAGCTCCATCCCGGAGGAAGTCACCGTCAGGGTATACCCCTCCGGGACGGTAGGCCTCCCGAAATTGATTCGTTCGTCGAATCTGGTGCCGCTCGGCAGTACGGTGATGGACTGGGACCAGGATTACAGGGACTTGACCGACCTGCTCATTGCTGCAAGCAATGAATTCAGCAATGTCACCGGCAAGACGACTTACCTACTCGACCTGGAATACAAGAAGGTTTCGCCCGGTGGCGCGGCGATGCCCGCCGGAGGACTGGTCGTCAAGCAGATTCGCGAGGTCCCACAGCCCAATGACGTACCTTCCATTACGCCGTTCTTGATTAATCAGCCAACCGAATACTGCATTTTTTCAGGTGAGTACGAGTACAAGTCAAGTACCGATGTTTTCGCCGACCATCGCCTGAAGTCTCGCTGGACACTTACGACAAAAAGTGTCTGGCTGGATGAACCAAACCTTGCGGAAGGTTTCTATGCCGATGCCAATATTGAGTATTTTGACGGAAATGGCATCCAGACGATTAACGAGCCGCTGCCGCTCCTGCCGTTCGCATATCATGACTTCGACGGAAACGATGCAAACGACGGCTGGACTATGCACGAACTGTCGAATCCTCGAACATACGAGTTGCGTACTGAAAACATACCGACCCTGGTGTCACCGGCAGAGAATCCCCTCTTGACGCTTCGCGATTTCGGCACTCAGCCCTTTATGCTTTCAGAGTCCAGGTTCACAGTCTTGCGCTTGCAAGTTGGGTACGATCAGCCGGTCCGTGCTTGGGCAGGCGACGATTGTTCGCCTGTTGGTCTGGCTGGTACTATGGCAAACGAACTCTACCTTTGGCGTATTCCTCAGGAATCCTCCGAAGATATCCTCGAGCAGTATTCCTACGACGCGAACGGCATATCCATCACAACAGAATTCTACAAACCACCACCTCCAGAGAATTATGGAGAGTGGAGCGATTCCACCGCCCCTATGGCTCGATGGGTTCAGACCACTATAGAAGGATACACTACCGAACCTATTGTCCTTGCCGGTTATTACTCGCAGACCTATCACGCCGGGCATCACAACATCAAGGAGTACTTCCTCTTCGAGCCTCGGCTGGAGCCGGGGATATCTCAGGATACACTGGACCAGCTTCAGGCCCAGGATGTTCGGCTGATTCATCTTACCATAGACAACGAAAACGGGGGCAGTGACTCGAACATAGAAACCTACGGCTTTGAGTTTGTTCCAGGTGACTTCGATGACGATAGCGATGTTGACTTTCTGGATTTTGCCTTGTTTGCCCAGCGCTGGCTGGAAAGTAACTGCTGCGCGTGCGGCGGTGTTGACCTGACAGGTGACAGGCGAATCCAGTTAGATGACTTGCGCGAATTGGCCGATAACTGGCTGTGGGGGAAATAGGGCATAGCGTGCAGGGGATAGCGGATAGCGGATAGGAAAATCAAGAATCAAAATGTAGAATTCAAAATTGAGGAGATTGCCACGGTCTGCTTCGCAGGCTTGGCAATGGCATTTCTTAATAGATTGCTCGGTTACGTTGTTCTGGTCCTTCCTGATTCGTACTAATCTCGGCACGCTTGTGTGTTCAGGATAGTCTCGGCCTGGTTGGATTGGTGTGTTAATTTTTTCGCAGAATTGGCAGGTTTGGTATTGACGGGCGGGGGCAAATACCTTAAAGTACTGATTTTAAATTTTCGGACGCGTTTTTTTAGGGAATTATTTTAATGCCGAAGCAGAAAACCCATAAGGGTTTGACTAAGAGAGTCAAGGTTACCGCCGCGGGCAGGGTCAAGCGAAAGCGCACGGGCGGCGGGCACCTTATGAGCGGAAAAAGCGCAAAACGCCGGCGCCTAATCAGAGGTTCAGCAATTGTGACCGGTTCAACCGCCAAAACGGTAAAAATGCGGCTCGGCAAATGATGCAAATTACCGAATGGCGGTTGATGGCTCGAATCGACCATTAACCGTCAAAAGAAAACAAGGGGTTTGTCTTGCTGCGTATTGCAAAACGGGGTCCTTAGTCGATATTTATTTTGTTGGGCTTGCTTCTCGGCTTCGAATCAGCTGCCGCCAGCAGGCCGAATAGAAAAAGTCAGGAAGGAAAGCTGATATGCCAAGAGTTAGAAAAGGAGCGGCACGGCACCAGGCAAAGAAACGGGTCCTCAAAGCAGTAAAAGGTTATCGTGGACCTGCGGGTCATGTTCATCGGCTGGCGAAAGAGGCCGGGATGCGAGCAGCCGTCAATGCTCGAATTGACCGGAAACGCCGTAAACGAGATTTCCGAGGTCTGTGGATTATACGCCTGAGCGCCGGGTGCAGGCAGCGGGGTATAAGGTACAGTCAATTCATCAACGGCTGTAAGAAGGCCAACATTCAACTGAACCGTAAGATGCTAAGTGAAATTGCCATAGCCGACGAAGCGGGTTTCGATGCGCTCGTTGAAGCTGCAAAGGCTGCTATCGGCTGACCGAACCCCGAAAATGTTCTGTCAGATAAGAACGGAGTTTTAATGCTTGAGCAGTTCGAAAAAGTCGGCAACGATGCGCTTGCAGACTTAAAAGAGGTCACCGATTTAGCGGCTCTGGAGGAGTTCCGCATAAAATACCTCGGTCGAAAAGGACAAATCACCGGGATGCTCAGCCAAATAGGCGAGTGTCCTGCCGACCAGAGGCCTGGGGCGGGTCAGCTTGCGAACAAAATAAGGAAAGATGTTAGTGCGGCATTCGAGCAGTTGAAAAATGATTTGTTAGAACCGCAACAGGGAAAGCGTGAGTTTATAGATGTTACTTTGCCTGGTATCCCTGCAAAGATTGGGAAAGCACACGTCATTACGCAAACGATAAGTGAGCTGCTGGAGATTTTCGGGCGGATGGGTTTCGATGTTGCCTACGGGCCTGAAGTCGAGGATGAGTGGCATAACTTCGTCGCGTTAAATATGGGTCCTGAGCATCCGGCGAGAGACCCGTTTGATGCCTTTTACATTGACGACAACACGCTTTTGCGGAGCCACACATCGCCGGTTCAGATTCGTGTGATGGAAAGGACGAAGCCGCCTATTCGCGTTGTGGCACCGGGGCGCGTATATCGGCCGGATACCGTCGATGCGACACATATGTATATGTTTCATCAGCTTGAGGCGTTGGTTGTTGATGAGGGCGTTAGTATGGTGGATATGAAGACCACTATCGACCAGTTTATTCGCGCTTTTCTGGGTCCTGAGACCAAGTGGCGATTTAGGCCGAGCTTCTTCCCGTTTACCGAACCAAGTGGCGAAGTGGATTTGCTGCTGGCGGATAAGACGGGCAAGGAAAGCTGGGTAGAGATGGGCGGCTGCGGTATGGTCGACCCAAACGTTTTCGATGCGGTCGGAATTGACAGCGAAAAGTATACGGGCTGGGCTTTCGGTTTCGGTATAGAGCGGCTTGCCATGAGAAAGTACGGCATCAACGACATACGATTGTTTTTTGAAAACGATTTGCGTTTTCTGAAACAGTTTTAAGTACTGTGACAAAGTTGTATTGCTAAAGTATAATTTGGAAAGGGTTGAAAGTGAGCCTCAAAGGCGTTGTACTTGCAGGAGGTACAGGGTCACGGCTGATGCCGCTGACGAAGGTTACGAACAAGCATTTGCTTCCAGTCGGGCATAAACCTATGATTTACTACCCTATTGCAAAACTGACCTCGGTTGGCATTAAAGAGATATTGATTGTAACCGGCGTCGAATATATGGGTGACGTGGTCAGCCTTTTAGGCTCCGGCCGGGAGTTTGACTGTCGGTTTACGTATAAGGTGCAGGATGAAGCTGGCGGGATTGCCGAGGCTTTGGGATTGGCTGAAAATTTTGCGCACGGTCAGCCTATAGCAGTTATCCTCGGCGACAATATTTTTCAGGCAAGTCTTAAAGCTTATGCCGACAATTTTACCTCGCAAAAGGCGGGCGCCCGAGTGCTGCTCAAGGAAGTGGCAGATGCTCAGCGTTTTGGTGTTGCTGAGGTATCCGACGGCAAAGTTGTCAATATCGAAGAAAAACCAGAACAACCGAAATCAGATTACGTTATAACGGGCATATATTTCTATGATGCCGGCGTTTTTGATATCATACGAACACTGAAGCCATCAGGCCGCGGCGAGCTTGAGATTACCGATGTCAATAACGCTTATATTGAAAAAAGTCAGTTGGCGTATGATATTCTCGATGGCTGGTGGACCGATGCCGGGACATTTGCGTCACTTAACAAGGCCAACGAGCTGGTCTTGACTGAGCCGCCTCAGTGACAGAGAAAAGTGTAACTTTGAAGGCGGTTTTTTGATAAAGAATTTGTTGTCGAATGCTGCGGTGTTTTGATTGGCGGACCTGGTCAGTTAGTTCGAGGCCTGTATAGTAAAGGCCGTATCGGAAACATATAATTACTCAGGCTCAGATAAATGTCGCGCCGACCGGTATGACAGTGGCGCACCCTACGAGTGGGCAGGCAAAAATGGCTGAGGACAGGATTGCTATTTTGGGCGGGAGGGGAATGCTCGGCTCCGATTTGGCTGCTGCCTGCAAACAGAGAGGACTTGGGACGACGGTACTTGACCTGCCGGATTTTGACATCACTAATTACAAACAGCTTGGGGATGTTGTCAAAAGCAGTTCAATAGTTGTTAATTGCGCAGCGTATACCGACGTCGATAAGGCTGAGAGCGAAGCAGAGCGTGCATATCAGGTCAATTCGGCAGCGGTAGGGCGTCTGGGTGCTTTTGCGCGAGAGGCCGGCGTGTGGGTATTGCATATAAGCACGGATTTTGTTTTTGACGGCAAATGCGAGAGACCTTACGTTGAGACCGACCCACCAAATCCAATAAATGCGTATGGCAAAAGCAAGCTGGCGGGCGAGGAGCTTTTGGTTGAAAGTGAATGCCGGCATTGTATAATGCGTGTTGAATGGACTTACGGCTTGCACGGCAGGAATTTCGTAACCAAGGTGGTCGAACGAGCAAAAACAAACAACGAGTTAAAGGTTGTTGATGACCAGGTAGGTTCGCCGACTGCCACAACAGAAGCGGCGAAGGTAATTTGCGAATTGCTGGGAAAGAAGCCGGAAGGAATGTTTCATTTTGCAAGTGCGGGCTATGTGAGCCGATATGAGATGGCGAGATTTATTTTTGACAAGCTCAATATGTCTGTCGATTTGAGCGCTTGCAAGAGTCAGGATTTTGCCAGTCCCGCTGCCAGGCCCTTGAATAGCCGTTTCGACTGCAGCAAAATCGGTGCTTTGCTTGATGAGCCGATTGAGCCCTGGCAGGGGCCTTTGGGGCGTTTTCTGGAGCAATTATGAGAAGGATTCTGGTAACGGGCGGTGCGGGGTTTATAGGAAGCAATTTTGTTCGAATGGCGCTTTCGGAGCAGAGCGATTGCTATGTTGTCAATCTCGACAAGCTGACTTACGCCGGCAATCTTGAAAACCTCACCGGCTTTCTGGACCATCCCAACCACAAGTTCATCAAAGGCGACATCTGTGATGGCACTCTGGTCGAAAAGATTATCGACGAGCACCAAATAGATGCTATTATCAACTTTGCTGCAGAGAGTCACGTGGACCGCTCAATCACTGAGCCGAAGGTTTTTGTAGAAACGAATGTCACGGGTACATTGACTCTGCTCGAAGCGGCGCGCGATAAGAAATTGGAGCGGTTCATTCAAATTTCGACCGATGAAGTGTACGGAGCTCTTGGGCCGGAAGGCAAGTTCAGCGAAGAAACACGGTTAAGTCCGAATTCACCGTATTCAGCGAGCAAAGCCGCGGCGGACCACCTGGTAAGAGCCTTCGGGCATACGTGGGGTGTAAAATATAACATCACCAGATGTTCAAACAACTATGGTCCGTATCAATTCCCGGAAAAATTGATTCCACTAATGATTAACAATGCTTTGAACGACAAGGAGCTGCCGATTTACGGTGACGGCTTATACGTTCGTGACTGGCTGTACGTATACGACCATTGCACAGCAGTGTGGAAGGTTTTAGCCGAAGCGCCGCCCGGCGAGATTTATAATATCGGCGGGTGTAACGAGAAAAAGAACCTTGATGTTGTAAGGCTAATCCTGGGTCGTCTCGGCAAACCAAAATCGCTTATCAAGCACGTAACCGACAGACCGGGACACGATAGAAGATATGCGATTGATGCAGGTAAAATAATCGCAGAACTCGACTGGAAACCCTCCGTGACGTTCGAAGAAGGTATCAATAAGACCATAGACTGGTATATTCAAAATCATAAATGGCTTTCGAACGTTGTCTCCGGCGACTACCAAAAATATTATGATTCTATGTATTCAAATCGGTAAATTTAGAAGGCGGTATGTAATTTATTCAAACTGACCGAGGGTCAGTTTGAAAACGCAAAAATCAAAGTGTAAAATGCAAAATTTCAGTTTGAGTAATTTAATATATTGCTAAGCCTGATTGCAGGTGACAACCGCATTAACCCGGACACAAGAAATTCACAGGAGGAACTCCTGAAGATATTAGGCATACACGATGGTCATAACTCATCTGCTGCGGTTATAGACGATGGAGTAGTTATTGCAGCTGTGCAGGAAGAACGCTTAACCAGGCATAAAAACCAAGGTGGTTTTCCAGTAAATTCCATTACGGAAGCACTGGCTATATCCAATCTTACAATTCGAGATATAGACCAGTTTGCGTTTTGCGGCTACGGTAAAAGCAAGATTGAGACACGGGAAGATGTTTTAGCCAACTATTTGCGGAAAATAGAGCCCAGAAAACCTGGTTTTGCGAAAAAAATTGCCAAGGCATTTCGCAATTCTCCTTTTGCGGAATCAAAAAAACGTAAAAGGCTGAAACGCAAACAAGAAAAGAGAATGGCTTTATTGGTTCGGGACGGAGCAGAGGAAAAGAAAACAAAATTTATTGAACATCACTTCTGTCACTCATCAGCCGCCTATTACGGACAGGGAAATATGACCGATGAGATTCTTGTGTTAACGTGTGATGCGGCTGGTGATGGAATTTGCGCGAGTGTGAGCATAGGAAAGAATGGTAAATTAGAAAGACTGGCAAGTGTGCCTTTATCGAACTCCGTACCTATTTTTTATAGTCTGCTGACATTTCTTACAGGATTTGTGCCTCTGGAACACGAATACAAACTAATGGGCCTTGCCCCGTATTCATTCGGTTCGGAACGTTCTCACCAGATATGTAATTATTTGCGGTCACACTTCCGTTTCACGCAGGAAAAGCCGCTGGTCTGGCAACGGGCTGACGGCGTTATTGACACTTTCAAAATCGGACCACAACTAAAGAAATACACTGAATACAAACGGTCGGATGAGATTGCCGCCGGCTTGCAGCTCTTTATAGAAGAGTTTTTCATCGAGTGGGTCCACCGTGTTATCAAGGAAACAGGCGTACACAAACTTGCGCTATCGGGTGGACTCTTTATGAACGTAAAGCTCAACAAGCTTATTATGGAACTTGATGAAGTGGAATCGCTATTCGTTTTTCCCTCCTGTGGCGATGAAACAAATAGCATCGGTGCTGCATGGGCTGCGTATTCGGGTTTATTAGAAGAACGCAGACAACCAGTAAACATCCCGGAATTAGGCCCAATTTATCTTGGAGGACAGTTTAGTTCTCAAGACGTTGAAGATGCTATTGGCAATTTCAAGTTCAAAAAGAAAATACGTGCTGTCTCACACAATGACATAGAAAAACAATGTGCTGAACTGCTTGCCCAAGGTCATGTCGTTGCAAGATGCAAGGGACGAATGGAGTTCGGCGCAAGAGCACTTGGCAATCGGTCTATCCTGGCAAGCCCCGGCAGTTGGGATACGGTTAAAGTAATCAATGAAATGATTAAAATGAGGGATTTTTGGATGCCTTTTGCACCGTCTATACTTGCGGAATCTGCTTCAGGGTATCTATATAATCCCAAACACGTGAAAGCACCATATATGATAATGGCTTTTGAGACCAAGAGGGACAAAGTAAACAATATCATCGCATCAGTCCATCCATATGATCATTCATGCCGACCTCAGATTGTCGAAAAAGAATGGAATCCCGATTTTTATCGCTTAATAAGTTATTATAAGGAGCTTACGGGTGAAGGTGCAATATTGAATACATCTTTTAACCTTCACGGTTATCCAATAGTGTATAAGCCTCGTGAGGCTTTGGAAGTCTTTGATAACTCAGGGCTGCGATACCTCGCTTTAGAAGATATTATGATAGAGAAGATTTAAGCAGTAAAGACGATAACAAAAGCGTTACGAATCTATGTATGAGAATCAACTAACAGCATGAAAAGGAAATCACACCAATGACGGAGCTTATCAAAGGCAAAGCTACAATTTGTGTGGTGAACTATAAGACGTTGGAGTTGAGCAAACTATGTTTGCGCAGCATTCGCAAATTTACTAAATACCCGTACGACGTTATTGTTGTTGACAACAATTCACAAGATGAGTCCCTCGAATACCTCAAAGGGCTAAGCTGGATTCGTTTGCTCGAACGTGCGAGCGAACCTGAAGAGCCAAGCGGCGGTTACGCACACGCCGCCGGGCTGGATCTTGGGCTGGGAAACTGTAATACCGAGTTTTTTGTCACGATGCACTCGGACACGTTTGTGCAGAAAGACAACTGGTTGACTCATCTGATAGACAACTTCGACGGCGATGAATCGACAGCGTGTGTGGGCTCGGGCAAAATTGAGTTGTCGCCTAAGTGGCGAATTCTGCTGAAAAAAGCGACGGATTGGCGAACATTCAGGCGTAAACTGCTGCGAAAACCCGACCCTCTGGGCAAATACCGTTACTATAACCGCACAATATGCTGTGCGTACCGAACGGATATACTGCGTCGGGAAAACTTGAGTTTTCTTATGGACAGGGACAAAGGTCTGACAGTCGGCAAGAAGTTGTACTTCGAACTCATTGACCGCGGTTATAAAACGGTTGGGCTGCCGGCGGCGGTAATGAGCCGGTATGTCGTACATCTTGCTCATGCGACGCAAGCAACCAACCCACAGGAATTCACTCTGCGGAAGAGGACAATAAGAAAATGCAATCGAATCGTGAATAAAATTTTGTCGTCTGTTGCGGTGCAAAGTATACTTAACGATGATTCGCTGGACCAATAAAGTATGGGGAAAATGATAAGTAACATTGTGTTCACCAAGAACCGGCCTTTGCAGCTGGATGCATATCTGGAAAGTTTATACAGGTATATTCCCTCTGAGATTATTCAAACGTACGTTCTATATAAGGTTGAGTTGTTTGAACAACAATATGAGCAGCTTTTCGATAAATATCGTGACTGTGTAGTAGTGAGGGAAAAGGATTTCCATAGAGATTTATTGAACATTTTGCAGGGAATCAGCACAAGATACACTTTATTCGGAATTGATGATGTTGTTTATTTTGACTGTGTTGACTTTGATGTGATTGACCAAACGTTCAGTGAGCATTCAGAAGATATATTCGGCTTCTCACTTAGATTCGGGACGGAAAATGTAAAGGATGGTGGAGACCCGATTAGCGAGACCTTTGTAAGCGGCCAAAGAGTTTACAGTTTAGATTGGACGCAGGGCCGAACGCCTGCGACGCGGTACCCATTTGAACTTTGTGCTACTATTTATCCAACACCGCTGTTGAAAAAGGTAATTTACCACACAATGGAAAACAATTTGCTGGTTAGAAAGCTCTTTTCACCAGATTCCTTCTTTATAAGGGTGTTGGGAAGAACAAAATCGAGACGGAAGATATTGAAGTATTTTGGCTATTTTTTCAGCCCTAATACATTGGAATCCTGGAACTGCCGCTGGTCTCAGAACCACAGCGAGCAACTGCCTGGTTTTCTTTATTTCCAGAAACTCTGTGCCAGCGCAATACAGGTAAATATGGTCAATACCTCAACGAACAATGTATGGGATGGCACCGCTGAACATACCGTCGAATCGCTTAACGAGAAATACAAAGAGGATTTCAGGCTGGATATAGATTTTATTTCTAATAACAAACCTACTGAGCCACATTGCGGAAAAGAGAACTTTAAACTGGTAAAAAAAAACTGAAACCTGGCAAAATATTCAAAAAAGTTAAAGGCTATAAAAAATATGCCAGCTGTTAGTGTAGTAATTCCAACGTATAATCGCAGTAAGTTTGTCAAAGAAGCTATAGAAAGTGTTCTGGAGCAGGGTTATAGAAACTTTGAACTGATAGTCGTTGATGATGGCTCAACCGACAACACACGCTCTGTCGTCGAACGGATATCCGACCCCAGGTTAAAGTACTTTTACAAAGATAACGGTGGGCATTGCAGTGCACGCAATTATGGGTTTATCAAGTCAAAAGGTCAATATGTTGCTCTGCTGGACCATGATGATTTATGGCCGAATGACTATTTGAAAATTATGGTGAATCGACTGCAATCACAAAAAGAATGCAGTTTTGCCTATGCCCGCGTCCTTTTATTACATGAGGATGGACGAACAGAACCGTTTGCCAGAGAAGAACGTTACATATCGGGGTGGGTTACGAAGGCTTTCTTTAAGGGTGGGCCCTGTATTATGCCCTCGGCTACAGTGTTTAACAAAGAAGTCCTGGGTGATTTTTATTTCGATGAGGCCCTTAAATTAGGTGAAGACAATGATCTTTTTCTAAGGCTCTCGGCAAAAACCCCCTTTTTGTTTGTCTCGGAGGCAAATGTTTTTAGAAGGGCGATACCCGGCAGCCTCTCAACAAATATCACAATAGACAACCAATGTTACGGTATTTTATCAGTTGAAAGATTTTACTATCGGTTAGGAGGTAATAAACTTATTCCTCCGATATTGGCAAGGCGGTCGATTAGTCATAAGTATCGAAGGGCAGCAAAAACCGTTTATAAAAGAAATGCCCGAGCGGCTTCTATAGTATTGTTGATACGCGCTATACGTTACTATCCATTCGATATTCGTCTTTACTTTGATTTATTGAAGTCTCTTTTGCTAAGCAGGAAAAATGACCCGAATCCGAACTGGAAGATGCCCGGACCATTGCCTATAGATATAACTGTCAGTAATAAAGGAGATGCTGATTGAATTTACAAAGTTTGATAAGCTGCTGTTTTGGAGAAGCTATATATGCCCAACGTTAGTGTGATAATCCCAACGTACAATAGAAGCGGCCTTGTTACCGAAGCCGTCGAAAGCGTTCTAAACCAAACCTATAGCGACCTTGAAGTGCTCGTTATTGACGACGGCTCGACCGATGATACACGTACTGTTGTCGAACAGATGCAAGACAGCAGAGTAAAATATTATTACAAGAACAACAGCGGCCCAGCGGCTGCGAGGAACCTCGGTCTTGACAAATCTAAAGGTCAATACATTTCATTTTTGGATTCCGATGACCTGTGGCCTCCTGAATATTTGGAAACGATAATAGACCAATTGGATAAAAATAAAGATTATAACGCAACGTACACACGAGTAATTTGCATACAGCAGGACGGCACAAAAGCAGATATGAGTACAGACAAACGTTATAAATCAGGCTGGATGACGAAAGCTTTTTTTGAGACTGCTCCGAGTTTGTTTCCTTCGGCTATCTGTTTCAGCAAATCCCTCTTTAACGATATCTTTTGGGATGAACAGTTAATCGGCGGAGAGGATTATGATATTTTCGTAAGAACTTCCGTAAAGACTAAATTTTTATTTGTGCCGAATACATCTATAATAAAGCGGTGGCGCCCCGATAATCTTTCGAGCAATCCTTTGCCAATGGGCACAGTTAATGGTGCGCAAACATTAGAAAGGTTTTATTTTAACCTGGGAGGAGATAAATTTGTCTCCCGAAAAACAGCTACAAGCAAAATAAGTCACCGGTATCGCAAAGCCTCAAGAGAATTTCGAAAATTAGGTAATAGACGTGCGGCGATTTTGCTCGCGAAAAAAGCTATACAGCTTTATCCTCTTGACTTTCGACTTTATGCCGATTTGGTAACAGCTTATTTACTTAGTAAAAAGAGTGATTCTTTGCCCAATTGGCAGTTGCCGGTTATTTCACCGCCTGTTTGTTCTTCATATGATAATATTCCAGACCCTTAATTTTATTCACGTAAGGCGTCAAGAATGAAAGAATCTTTAAAATATTTTCTGGAACGTACAACGCCATTTGGGACTTTCGCAAGATTCCAAAGAAAAAGACAGCTCGGAAAAAAAATGCGCCAATGGGAAAAGAATGGTTCACCGCTGCCTATGCCAAACCTTGGCAAGCAGCAGGTGGTCATCGACTACATTCAAAGGTTTTCGCCGGCAGTATTCATCGAGACGGGAACCTATAAAGGAAAAATGGTTTATGCGGTTCAGCCTTACATAAAAGCAATTTATTCTATTGAACTTGATAAAACTCATTATATGAAAGCCCAACGGAGATTTGCCGGCTATCCTTATATCCATATTCTTCAGGGCCAAAGCGGCGAAGTACTGCCGGAAGTTTTGAAAAATATCGACAAACCATGCCTTTTCTGGCTTGACGCCCATTATTCAGGCGGCTCAACCGCGAAAGGCCAAGAAAATACTCCCGTAATCCAGGAGCTGGAATGTATATTGAATCATAAAAATGCAAATGAACATATTATTCTTATTGATGATGCACGGCTTTTTATTGACGAGGACGATTATCCAGCTTTGAAAACATTGGAACGCCTCGTTTTGGAAAATCGCCACGGTTGGACTTTTCAGATAAAGGATGATATCATTAGAGCGCACCGAAGGTCGCGATTACGCGTGTGAGGCGCCAATATGAAAGTCTGATGGAAGTAGGCTTATGAGATGTGTTAGTTTGCATGTTCCTGGGTCTGTTTTTGCCAGTATAAAAACGCATGGACGGCTTCATGCGGTACAATTTTTTATTTAGCTGGATTGTGCTCAACATTAGAATCAAGGTTTTCGGGACAAATAACTGTTTATAATTTTTACGTGGGCTGATGTCCAGAACTATCAATAGATTTCTTATATGGGTAACCAGCAACAAATTTGGCCAACGCTTTCTCGATAAGAAGATTAGGAAATTTCAAAAGTTGACTGGTGTGGGGAGGGGTTACGACGTTAACAGTAGCGGAGAAGTTGGAATTTTCATGAAATTAAAGACGTTAAAAAGTCTCAAGTGTTGTATCTTTGATGTTGGAGCGCACGAAGGAGCGTTTACCCGTTTGGCTTTAGCCTGTTTTAATGAAAACGATTCTTTTACGATTCATTGCTTTGAGCCGTCAAAAACGACATTTGAAGCTTTAGGCAAGAATTTGGATAAAAACCAGCATGTCACACTAAACAACATCGGATTGGGAAAGGAGAAAGGAGAATTTGATTTATACGCTAATTCACATGGCTCAGTTAAAGCATCTCTTACAAAAAGAAATCAAAAACATCTTGGTGAGAAGTTTGACCAATGCGAAGAAGTCCAAATTGACACAATTGACAATTATTGTTCCCAAAATAATATCCAGTGTATAGACCTTTTAAAAATTGATGTCGAAGGACATGAGCTTGATGTTTTGCATGGCGCCCAGAATATGTTTGTAAATAGAGGGATAAAAATGGTTAGTTTTGAATTTGGGGATTGCAATATCGACACAAGAACTTATTTCAGGGATTTTTATTGGTTCTTTAAAGAACTTGCTTTCCAGTTATATCGAATAACCCCATCGGGCTACCTGTATCCTTTGCCGCCTTATAATGAATCGTATGAACAATTAAGGGTGACGAATTTTCTTGCTATAAGAAAAGGTTTGGAGCAAGTCAGTTCTGTGTCAGGAAAATAATATGCAAAAACCAATACGAATTTTTATTGTTGCAGATATGAAATACAAGCCAATAAAAGTATTTGTGGACCAAATACCTAAAATAGCTAAGGGTTTAATTCGTTTGGGTAATGATGTTCGTTTTTTCAGCTATTGCAATGTACTTGCCCAGATAAGCCCATTAAAAAGCAGGACTCTCTCGAAATTTTTATTCAAATCTAAAGTCGACGAACTCTTGGCTGAGCAGATAAAAAACTATAAGCCGGACATTGTTTACATAAACTTTCCGCGAGTTCTTGATGCTAATACGATTAAGCGTATGCGGCAGGCAGCTCCAAATGCTGTTTTTATTGGAGAAGATGGTGACCCCTGGCCTAAACTACAGAAAGACTGCAGGCTGGATACAGCCGGGGAGCTTGACATATTAATGGCAACAAACGACGGCCAATTCCTGCAGGACTATCGAGATGCCGGCGTGGGCCTGTGTGTATTTATGCCGAATATGTGCGACCCTGATATTGACCATCGATATGAAGTTGGCCCAGAATGGAAAACAGATATTTTATGGACCGGTAATGCCAAACATCATGCAGATACAAGCGAAACGCTTAGGGAAAAACTCGTAACCGAACTTGCTAAACGCGATAATTGCACCCTTTATGGCTGCTTTGGAAGACCAAAGATTGGCGGAATCGATTACTTATATGCTATCAGCGGCGCCAAGATAGGAGTCAATGCAAACGCGGTAAATTCGATTCGAATGTATCATTCCGACCGGCTTACACATTACCTGGCATGTGGAACTTTCGTACTGGCAAAAAGGGTGCCCGATACGGACCTTCTGTTTAAAGACGGTCAGCATCTCAGATATTTTGATGATGTTGATGAGTTTTTTGAACTTGCAGACTGGTACCTCGACCATGAAAACGAGAGAAAGAAAATAGCCGATGCTGGAATGCAATGGGCCCACGAGCAATTCAACTGTGTCAAAATAACAGGCTATATGCTCGACTTGATTGAAAAAGGCAACTACAGTGCTCCCTGGTCAACAGAATCTTAATATATTTACACCATAGTATAGCCTACGAATATACCTGCTCATCTATTAGACGTATTTCCAGCATATCATTTGCTAACCGGTTTAATAACACAGGCAAACTGAGAATATTTAGCGTCCCACAACTTGTTCCATAAAAGAAGATTAAC
The DNA here is from genome assembly GCA_964582985.1 of uncultured Pirellulales bacterium. Taxonomy (GTDB): domain Bacteria; phylum Planctomycetota; class Phycisphaerae; order Sedimentisphaerales; family Anaerobacaceae; genus CAZQYB01. The sequence continues at coordinate 89,229 of CAZOUM010000002.1, read as the reverse complement.
TACTCTAAATTTCTTGTTACGGGTGGGGTTTATGCCTTCCATAGTTATTATCTCGTATCCTAATTCGCCGAACATTTTGACAAGACTCTTATAGGTATAAAATCGCACATGTGCGGTATCCAGTATACCAAATTCCCTGTAATCCCATTCTCCTCTCCAGACCAGCGCCCGCAGATTTCTCCAATACCGTACATTTGGAATCGAAGCAACTATAACGGCATTGGCGGTTAGTTTTTTCTTAATCTTTTTCAATAGGCTGAACGGGTCTGCAATGCATCCCAAAACGTCGTTTAAAATTACACAATCAAAATGATTCTCAGGTAATTGTTCCAGAGATTCGATAGCATCACTGTTTATTACCTTATCCAGCTTCTCAGAAGCGATTTGTGCGGCTTTATCATTAATTTCAACTGCCCAGCATTCGGCATTAAAAGTATCTTTCAGCAATTTAGAGAACAATCCATAACCACAGCCAAACTCCAATGTTTTTTTTACATCTTCCGGGATGTATTTGAGCATTTTGTCCCTGGTAGCCTGATAATAGCGATTGGGTTTTACGTATGAATAAGAAATTTTGCTTGGCATGACATTCTCCCTGTATGTTATATTTCAGGCAAAGGGTCCGGCATTTGCCAGTTGGGATTTGGGTCGTTGCTTTTGCTTAGCAACAATGTCTGTATCAACTCTAAATAGAGTCGTAAGCCGATAGGCCAGTATCTGATAGCACGTTTATACAAAATAATTGCCGCCGAGCGGCCTTTATTGCGGCGATGCGATCGAGCCACTCTGCGGCAGGCACGACTAATCCGGCATCTTGCTTTATATGATGGTATTATTTTATCTCCACCAAGCCGGAAATAGAAACGTTCCAAAACCAGAACTCTTGTAGCTAAAAACCTCATTTTCTTTGAAAGGTTCTTTGTATGTTCTCTGCGAATTGCCTCAACATCCCGGACGAACAAATACTTTATCCTCGTTGAAAGTCTCAAAAAATGGTCCATGTCCTCAAAACCTGTTCTGAGTGACTCGTCAAAATAAAAGTTTTCCAGAACCGATTTGCGAATAACGGTAGCCGAGTTCCAAATAAAATTGCCTTTAAATATATCCGGGGTTAACCAACCGCTTTTGCCTTTGGGCATTCTGTATGATTTAATTTTGCTGCCGTCAGGATAGAGCACTGTAATAAGACCGTAGGCGGCCCCAAACTCGCTGTTGTTTTCCAGATGAGATAGCATAACCTGGAGATAATTTTCGGGCCACAAATCATCGTGATCTAAAAACGAAACGTACTGCCCTTTTACCTTAGAAAGGCCATAATTATAAGAGCTGGGTGTACCGGCGTTATCTTTGTAGAAATAGCGGACTCGGCTATCTGCTATTGCCTCGACTACCTCCCGGGTATTATCTGTCGAGCCATCATCAACAACAATAATCTCCAAGTCCGGCTCAGTTTGCCGCAAAACACTGTTGATGGTTTCTCCTACCATGTTACACAGGTTATAAGTAGGAATGATTACGCTTACTTTTGGCATAAACAGCTCTCGCCATCCACAGTATTAGTGGCAGAAAATTGTAAATTAGCTGTACGGGTTGGATATCTCTTGAATTGTCGCACAGCAACTGCGATCATATTCTACGACCGTGTTGATAATAGCCGTCACATCTTCTTCTGTTAGCCACCACCCTACAGGGATAGAAACCTGCTCGGATGTAAACTCATCCACTCCCGGCAGCTCAGTCTTGAGATCCTTGAACATAGTATGTATATCATTTCTCGCGTGAACTTGGGAGACGGTTATGCCCGCTTTTTTCATATGTTCCATAAAATTTTTGCGGTTTTTAACTCTCATAGTATAAAGCCAGTAAGTACTTCTGCGATCATCTTTATATCTCAGAGGCCACACAGTCTCAAGGCTGCTGAAAGCTTCATTGTATCTATCAGCATTAGCGCGATGTTTTTCGATTGTATCAGCTACATATTTGAGCTGCTCAAGACCGATTGTCGCCGTCACATCATTCATATGGAACTTGTAGCCGTATTCGGCGATATCGGCTTCACACCGAAAGTCTTTGCGTTTACACTTGCGGTCAATGCCATACCATCTAAGGAGCCTTCCTCTTTCACAGTCATATTCAGATTTACAAACCAAAGCTCCACCGTCTACAGTTGTCATCTGCTTTATTGCCTGGAATGAAAAACACGCAAAGTCCGAGTGCGAGCCGATTGACTTACCTTGATAAGTCGAACCGAATGAGTGGCATGCGTCTTCAATCAGTTTTATCCCATGCTCAGCGGCGATAGCATTCAATTCCTCAAGCTCGCACGGATAACCGCCCCAGTGAACGCACATAATAGCCTTTGTTTTGGACGTAATTTTCCTTGCAACATCTTCCGGGTCGATATTTGCAGTCCATGGGTCAATGTCAGCCCAGATAATGTTTGCTCCCATCGCCAGAATAGGCTCATTTGTTGCCGAGCAGGTCATAGCCGTTGAGATAACTTCATCGCCATAACCGACGTTCGCCAATCTAAGTGCCAATTGCAGCGCGGCCGTCCCATTATTCACTGCGAGTACATTATTGTTACCAAACCACGATTCTCCAAGCTGGCGTTCGAATTCCTCCACTCGTGGCCCTTCACCTATATAGCCGCTTAACAAAACCTTGCGTAAAGGTTCAAAAACGCTATCGGGCATAAAAACCTTAAATAAAGGTATATCCTTTCCTTCACCGGAAAGCAGTTTTTTTACCGATTCGTCAACGCTTCGCATGATAAAAGGTCTCCTGATTTTACAAAACCTAAGCATGATAATGATAGCTCCTTGGAGTTGTCAGTCAAGGTTTATCTATGCAAAATATGCAAATTGTTGCGTGCGATAGGAGTTGAGGTATAATGCAGTGTCCGCCTCCAAATATTATATGGCGTTTTAGGCATAGTTAAAAAATACCAATGGATTATTCTATTAAAATTAATTTAGAACAGATTATCAACAGCCCAAATCCTGTAATTATTGAATTGGGCTGCGGCCAGAAGAAAAAGCAAGGCAGAATTACTGTCGACCGAGTGGATCTGCCAAATGTGGATATAGTTGCTGATATGGAAGAGGGCCTTCCTTTTTTACCGGACAACTCCGTCGATGAAATCCATTGCAGAAGCGTCCTCGAGCACATAGAAAACTTTGAAAACTTAATCGGAGAAATCGTCAGGGTCCTCAAAAAACGAGGCAAGGCCTACATTTTCGTCCCCCACTTCTCCAATCCCTACTACTACTCAGATTACACACACAAACGTTTTTTCGGATTATATACCTTCTATTACTTTACGGAAACAAAACATCAACTAAAAAGGAAAGTCCCCAACTTTTATACCGATATCAGAATAAAAATTGTGTCCCTGCGATTGGTCTTTAGGTCCCCCTTCCGGCTTTCACGACAGTTCAAAAAACTAATAGGTTCGCTGTTTAACTGCCATCGCAGTCTCATGGAGTTCTATGAACAGCACCTTTGTTACATATTCCCCTGCTACGGGATCGAAGTCGTTTTTATGCCATCCAAGTAGCCTGCCCTCCAAAGTACCTCCGTCCAGATACTGGTGAACTGGGAAATGAAAAGTTACGTTGTTAGCCACCCTGAAATCGTGTAGAATGCCCCAATATCCAGAAGAGCCAAAAAGGAATATATAATGAAACTTCTTGTCCTGACGAATAATCCGAACCGGCCGAGTTTCAGGCAGCGAATTGAAATTTACCTTGATATTTTGCGTCAAAACGGCATAGTGTGCGAAGTCGCCAAATTGCCGTCGGCCTATTTGGACCGTTGGAAGCTATTCAAGCGTGGGGCGGACTTTGACGCAGTTTTTCTTCATAAAAAATGTCTTAATTTTCATGACGCTTTTTGGTTGAAGAGGCACAGCGGAAGAATCATTTACGATTTGGACGATGCTGTTATGTACAGTCCTCAAGTGCCAGCCAGTGACAAGACTTCACATTTCAAGCTTTTTCGCAGAGCGGCCAAGCTGGCTGACATGGTCATTGCGGGCAATTCTTATCTTGCCGAACATGCGCGGAAATTCAATTCTAATGTTAAGATTCTTCCTACCGGTTTGGATGTTTGCGATTACAATGTGAAAGTTGGTCGGGAAGATCACGACAAGATTCGCCTCGTTTGGATCGGCAGCCAGAGCACGCTTAAATACCTTGCACAGATTAAACCTGTCCTCGAAGAGATTGGTTCTCGGTTTGATAATGTTGTTTTGAGAATAGTTTGTGACGAATTCTTCGACCTGGAAAATATGCAAGTGGAAAAGCATCCCTGGTCGTTGGAAATGCAAGCTGTCGATTTGGCAACGAGTGACATTGGACTTGCACCATTACCTGATAATCGATTTACAAGGGGCAAATGCGGCTTCAAAATCTTACAATATGCCGCTGCGGGCCTGCCTGCGATCACGTCACCCGTCGGAGTAAATTCAAGTTATGTTCGAGACGGGGTCACTGGTTTTCTTGCTGTGGACACTCGGGACTGGGTCGATAGAATCACTCAACTGATTGAGAATCGTCAATTAAGAAAGAGTATGGGCTTGGCGGCTCTGCAATGGGTCGGAAGGTTCGACATTGCCGTTCTGGGGAAACAATTTTGTGATATTATTGGCAGTTGCATCCGGCAGGCCAGTCCCGAAAAGCCTTATCGGTCGACAGTCAGGTCAGTGACACCTTTGCCTACAGTTAGTATTTGTATCCCGACATATAATCGTAAAGACTACCTGAAAGAGACTCTCGATAGCGTTCTGGCGCAAACTTACAAGGATTATGAAATTGTTGTAGTTGATGACGGTTCCACCGACGGTACTAAAGATATGATAGACAAACTCGGTGTGCCCGTCAGGTATTACCGGCAGGAGAACAGCGGAGACGCGGCAGCCCGCAACAGACTTATTGAACTTGCACAGGGCAAATATTTATCATTCATAGATTCCGACGATTTATTGCTGCCCGATGCTATTGAGCGAATGGTTGAAGTTGTGGAGGCTGAAACTGAGGACGTTATAGTTTACGGCTCTTATTTTCGAATAGACCAGCACGGAAGAATCTATGGCAGATGCAAGAGAGAACTTTATAGCGGAGACATCACTAAGTACTTGTTTCAGACTATTTTCGTTCACTGTTGTGGTTCTATGCTTGCCAAGAAGCTGTTAGACGGGTCTATAGCATTTGACACATCTTTGCAGGTCTGTTCTGACTATGATTTTTGGCTTCGTCTTTCAACCAAACATAGATTTGTTGCTTTGCCAAGCCCCACTTTCAAGAGGCGCCGTCATTTAGGCAATCTCTCGACAGCTTCATTTGATAACTGCCTCACGGAGTTTCAAGTTCTTGAGCGCTTCTACTACGAAGGGGGCGGCAGTGAGCTGGTCCCCCCAAGAACAGCAATGAAGGTGCTAAGCAGAGGAGGGTACAGGGCGGGGCGTCGCGCAATTAGAGAAGGCTTACGGGAGCGGGCCTGTCAACTGCTCAGGCAATCCTTCACGCGACATCCTAACCTCAAATCGCTGATACACTGGGTGAGGGCAGTATTGATGAGCGAGCCTCAATAATCTATTGAAGTTTCGTCAAAAGCGCTCTGAGCCGGGAACCACGGCGTCTGCCTTTAGACCTGTTCCAAGTCTTTGCGGCTGCTCATTGTGTACGTCAAATTCCATCTGTATGGTTTCATACTGTCGAGGTCTGTCAGGACAGGGCCGTTCTCGGTAACCAAAATGTTTGAATGTTTTAAATCACCGTGGCTTATACGATATTTTTCCAACTTGGCGAGCAGCTCCCTTAGCTGCCGGGTTACAGTTGAACGTTCTTTTTCAGAGATGCTGCCGGCACGCAGAAAATGGTAAAGATTTTGTCCTGCAACATATTTCGTTACAAAATATGATTTCCACACAAGTTTGTTCTTGCGCTGCTCTAAATAAGCCAGAGGCCTTGGTGTGGCTATGTTGAGCATCTCAAGTCGGTGCGCATGCAACCAGTTGCGGCGGGCGCGGGATTTCTTTATCGTATGACGCAGCGAATGTATGGTTCCCTTGTGGTTATACCTTTTTACGACTATTTCTTCACCGGTCCAGTTGATGCGGGATACAAAACAAGTGTTTCCATTTTTCAAGATTTGCCCGCTTTTCATCAACCCGTCGATGGCCTCGGCGAATTTGCGAAAATCGGTTTTTTCAAAGAAATCCCTCGCAGCGACACCCCGGTAGGGGGGTTCGTTGATTCTCTGGTATTTTTTGCTCGTGCGCAAGCATTTTCTCAAGGCTCTTTTGATGCCATTTTTTCTGGACCTGTTTAATTGTCTCCAAAACAAGTCCATATCCGACCGGCTTAGTTCCCACGAACGCGCCTTGAGGTACTCCTGGCAAAGCTGCATGATTGTATCAGTATCTTTATCAGGCACGATGGCCGCCAATAAAGCCAATTGGGCAATCGCTGACCTCTTGCTAACCTCACGGGAAAGAAAACACATTTGCGCCGGGTCAAGAGCAAATAGCTTATCACCGTGCAGCAGAAAATTACCAAGATGCAAATCCTTCTGAAATACACCTTTGCTGTGTTGTTTGGCCAATTCTCGGCTTATTTTGTACAGCAGTTCGTGTTTCTGCGTAATGTCAGTTGTATTGTCCCAGACCTCTCCCGCAGTTAACGCATCGACGATTTTTTCTGCTACCACCGCCCAGCCTGATTCGTCAGTTTTTCCATAAAACAATGGTGACGGTGAGTTCAGGCCTCGCTTCTGCAGCAGCTTCAATGTCCGCCACTCTCTTTTCATATGATGTTTTGCCTTGATAGGAGCAGTGAAGACCTTCACTACGACAGGCCGTTGGTTCCAAATTGCGTCCCAAACTTTTCGCTTCTTGCCCAAAGTGCGCAACAAGCCTATGCACGTAACAGTTTGAGGCGGGGTGCTCGAAGATACAGGTTTAATCGTAACGGTGAATGGAAATTCTGTCATAAGGTCTTAGTTACTTTTGGCAAAACTTACTGGCATAGCTACTTGATAAGCTCGTCTTCTAACGATTTAACGCCCACAATTGCAATTCCCAGTTGGTCGGCAAGCTTTATTGTTTCGGGCTTGTCAATAATTATCGTCTTGTCTGCTTCCACAGCGAGGCATTTGGCACCATTTTCAGCTAAACTTCTTACGGTATCAGGCCCTACACAGGGCATATCAAATCGCTCGTCCTGATATGGTTTCGAGGTTTTGATAAGGGTCCATCCGCCGGCTTTACAAAACTGTCCAGCCCGCTTGATCATCTCTGCCGTGCCTTCTATGGCTTCGACTGCGATTACTTCTCTTTCTTTGACGGCAATCGCCTGGCCTATATCCAGTTCACCGAGTTTTTTGACTATCTGCCAGCCAAATTCAATGTCATCTTTAACCGACTGGCGCACTTGTGTTTGTGTCATTACTCCCGCCGCTGCCAAGTGTTCTTTGCAGTAGGTCATTGAGTTCTCCACTACTATTCCGCCGGTGGCGAGTTCGTCGACCATGGCGCACAAAAGCGAATCCGTTAGTTTATTTTTGCCTCTCAGGCGCCAGTAATATATCCTGAAAGCCCGCCAGTCGGGCAAATACCTGAGGATTCGCCAGGGTGTAAAAAGTCTCGATTTAGCGACACGCCCGACCATAACAGTCTTGGTCACGCCATGTTTTCTCAGCTTGCGTATCCAAGTGCCCGGCCGGGCAATCGCAACTTTATAAAAGACATCAACTTTGTCAGCCAGAGTAGGTTCTGCGTTATCGGCCAAGCCGACACAGATTACTTTTAGTTGTGCCTTTTTGGCACCGGCCGCAACAAGAAAAGGCAATCTTCCCTCTCCGGCAATCAAACCAAGCACATTTTCAGTATTCATATTGGTGTTGTATAAGACGCAGTTCTCGAATTAGTATTCGGCTGTGACAAAGCAAAGCACCAATACTGCAAGTTTACTGGTCATCCACGTTTTTAGAATCGGCCTTGATATATGGGACAAGTTCGTCGAGCTGAGCTTGAAGATTTCGGATGTTTTCGCGCATTGCAGGCAGGTATTGTATCATACTGTACGCTCGCTTACCTTGAGTTGCTTCAATGGCCGGTGCACCTAAGACGACTTTGCCATCAGCGATATTGTTAATGACGCCCGCCTTGGCAGCGATAGTAACGTTGTTTCCTATATTTATGTGGCCGACAATCCCGACCTGGCCGCCGACCACGCAATGATGTCCGAGGGTAGTTGAGCCGGCAACACCTACCTGAGCGACGAGCAAACAGTGTGAACCGATTTTCGTGCCGTGGCCTATCGTGACCAAATCGCCCAGTTTTGTGCCCTGGCCTATAACAGTATCACCGAGTGTGCCTCTCTCTATTCCACAGCAGGTGCCGATTTCCACATCATCTTCAATGACTACGATACCAGTCTGAGGTATCTTATGATGAACTCCTTTGTGACTTGCATAGCCGAAGCCGTCTTCTCCGATTGCTGAATTTGCATTTATGATTACCCGGTTGCCAATCTGGCAGCCGTCGTAGATGGCGACGTTTGGATAGATTATGCAGTCATTTCCAATCTGGACGCCCTGGCCAACATGCACGCACGGATAGACTATGCAGCCGTCTCCGACTTTTGCATCGTCAGCTACAGTCACGAAATCGTGAATATGGCAGTCAGCGCCGACTTTTGCGCTGTCTGAAATTGAAGTCCTGGGGCTGATTCCGACCTTTTTGTGCTTGCGGTGGCCGTGTAGCAACACCATAATCTGCATAAAGGCATAATAGGGGTCCTCGGCTACCAAAAGCGGAACCGATGCATTGGCAGTTTCTTTGCCGACGATTACAGCACTGGCTTTTGTGGTCCGCAACTGCTTTTCATATCTATTGTTTGCTAAAAAGCTTATGTCGCCTTGGCCAGCCCTGCCGAGCGTCGAGGCCGATTTTATTAGTACGTTGGGGTCACCGCAGACCCTTCCATCTACATATTCGGCTAATTCGCCCAAAGTCTTTGTCTGCATATAACTGCCCTCATCTTTAACATCCGGTATCGCCTATTTCTATAACCAATCAGGCAATACTTGGCTGAGTATTATACCAGAAAGAACAACTCGGTCAAATACTCAACTGTCGCAAAGCTAAAAATGCCATTTTGTCTATTGCTGCACGGACAAAACGCCTTTTATTGCGTTCGGAGCCCTGCAAGCTTGTCGCAGTTTAAGCGCGGTTCTAAATATCACGATATCACGCCGTCAGGACCTCCAGAAGTTTCTTTTGTAACCTAACCGAGGGCTTCCTGGTAAAAGTTGCTGCGCGGTTTCTAAACACTGTTACATCCGGGCCGATGGGCCTGTACGCATCGGGGTCGGTAGGTCCAAAAACAGCTATCACTCTAACTCCCAAGCCCGCGGCCAGATGCGTGATGCCGCTGTCATTGCCAACAAAAGCGTCCGCACAGCTCAAGAGGCCCAAGACCTGTGTCAAAGACAAATCTGTCAGGCACCTTGCAACACGGGTCATCTTTTTGATGGCGGCCTTGCTGAATCGGTCTAATTCAGCTGGGCCCAGGAGAAATATAACTGTTATACCTTTTGAGGCAAGCTGTTCGGCTATAGCTAAGAAATTATCCAAATGCCAGGATTTTCGCAAGCTGCCACTGCCGGGGTGGAGTACAACCAGTTTCTTGTTAGGGTCGATACCGGCCTCTCTTAGCAATTCTTTTCCTCTGTTTATGTCGGCTTTGGTTGCTTTTATCAGGACATTGTCCGGCGGAAGTTGCCAGGGTTCCAGAGCAAGACCGCTTTCGGCAATAAATTGCTGAATATAAAAATCAGTTATATGTCCTGGGAACTTTTTGGATGGCTTCATCGACAAAGTTATGACCTCGGCACTGTGGCTGCAATTGGCGGTGAAGATGAGGTTCTGCTCAAAGTCACTGTCCGGCTCACCCAAGAATGAGACAATCCAGGTATAATCGGCAAAAACGTTTATCAAAGGGTCTTTGTCCACAAGGTCGAACGTTTTTGTTTCCGCGAACAATCGATGCAAATCCACAGAATCCATCGAACGGATTCCATCGGCGCCGGTTCTCCCCGGCAAGATACCGATATATTCGGTATGTCCGAGTATGTCGACCCTGCCCAGGCCGAGGCAGTCTTTCATAAATTCAACTAACGGCAGAGTCAATATACAATCGCCGATTGCGCCAGGCTGCAATATGACCCCACTGTGTGCTTTCTGAGCTGCTTCTGCGCCTTTGTCCATCAGCAGCTTCAAGATGTCATTGTCTGTTTGCATGACCGCAATCCGAATACTAAAAAGCTTTAAGCCCCTCTTATTAGTCAATCACCTTGTCAATGTATGCGCCGCCGGCAACGCTGCGGCAATTGAACTGTCCACTCCGCCACTGAGTGCAACAAAAACTTTTCTTCTCTTGCTGCCCATTTTGACTTTTTGGCCTTAGAGTACCAAAATAGTGCAATCGAGCATACGAGATAAGGAGTTAATCCTGGGGGTAAATGATTATACGGTCGTGGATGATAGTCACTAAATCGTCTTTTTCATCGGCTGTGACGTCAGCGATTTTTAGTTCCCGCGGCTCGATACTGGATTTGGCGTGGGCTTTGGTATCGCGATAACTTTTCTGCTCGAATATCTTGAAGCGCATCGCAGGGATAGGCTTGGTCTCGCTGTCGAGCGCCAGTATTTCAATATGGTTGTGGTTGTATTCGACCATAACAATGTCTGGCAGGCCATCGCCGTTAATATCTCCCGTTGCCATATTGCCGTATACACCGTCCTTTATTTTCGTTTCGTAACTGAATTGCTGCTCCAGCCGGTAAGGAACGTTATCACCGCTCGGTGGCGTAATTAGCGCAAACTTTTCGCTGTCAAACAATAGTATGCTTTTGACATCGCTGCCGGTTAGCGGGGCAAACAGCATCTTCAGATGTGGCGCAGTGTTCCATTTGCCGACATCCAATTCTTTCGCAAACTGATAGGTCTTATTGTCGCCGGCTTTGAGTATTTGGAGCTGACCTTTCTGACCGTCCAGGAGCAAGATAGCCGGCTGGCCTGCTGAGCCGTCGTCCTCCATATCGAAAGCAGCAACGGCTGATGTGCTGTTCTGGCTGTCTTTTGCATTGTACTGGTCGATAACACTCCAACTTTGGCTGTTGGCAAAGACCAAACTTCTGGCGAAGTTCTTTCGTGCAATGAGCAGCTCTTCGCCGGCTTTGCTGTCCACGTTGGCGACAAAAGTCGAATGCAGACTTGCATCTTTTATCAAACTGTCCTGTGCCTTAGGTGAATCAACTGCTTCGAAAACACCCTTTTTTGTCTGACGGACTAATATAGGAGATTCGTATTTGACAAATATCAAAACATCATTTAAGCCGTCCTGGTCGGCGTCGAGCACTTTTAGACCATCGGGATTGGAGGTAAGTTTTTTCAGCTCCAAAGCAGGCCTTGTCTGGCCGACTTTTGAAGTCTTGCGTTGGCGTTTGCCGAGTGCCCGTAGGTTATAAATGACCCTCATAGTCCTGACATCGTTGACGTCTTTAGATATATAAACGCAGTCGACATTTCCGTCACCGTCGGCATCGGCAAGCTCCATTGCCAGCGGCTCACCAGTTACGTCAAGAGGTTGAGGAAATGATAATCTGTTATCCTCGAATTTAGATAAGCCGATTACTTTTTCCTTAACGCTGAGGACAGCAAGCTCTGCTCTGCCGTCGCCATAGATATCCACAGCCGACATGCTGGTAATATCTGCAAAAGCAGGAAATCGCACAGGCTCGGCCAGTCCGAGCTTTGCTATTTGTTTATAGAAAATAAGTTCCGCAGTTCCCGGCTCACTTATCGTGATGTCGACCAAGCCGTCGCCATCGAAATCGGCGGCTACCAGGTCGCGTTTTGTGTTTTCCGTACCTGAAGTAAGAGGATAAAACAGTATCGGCCAATCCGCGTCCTTCTGCTTTTCGGCTGCGAACTTATAACAGATTAACCGCTTACTTACGGCGTCAACCGTCAGCAATTCGTCGCCGGCTACTCCATCTATATCTGCGAGCCTCAATGCCCACGGCTTTTCGATAAAAAATTGTACCTGCGGGCCCAGTTGCCCTGTCGTCAGCCCGAACCTTACGTGAACCCGCTTTTCAGCTTCGCTTACTATAATGACAAGGTCGTTTATATTATCGCCGTTTAAGTCAGCAACTTCGATACCAAGTGGACGTGACGTGGTGGGATATTTGACAGGCTCGGCTAATGAACCGTCATCTTTTTGCAAAATGATATAAATAGCGTCACGACCAGCGAGGGCCAGGTCGTCGGCCCCGTCGTTATTCAAGTCAGCACACGCAAGGGCAGTGCTCATTACGAGGCCGTCGTCAATTTTGATTTTCTTTTTCGTCCGCCAGCTCAATGTCTTCGCTTTATCTTGTTTGGCTTCACTCGTTTTTTGCAACATCACATACAGGCCTTTTGGCTCGCCGTAGAAAGCCAGGTCCACCATCCCATCGGAATTCAAGTCTCCGCAAGCGAAACTGAACACCCTTTGCGAGACAGCCACATCCTGTTTCTCAAAACGGGTATGGGGGATGAGCAGATTTACATCTACGTCCTCGGGGTCAACGGCTACCGCTGTTTCGGCTGGGCCGATAGATTTTTTTTGAATCAGCAGCTCTATCTTTGCCTTTCTGTTGTTGACGACGGCGATATCGTTTCGGCCGTCGCCATTAAGGTCGGCAATCCTTAAGCATTTTATCCCCCAGTCCAGCTTGATTGTCTCCATCTCATCGAAGCCGTAGTACGCTGAGATGTCGTTGGGGTCGGCATTTGGGTCGGTCTGTTCAGCGCTCGCATTGGGCCCGGGTATTGGAACCTCTTCGCAAAACAGGGTTGTGTTGGCGAAGATTGTAATTACAAAGACAATCGCAAATATAATCCTAATTGGCTGCACAATAATATCCTCCCGGTAAAATTCATCAGTCTATTCGGATAACCAGTATACACTGTTGTCGCAGCGACATCAACGATTTTGTCGGATATGAGCAGGGCTTTGTTAATCTCGGCGCGTAATTCATCGGCTGAGGCTTTTTGGCGTCTGAGGCTTTGTATGCGCGGATTTTACAAACTTTTTACAAAGCTGAGGGGGTTTATGGGTTATACTAATCGCCCAGGGAGCTTAAATCTAAGCAAGATGAAGGAGAGATAAAGTGATAGGGTTCCAGAAAAGACTCGTTTGTTGTCTGGCGATGGCAGTAGTCTCTGCCATATTTACGGGGTGTGGCAATTCATCTCAGACTGTGTCTCAGGCGACAGATGGACCTGATGGTAAGTATAGTGATGCCGAATTGGCCTCATCTGAATCTGCTCGTATGGTGAGCCCGACCTATGAACTGGCAGAACTGATAAAAAGATTTGAAAAGGACTATATGACCGGCGAGCAAAAAGCCAGTTTGGCGGCTGCAAAGACAGAGTGGTTGAGTCTCAAGGAAAGTGGTCATACGCGCTGGGGCTCAGAGAATTGGATGAAGGACCCAGACTGCTACAAGAGCCTGAACACATCCGAACTGGTTGAGGAGTGTTTTTCCCGAGCCATCTTCGCCAGCGAAATGGCCATTTATAATGAACCTTTTTTCGGATTGGAAAGTTTAAGAATCTTCCACAACGGATTCGCAGAATTGTTCAGGCGAGAAGACTTGTGGAAAGGGATTCTACATCTTTACGAACATCTGTCCTCAAAACTTACGCGTGAGGCCGACCTTACGCAAATTGTCACGGTCTCAGGACATTTTGACGAGCTGCGCAAGTTGTACATTCTTTCGCCACTCAAGGAGCAAGTAAAAGGCAGAGAGAGGATATTTTTGGCGGCGAACTTGCGTGTCCTCAAGAGATTCCAGTGGTACCTTGGAAACTATGACCCGGAGAGGCTCGGTACCGGTGGTTCTCCGGGGTTTTTTCGAGAGCCTTGCAGTGTTGCGCGGGTGGCATTGATGCTTGCAAAACAGGTAGATCCCCGAAGATACCTTCAAATCGAACCCGCAATTACGAGGGTACGATGGACAGAGGAGCAGAACCCTGCAGATCTAAGGAGCTTTATTAATCTTGTTGTTACAAGTCTTAACGGCTTTGTTTCTGAGGAGGACATCAAGAATCTTCACGATCACGCAAAAGGGTTTAAGCCGAGCAGTTAGAGATTCAACTGCTGGCGTTTATTGTCGGGGCAGGTTGGCTTCGATAGCCTTGAGGAGTTTTTTGTCGATTTCGGCGCCTAAGTCCTCGGCGGTTTTTAGGTGCTCCCAGGCCGAGCTATAGTCTTCCAACATATAGTACCCATAAGCGAGTCCATTGTGAGCGCCAGCCATTTCGGGGTCAATCTCAATTGCTTTTGTGTACTGGGCCACCGCCTTTTCATAATCGCCCTTGTTTGAATACGCAGCACCGAGATTATAAAAAATCGTGCCCTCATCGGGCTTCACGCGAGCAGCTTTCTTGTATTGTACGATGGCTGCGTCGTAATTCTCTTTTGTAAAATATGCATTGCCGAGATTCATCAGGGCCGCCAACATATCGGGCTCAATAGCCAAAGCCCTCTTGTATGCCTGAATTTCCTCGTCAATCAAGCCTAATTTGTTATAGCAAACTGCCAGACCATAATGTGCCTCTGCTGAATTCGGCTTTAGCTTCAGGGCCTTTTTATATTGTGATATTGCTTCTTGGTAGTCACCTCTTTGACTATAAACATCAGCCAATTGGGCGTATAAGCTGCTGTCTTTCGGCTTCAAAATGATAGCTTTTCTCAATTGTGCTATGGCGTGGCCGAACATTTCTTGTCCTGAGTAGGCCATAGCCAGACCTTTGTACGTCTCTATGCAGTTTGGGTCGAGCTTGAGTGACCGGAGATACTCGGAAACTGCATCGTTCAACCAGCCTTGCTTTGCGTATGCATTGGCGAGGTTAAAATACGATTTGGCCTCCTCGGGATTTATTTCCAGAGCTGTGCGGTATTCGTGTATCGCATCGTCTACCCAGCCCTTTTTCAAGTAGACATTGCCCAAGTTCATATGGGACTCACCGAGCGATGGATTTATCCGGACCGCTGTTTCAAGCGCGACCAGAGCAGCTTCGACATCGCCGATGGCGCTGTAGGTATTGCCCAGATTATTAAACAAGCAGCCGAGAGTCTGGATTTTGTCGAGGTTTTTTAAATAAATGCTTTCCGGCGTATCCGGCGGCACCTTGAAATTATCGATGTAGTGTTTATCGGGAGCAGTTCCGCCTTTACTTGTTGTTTCGATGTTGAATGCTGACCGACCATCATCGTATCTGACAAAGAAATGGCCCGGCACGACCACACCGTAGATAGGCAAGCCAAGCCGTTCGGCGAGGGAAAGATAAAGGACTGAGAGACTCAGACAGTATCCCTGCTTCTTTTTGAGCACAGAGTGTAGAAACAAATGGTCGGGATTGGTTGCCTCCTTGACCGACTTGAATCTCAGCTCGTCAAATAAATACTCGTTTATTACCGGGATGGCTCTGTAGTTTGGCGGGATTCGCCTGGCCCTTAGCCTGTCGCGAATCTCAGAGGCCATATCGTCCAATTTTTGCAGACATCTTCGCCCGTAGACGTTCCTGCTCCATCGCTCTGAGATAATCAGGGCAGCGGTGGCCAAATCAACTTCCTCAGGATGTAATCGCAGAACCCGTTCAATTGACCTTACGTACAGACCTCGTCTATCCGCGTTGGCCAGGGGCTCATATTGGCCGAGAGACGCTGTCTGTGCAAGAAACGAAAAGCACAGGATTATCAGGAAAGGCTTTTTCATATCACCTCGTTTGCACCTCTACCGAGACTATTCAACCGTCGCCCCAATTTCGACCGGCACACCGACAGCCCGGCGCTTGAACAAGTCTATACGCATCCAGATGTTGCTCTTAAACCTCCAGCGATTTGCCAATCCGACTGCAATGATACTGAATGTGGCAGCGAGCCACGGTCCTATTGGCCCGATGGACCAGAAAAGCTTAACGATAAGCAAACCGCCCAGTCCCAAAATTACTACTGCTCCCAGTGCTGATACAATTGCCAGCCACACGGTATCTCCGGCTCCGCGTAACGAGCCGCCGTAAATGATACGTGCCGCGTGGAAAACCTGGTATATAGCTGCCAAAATCAAAAGATTGGCACCCGTTTCCATTACTGTGTTATCGTCAGGGGCCCAAAACCTCATTATAGCATTTCTGAATATAAAAAAGCAAACCCCTACCAATCCCATATACGCCAATGCGACTTTCAAACACACGCTGGCCTGTTTGACTGCCACATCTTTCCTGCCTCTGCCGATGGTCTTGCCGATGGCCGCAGTTAAAGCAGTTGACAGTCCTACAACCGGCATAACCGATACATGTGTGCACGAGAGCACCGCGCTCGTGGCCGCCATTGCCTCTTTTCCGAATCCGCCGACAAGCCAAAACAAAATCATGCCCCAAAATGCAACATTCAACATCAGTTCAAGCCCGGCTGGCAGTCCTACTTTTAGCAGGTCACCTATCTTTAGCAAGTCGATATTCAGTGTTCGCCTGCTTCTGTAGGTTGCATTTATATTTTTGCTAAGGAACATGGTCATTATTATCCCTACGCTAACGGCTATTCCAATGAATGTTCCCCAGCCTGCACCTGCGATTCCCATAGGCGGAAAACCCAGTTCGCCAAAAATCAATACGTAATTGGCAGCGACGTTTACTACCTGCCCGCAGAGTATCGCATACATTGTGATAATCGGCCGATGAATACCCATAAAAAATTGGCTGCTCGACCAGCTGAAGACCGCTATTATGTGAGTATAAAGCATAATGCGAAAGTATATGACTTCCATATCAGCGACCGCCGGCTCGTGTCCCATCATTTTGAATATTGTCGGTGCGGCCGGCCAGAGGATTGCTAAAGTGATGAAAGAGTAAATCAGCCCCATATATATCGCCTGCCAGCAATAATTTGAGCAGTTTTCTTTTTCACCTCTGCCCAGGCTTTGACTGACAAATGTATTAACACTTATTATCAGACCGCATGCGAAGCCTGCAGGTACAAAACTGACAAAACCAGCGGGCAAAATCGCGGCCAATGCCTCTGTCCCCAGACGCGAAACCATAAATCTATCGACAAACTGCATAATGGTGTAAGAGGTATGCGTCACTATCATTGGCGCCGCTAACTTCAGCATATGTCTTAGTGAAGTCTCGTCTGCCGATATAATAAGGTTCCCATTTTGCGTTTCTTTTGCAAAATGTGGTTTTTGTTCTGAGGGCAACGATGATTTATCCGCCATCAATCTGGATCCTGCTTATTCAAATTCAGTTTTTCTAACAGTGTCTCGCGCGAAACGCCCTGAACCTGCACATGTTTGACTGGAGTGGTCTGGCCGGAGATTATGCTGACGGCGTTTTTCTTTACACCGAGCCATTTCGCGAGAAATTCAATGAGGGACTGATTGGCTTTTCCTTTTTGCGGTGCTGCTGCGACCTTGAACTTGACCATCCCATCGAACAGGCCGCAAACAGCAGTTTTACTGCTGCCCGGCACAACCTTTGCCGAAAAAACCACTCCCACGTCAACTTCTTGAATCGTTTTATTACTCAATATTTTCTCTGAGGTTGGCCCCAATCGCCATTTGCACGTACTTTTCAATCTGCTCAGCAAGTTGGTTAAGTGACGCAAGCTGAAAATCCTCGTAGTGGCCGCCAACCAATTCACCATCCAGTGCTTTCTTGAATATCCGAACGCGGATAACAGACGGCTGAGCGTCGGCTTTGCTGAAATCGCTGTCTTTATGCTCGGTTAGTTCGACACGCCAGTCCTCGCTAACAAAGACGAGGCACTTGCCGGTAAAAACCGCCGTCGGAAAATAGTCACATAATAGCTTGAGAGTTTCCATTTCTGACCCGCCGTATTTTTTTGTTTATGATAGCAGAATTTCTGACCAAACGCTTTTGCAACCGCTCCTATATTACCAAAGATAACAGTTAATGCACTATCTAATTTGCCGGCTCAGCGATAAAACTAAATTATATACCTTAGATTATCGATTGAGGTTCATTGTAATTGAGGGTCGAAAGTGCTGTCAGACTGCTTTGGGTCTTGATGACAAATCGCTGTTAGTCAGCTGAACGAGCGAGTTCAATGACCATCGGTCTGTCGGACTCGGTTTTGAGCCAGACAATCAGGTCGCTGCCCTGGAGGGTGCGTGTATGTCCAAAGCGGAAGCTCTTGCCGCGTTCGAGCGTAAGCAAAACGCTGCTGGCAATACTAAGAGCGCAAAAAATATGTTTCGCAGATGTGTTTTGATGCGCACCTCCATTCCGCAGGAAGAACAGCCTATTTGTTATAGTAAACCTGCTCCATTACGGCCCAGGATTTCTCGCCTTTGAGCGGAAGTTGCATGGGGTCGCACAATTTCAGCCATTCTGTGTTGCGCGGTTCGGCCGCCAGTTTTGCCATATCCGCTTCAAAGTCATCACCGGTGTACTCGTAATAACCAAACTCATACCACTTGCCTTCAATCTTGTGCAGAAAGATTGAGAAATTGTGCATGTGGTATTTGTTGAGCAGGTCGCGAACGCCGGGCTTGGAATCGGCGTGCAGCTCTTTGTATTCTGCTATTTTCGCCGGCCTGATTCCGATTATCATCCCCACACGCTTAACTTTCTGTTGTCCATCTTTCTGTCGTCCACAGCCGTTGACAATCACAACCACCGCTGCCAACGTCACCATCATAACTAATCTACTTGCTCTTGTCATTTTCCTTCCCTTTCAAAAAGTTTACAAAATCAGCACTCAATGGGAACCAGTCCTATCTCGCCATTATATATAAATCAGGGTAGCTTTCCCGTAACGCGACCAAGTGCATCCGAGTGCGCAATCTCCTTTCCGTCTGCGTAAATATGCAGTCCTTTTCCCTTCTTGTATTTTGTCCCGTTCTTGTCCCACAGAATCGTGATAGTTCGCCCGTGATAATGAACGTTGTCAAGACAGAACCATTCCCAGGTATCGGTCGGCAGCAGGGGGGTGACCTCGACTATATTATCATCGCGAGGCACAAGTCCGGCAAGACCTGTAATAACCAAATCGCAAAAAGTAGAATGATTGTAGAATCTGCTTCTGTCGGAATCAGGTGTCAGCCATTCGCCCGTGTTTTCGTCAATGTATTCACCTATGTAGGGCTTACCATTTCTATCATGCGAACGAGCATATATCACGAGGGCGTCAAAATAATCTTTCTTGGTTACATAAGTCTGCCGATAATTCCGCAACACGTTTGCCAAAGCCACAAGCGTTTGAGAGCTGGAGAACGGCCAGATTGCACCATCCCATTCACACGTCCCGACACCGTGACTTCTAAAAGCAGGGTGTCTGCGCTCAGCGGTGGTAAGCCCCATTGGTGCCCTGAATCCCTTTGCGTCAAGTATTTGCCGCCAGGCTTGTTCGTAGCCGGCGTCGGGCAGATTGAAATACCACGGGATAAAACCAATCGCCTCACGAGCATCGGACAAGGGCCCGCTTTCAAGACGGACTTTGAAAAATTTGGCCCCACTATCCCAAAGCTGTTCTTGAACTGATGACTTCAGTTCATCAGCCTTTTGCGAATACTTCCGGGCCACATCATTTCTGCCGGCCATTTTTGCAACTTCAGCGATTGCCCAATAGCTGCTGTACATGTAGCTATTGATTGTCGGCCGGATGTGCTTCTTTGTCCTTGAGCCGCTGATGGATTCCTCTCCACCATCCCAAACATCATGCTGCCAGAACATCCCGCTCGGAACGCCTCGCTCCTTCTCCCACGCCTTGACATCGTGGATGAAATCATCGAGCAAATCTTCAATGAATTCGCGGTTTTTCTTCACAAGATAGCGTCTGTATATGGCATACGGCGTCCAGTTACTATACCTGTGAAGATGTTCCATAGGTTTGCCTTGATTGCCTCGGTACCAGAACAAGATGTAATCATCCATATACTGCTGGTTATGTAGCCATCTTCCTTCGTAGATGTGGTGCCCTAATGCACAGCTTATGGTGTTGTATCTGCCCGAATGTCCGACAGGAGCTAAAAACTCCGTGAGCACGTAACCGTCAGGCGTATATTTAATGTGCTTGCGGAAGGTCCACCACCTGTAGTAATAAATCTGCTCGAACTTTTTGTCGGGGCAATCAAACAGCGGGATGTTTGCTTTCATCCAGTCCCAGGCTATGGCGTTGGGGATGAAATTGACAATGGTTTCTGCATCTGCCGAGTTGAACGCCTCGACATATTTCGTGAACCGCTTGCTATGAAGAACGAAAGCACCTTTATGCGCAAACTGACAGGACTGGTTAATTATCAGCTCTCGGTGCAGCTTCTGACTTTCACTCTTGATTGAGATGAGCTTTCGTGTTGCATCTTTTTCATGCATGTCAAGCGATGCCCTCATCCTTTCCAGTCTTTTTTCAAAAGCCTGGAGTTTCTTAAGATATTCGGCTGTCCAGGTCTTTTTCTGCGGGTCCGACACCGCAAGATGCTGAGCTGCCCCTCTCAGCGTCAAGACGCGCGTTTTTTGCGCATTCAATTCCTGAATCTGCTCTCGTAACTGGCAGGCTTTGACATACATATCAAGCCACTGTTTGTGCCCAGGAGGTGTCCCTGAACTTGAAAGATTTTGCAGTTCTTTGCGCAGTGACTCGCCCAGTGGTTTAATTTCATCTAGCGCTGCCTTTATCATTTTTTCTTCAAGCTCTGTGCTCTCACGCCGGCCAAGCCACGCCAGGCCCCCATCCAGTCCCAGGTCCTTTTCCATCCAACGTGACTCAGCAGGGAAATCCTGCTTGATTTGCCGCCACTGCTTCAGGGCCGGATTCGGAGCAGGCGAGAAATAGAACTCCCACCTTCTTTTCCAATTGAAAACCCTGACAAGCAGTTCATTAGCACCTTTTTTCAAATTCAGATGGACCAAGTGCCGACCTCTTCCGAGGCCCTGCTCTTTTATGCTCGTCAGAATCTCTCGGCCGTTCAGCCATACTTCCAACGTGTTCTTGCTGCCAATGCTCGCCGTCAAGTTGAGATTCGTTTTCACCTTGATGCGGCGATGAAGATAGACCGGTTCGACCAGTCCGGTTCTGTGCTCTTGTCTGTAGATTTCGCCGTCCTTTATATTGATATTCTTTTGCCAGACAGGTTTGCCGCTGCTGTCGGTGGCCTTGAGGTCAACGGGCTTCTCGGCGAAAGACGTGTCTGTGAATTTTCCGCCCTTAATCGGCCCGGCAACGTACCACGGCTCAAATTCAATGGTTTGCAAGGCGCGTTTTTGTTTGTCAATTAACCCAGACAGTTTTGCTCGAGATGCGACCATAGCCTCCTGCCAGGTTGCTTTTTTTGAATACGCTTTGGAGCGACTGGTTTCATTGCTGATTAGACTGCAGGAAACCACACAAACTGCAAATGCGACGCACAAAGACAGGCAACTTTCTTTTTTCATTGGGTTTTTCCTTACCATGTTCTTTTGTACCTTGCACCGTACCTATAAGTTCTTTACCTTTTGCTAAAGGTGCCATGGGCTGCGCATTGCGCGTGACAGCATACGGTTGGCGGTATCATCATTAATAAAACGTTCGTTGTCAGGGTTCCATTGCAACTTCCTGCCAAGCATCATTGAGATGTTTCCGATATGCGTTATTGTGAAGGTTCGGTGGCCACTTTCCGCCGTGTAGTAACAAGGCTTCCGGGATTTTACGCAATCGAGAAAATTGCGCTGCTCACCCCCACGGCACGTGTATAGATGGTTTTCGTTCGGCCCGATTATCGAGTCCAGTATAGACCTGGGTTCCGCCTGCAAAGCCGCCGTCCAGCCGTGATTACCTATCCATCCATCTGTTCCCTCAAATCGTATGCTCGGCGTGCCGGATGAAATGAACAGCTTGACACCATTGGCATATTCGTATTCGATTTCGTATTTCGTCGCGGTATTGTAGAGCCCTGCTTTGCCGAACTGGCCTTTTCCTTCGACTGTGACGGGGCCGGTGTGGTCGGTGTCATTTGCCCATTGTGCGATGTTGACAAGGTGGGCGCCCCAGTCGGTTAGCTGCCCGCCCGAGTAATCAAGAATCCACCGCCATTCATAATGAAGACGGTCCTTGGTATATGGCGCCCAGGGTGCGGGCCCCAGCCACATATCGTAATCCAAATACTCGGGCACGGGCATAGGTGTCGGGTCACCGGGCCTGTTCGGACCGCTCCGTAGCCCCACCCGGATAGTGCGCAGCTTACCAATCCGGCCGTTGCGTACCAGCTCACACATGCGATGATATACGTACACCGACCGGTTTTCTGACGCCGTCTGATAGATGCGGTTGTAGCGTTTTATGGTGTCGCTGACGACACGACCCTCGTGCACGGTCAGCGTGGGCTTTTCACAAAACACATCCTTGCCTGCTCTGGCCGCTATTACCGAAATCAGAGCGTGCCAATGGTCCGGCGTGGAAATCACTACTGCATCGATGTCACTTCGTGCTATTATCTCTCTGAAGTCTTTGTAAACGGCACAGCTTTTGTATGTCCCACTTATTTTGTTGTTGGCATATTGCCCATTCACTATTTTTTCGGCCTGTTCGAGATGGCTGGAATCCACATCACAAACGGCAAGCGCCTGCGCATCTGAATTGCCCAGAAAGGTCCTAAGATTTATGCTTGTGCCGTGACTTCCGACCCCGATAAAGCCGAGTGTAATCCGGTTGCTCGGTGCGACTGCCCCGGCCTTACCTAAAGCCGCCGATGGAACAAAATAAGGAAATCCTATCGTACCAGCGGCGAAACCTGCGGTTTTTTTCAGAAAACTTCGGCGCGTGACCACTTTTTCTATCATCCAAAATCTTTCATGCCTTGAGACCGCGAAGGTCTGCTTCGAGCTTCTCGGTGCTCTTGGTCAGTTTGTCCCAGTATATCCGTTGGCCTGTGTACGCAGCAGTTCGTCCAAGAATCGTCACCAGGTTACTGCGAACACTAGGTTCGACGGTCGGATTATCAAAGTGTCCACTAACAATCTCCTTATGGAAAGTTGCAATGTTAGTGACAGCACCTTCTTTGTATATCCCAGGAGTTTTGCCGCCGCGATAGAAATTCTCGCCGCGTATAATGACCGTTCCGCCATATTCGGTCTCGAGAACACCTTTGGACCCGAACATCCGGTTTCTAATCCCATCAGGTTGACTGCCGTGTCCCTTAAATTGCTTTGAACTGAAGGTGATGCCGACATTATTTGGATATTGGAAGAGCACCGCGAAATGGTCCCAACAGGTGCGGACCGTTCGCACCTTTCGTCCGCCTGTACCGACAGCATATATCGGTGGCTCATTCATAATCCAACTGGCAACGTCCAGGGCGTGAATATTTTGCTCGGTAATGATATCTCCCGACAGTGTACGGTCCAAACCCCAGGCCCGCAGACGATTCTCCGGATTGGCCGGGCTGTCCTTGAGAAATTTCTCTTGGCCGCCCCACGTGCCGCCCGTATGGTAGCTTGCCTCGCCGAAAGCGAACCGGCCGAGCGCACCTTCATGGATGCGCTTGAGCGCCTCACGATAAAACTCATTGGCGCGGGTCTGGAAATCGACGAGGAAGCAAAGTTTGTTCGCTGAAGCTCTCTTGCCACTCTCGGCGATAGTGTGGCAACCCGGCACGTCGACCGCAATGGGCTTGGCAAGATATACGTGACGACCGGCATCCACAGCGGCCGCGGCCTGCTCTGGATGGAAATATGGCGGACTTTCGATTGCTACGGCATCGAGCTTTTGTTTCAGAAGCCTGCGGTAACACAACAGGCCCGTGTAGCGACGGGCCGGGTCTACATTGAACTTTTCTCCCAAGGCATCGACTCTGTCCTGGAAGTAATCCGCCGCGGCTACGATTTCGTATCCGCCGTGCTCGGTGAACAGATTGGCAATCCACTTCCCACGACCACCACAGCCGATCATTCCCAATCTTATCTTTGAGTTGGCCTCTGTTCCCCGAACAAGCTTCGGTTTGGCTATCGTAAACGATAGAGCGGCCGCGCCAGCACCGGCGATGAACCCGCGACGGGTAATTTGCCTCTGTTTCCTATCTGTGACTGAAACTTTTCGTTTTTCCGTCATTGAGTCTTCTCCTAAAAGCTCTCTTAGAACGAGAGCAGACACTGCCAGATGTAGAGATAGCCCAGTGCGTCAATATCTTCCCATACTTTTTTGATGAGTTCTTCGTCTCCCGAAATCTGAGGCAGTTCCTTCTTTTTCTGCTCCCAGGGGATGCACACACCTGGTTTTAGTTTTTGTTTCTCTTTTTCAGACATTCGAATAACTCCTCGCTTATCGGTTATACGGCAATTTCAATCAGTACACACCATACTCACGGGTGAACTCAGTCATAGCCTTGACATTTTCAACCTTGGCATCGTTCTGGATAATGGCGCTGGCGTCCATAATGTAGCCACCGTCTCGCGCCACGCCGTCAATAACTTTCTTGCAATGGTCGCGCACTTCTTCCTCTGTGCCGTAGGCTAACAGGAAATTTGGTATGCCGCCACTGAGGCAGAACTTGTGCCCAATTGCTTTGTGCGCCTCAAAGATGTCTGCCATATCAACGTGATAAACTATTGACTGGTCCGGCAGCTCAGCAAAGGATTTCAAATGTGCATTCCAGTCGCCCTCAGCATAAAATAAAACCTGATGGCCATGGCTCCATATTTCCTCGATAATGGGCTTGAGTGTTGGCCAATAAAATTTGTCAAAGTGCTCCCGCGAGACAAAAGGCACGCATCCCCGATGCATCCATAGCCCGACGGGTACGTTCTTGTCGGGGTCTGCGCCCGAAAGGGCCACGTGCGTTAAGTGCGGCATAAGGGCTTCACAAGCGGCGAGGACCTTGTCCGGCCGCTCGAACAAATCGATAGTCAGGCCGATGTACCCGCGCAGCTTGTCGGCGAGAATATCGAAAGGCGCCTTGAGGATTCCTGAGATAGCCGAGACCGTGCCGCACTCGGAACGCAGCAGTTCATTCTGTTTTCCGAACGCGTTGAAGTACGAGAGCATTGCCATCCCGCCTTTTACAAAAGATAGATTGTTGCGATATGTCGACGGCTCACCTGTCGCGGTGACCTCGGCCGAAACGCGCGGCAGCCAGACGTTAAACAAAAAACCTGTCGGGTCCTCGATTAGCTGGTCGTATTCGTCCGGCTTCATAAAGGCCTTTTCTTCCGGCGGCTCAAGGTACTGAAAGCCGGTATTGGGTGGCACATCAATTCCGGGAACTGCGTAGTATTTCATTCCAATGGCCTGCGTTAGCCCCGTCCACACATAAACCATATTAGCGACGACGGCGTCCCAATCAAAATCAGCAGCACATTTGCGGGCGGCAGCAAAGGCCTTCTCGAAATCGTGCGTTACCTCCTGGCAGGTGTACCCAGCGTATTTAGCTGTAAATTCGGCAACAAAGGGACGAATAGGAATCCGGTCCGGCTTTTCATTGCGCATCGCAGTAACATATCGCTTCAGCCGTTCGGCATAAAGTTTTTCCATATCCTTAGCCATATTAACTGTCTTGAAGCGTCCCTATCAATTCTTTGATGTTGGCCATTTTTTTGCGGGCACAATAGTTTTTTATACCTTCAACGATTTTTGCCGCGCAGCCCGGCTCAATAAGATTCGCCGTGCCAACACCCACAGCCGATGCCCCTGCGATAATAAACTCGATGGCATCCGAAGCGGTCATGATTCCGCCCACGCCCAAAATGGGTATGCCGCGGCTTTTGGTGACCTCGTCGTAGACCTTATTAACCAAATGTACGGCTATCGGTTTTATGGCTGGGCCCGACAATCCTCCTGTCTTATTTGCCAGAACCGGCTTGTGCGTTTCAATATCTATAACCATCGCGGTAAAGGTATTTATCAAACTCAACGCATCTGCCCCGGCCTCAACCGCTGCACGGGCAATGATGCTGATATTTGTAACGGCGGGGGACAGCTTGACCATCAGGACCTTCTCTCCGGCAGCCTTTTTCACCGCCGAAGTAATCTTTGCCACCTGTGCAGGGTCGGTGCCGAAAGCAATCCCACCTTTAGCTACGTTAGGACAGCTAATATTCAACTCAAATCCCGATATCGCTTTTTCAGATGCGAGGCGCTCCACAACAGCGAGGTATTCGTTGATACTTTCCCCAGCTACATTGACAAACACAGCAGGGGACAACTTCTCAAGAATCGGCAATTTCTCCTCTATAAATTTATACAGACCGATGTTTGCCAGCCCGATTGCATTGAGCATCCCTGAGTCGGTCTCGACAATCCTCGGCGCAGGGTTTCCCTTCCTCGGCTTGACAGTGATACTCTTGGTAACAAACCCGCCGAGACGATTTATATCCATAAAATCAGCTAACTCATCGGCATACCCGCACGTCCCCGATGCTGTAAAAACCGGATTCGCTAATCTAATCCCCGCAAAATCAACCGAAATGTCAACATTATCTTCCATAGTGCTACACGCTAAAAACTACTTCTCTACTGTCAAAGACAGGTCCGTCCTTGCAGCACAACTTATAAACTGTCTTGCCGGGTCTGTCTGCTTTACATTCCACAGCACAACTCAGGCACACGCCGATACCGCAGGCCATCATCCGCTCCATACTAACCTGGCAGTCGATTTCGTTTTTTCGAGCGATGTCAGCCACTTTTGCCAGCATTGCTTCAGGTCCGCAGCTATAAATAATCGTATCTTTGCTGACGAGAGTTGCTTGGTCGAGCCATTCTGCCAGACAATCGCTTACAAGGCCGTGCCATCCCGCAGAGCCGTCGTCTGTTGCTACCAGCGATTCTATGCCGTACTGGGCGAACTCCTGCAATGAGAAGCCCAACTGTTGTGCAATCTTGTCCAACCGCGCCTGGAACGGCAGATCCTTTGCCGTCTTTGCACCGGCGAACGCCATAACTTCGATGTCAGGATAATCAGCCGTAAGAACCTTCGCCAGATGTTGTAAAGGCCCGGCCCCCATCCCCCCAGCAACCAAAAGGGCTTTTTTCTTTCCCTCCGGCACCAAAAAACCGTTTCCCAAAGGCCCAATTATGCTGACCGAATCACCGGCAGATAGAGTTGTCATTCGTAAACTGGCAGGGCCAACAACACAGTAGAGAATGTCGGCTAAGGTCTTGTTCTCTTCAGATGCAATGTTGGCAAAACTAAAAGGTCTGCGGAGCAATATATTCCGTCGAGCAGTGTTAGCCAGCTCGTCCGGTATGTCCTTTGCTGCCGGCAGGGCGGTACGGGAAAGGTCCAACTGAGCGAATTGACCGGGCTTGGCGCCAGCGAAGGCCTCTGCACCAACCCCTGAAAATTCCAGCCTGAGCCGATAGAATCGCTGTCCAATCTGTTTATTGGCTCTGACAGTAGCTAAGAAGATACCTTTTTTTGCGGGCCTGCAATTCTTCGTCATCGCTTCTTTCTGTTTTTATCTACGGTCAACACAGAATTATATATACAACAGCACGGCGAAGGGTTAACCAAGTAAGTCATCATAAATGGTCACGCCTTCCACCAATTTGCACGTATGAATCGCGTACTTATCGCTGTACTCAGAATGACTGCGCGGATAAGCAACCTCAACCGCTTGCCTCAACGCATCAATACTTTCTGCTCTAACCAAAGCGCCGGAAGCCCCTTTGTCACCTCCGCCCAACATTCTCTCTCCCAGTACGCCGGGGACCGTACGTGCGATATCGCACATAGTTTCCAATTCCGGGCCTGAGATTTTGTAATCGTCTCGCAGGCCTATGCCATCCTCGCGGAATATCGTCCCAACTGTTTCAATGTCGCCCGTTTTCCACGCATCAAGCATCTCGTAGAACCGTTTTTGGGCGCCAAAGATATATTTCAGTCGGTCACATAAGTCCGGCTGCTGTTGTCCGAACTGTGCCAAAATCTTCTCATAATCACCGTCATCTTTAATGTCTGCCAGGCAGCCAATATCATACCCGGCTTTCTGCAATATTGAGACCATTTTTTCGCACTCGGCCCGTCGCACTTTGTAGGTGGATTTCTCAAGGCCCGGCCGAACGGTTCCGGTATCGAGTACCACAATGCGAAAATCAATGGCACCAGCGCCGAGAGGCACATAATTTATAGACCTTGTCTTTGGATTGTAATGCGTGCCCATATCTTTGCGAGAGAATAGTATCATAATCTGGTCAAGCTGGCCGCAGGGTGACCCAATATAATCGTTTTCCACCGCCTGGGCCATATCAACGATTCTGAACTTGTCCTCAAGCTCAATGCCGTTAGCATCAAGCAGGGACAGAATCAGATTCAAGGTCAATGAGGCCGACCGTGACATTCCGCCGCCGGGGATGTCTCCGTAGACTATGCCGTCAATGCCCTGAGTCAACTTTATGCCTTCACGCCTCAGAATGTATTCGACCCCATAGGGGAAGCGAGCCCATGTGTCAGCGACAGATGCCGATTGCGGCGGGGGGACATCCCCGAGACTGAACTCAACAACACCGTCGTCCGGAAAATTCCCACTAAACATCTTTATTTTGTCGGTGCCGTTAGACATATAGGCCAACCAGATGAACCTGTCGGTCCCCACGCCGAACAGTTCAGTGCCGTTGTAATCGCCGTGCTCGACCCCAAGGCAAAAGCGGGAAGAAGTTCTCCTGACCCTGCCGCCCTTGATACTTGTGCCGGTGTCCTGCGATAACTGCAGGATTTTGTCGACGGCTGACTGGTCTTGTGGCGTTAGTCCCATCTGTGAGAATCCTTCCTTAGTGTATAAGTGCTTCAATAATTACCGGAAAATAACGTAAAGGCCTATAGTTGCCGCCACAACCAGAAGCCCAAATACTTTAGCCATACCTGAGGACTCCAGGTTTATATCTGTTTTGACGTCAAACCGCACCGGCTCTTTGAGAGGCTTAATCAGAGTTATAATTGTCATCACGGCAAGCACGCTGAAAAACGAAATCGCCATCCTGTCCAAAAACGCCAGCTTCGGGAACACTTGCGCGAGAATAAAATAGATAATCGGGTTCAGTATCAGACCCACTACTCCAGTGATTGGAGGCGCCTTTTTCACTATAAAGCCGAATACAAACACGGCGAGAATGCCGGGCGATATGTAGCCCTGGAATTCCTGAATGTATTTGAAGATGCCCCCGAACTTCGGATTATCAAGCAGGGGCGCAACAAAACAGCCAATTACCGCGAAAACAACCACACAGATTCTGCCGACAGCCACCAGATTTGACTGCGACGCATCTTTCTTAACGTACTTATTGTAGATGTCCATAGTAAATATTGTTGAAGCTGAATTGAGCATTGACGCAAGAGAACTCATAACGGCGCCCATAATCGCAGCAAGCATAAAACCTCGCAAGCCTTTAGGGACAAGTTTCTTGATTAACAGCGCAAACGCAGAATCAAACTTGTATCCCAGGAGTGTTTTTTGAATCTTTACGCGTTCTTCGGACGTCAATGTCTTGTTTGTCTGGGCAATTTGCTTCAGCAGGTCCTCGTTAGTCTGGAACAGCGGTTCCGCGGCAGGTGGTTCAGTCCCGGCGATGGCAGCATTGAATCTTACTATCGCCTCGGCTGTATCCTTGTACATCTCTGGGAATTGTCTGTCGAACTTGAAGGCGACCTTGGCCGCGGCAGGATTAGAGCGGACCTGTTCAAACGCTGCCAAAACTTTCGCGTTATTGTCGACCGCTTCGGCCTTCATATCTGACTTGTAAAGGTCAAAAGCTATGATACCCGGGAAAACGATGATAAATGGAATAATAAGTTTGAGTGCTGCTGCGAACACGATACCTTTTTGCCCCTCGGCTAATGACTTTGAGCCGAGTGTTCTCTGCGTGATGTACTGGTTCAGACCCCAGTAATAGAAGTTGGGTATCCACAACCCCACCACCAGCGCTGTCCAGGGAATCTCAGGGTCGTTTCGTGGCAAAAACATATGCAGCTTGTGCTCGTTGAGAGTCCGAAACTTTTCCCACGTTCCTGCATTCGCTCCGATATTTGCCAGTTCCGGAATGGTCTCCGCTGTCGCGTTGCCCAACGCTTTCATCGCCAACACTAAGACAACGGCACCGCCTAAAATCAATGCCGACCCCTGCAGTAAATCCGCCCACGCACAGGCCTTGAGTCCTCCGCAGGTCACATAAATCGCTGCAATGATACCTATGGCCCATGATGCCGTGGTTATGTTAATCTGAATCCCAAAGAGGTGCTGGCCCCCAAACAGCGTCTTGACAACAATGGCCCCTGAATATACTACCGCAGCGAATGTCACAAAGACATAAATGAGTACGGTAAACAACGCCATCAGCGAACGGGCCGTCGCGTTATAGCGGAATTCAAGAAACTCGGGAATTGTATAGATGCCCGCCCTCAGAAATTTGGGCAGGAAAAAGAAAGCCACGACGACCAGCGTAATAGCAGCCATCCACTCATAACTGGCGATAGCAAG
The DNA here is from genome assembly GCA_964582985.1 of uncultured Pirellulales bacterium. GTDB lineage: Bacteria > Planctomycetota > Phycisphaerae > Sedimentisphaerales > Anaerobacaceae > CAZQYB01. The sequence continues at coordinate 58,709 of CAZOUM010000002.1, read as the reverse complement.
ACCGAGCCATTTTGCTGCGCTGCCGCTCATCCCGATAAACTGTTCGGTCGAGATGTTCGCTGCAATAAGTGAAAACCCAATCAGCCACCAGCTAAGGCCTCGCCCGGCCAGGAAATAATCTTCGCTTGTTTTCTCATGTCGACTTTTCAGGATGCCTGTGGCAATCACCGCTGCGATGAATCCCAGGAATACGGCGATGTCAAGGGCGCTAAGCGTCATAGCAAATCCTTTCTTTCTGTTATCTGTTTGTTTTCTTTTTAGTGAAGTTCCCTGCTTGGCCTCACTAAATTGCCCGCCATTATATCTACTTTGGCATCAACCGCAACAATATTTACACGATGTGCCTTTCACCGCTTTATCCGGCAAAATGACACTGTGACTTATTTTGGTGAAATTATCATTTGACAAAACGATACTTTTGTGCCACATTGTTGATTCGCAAAAATCTGTTGTTTATAAACTTTTTGGGAGGATAACGGATTATGAAATGTCCGGCATGCTCAAATCAGTTACATGAAATGACTGTTGGAGATGTTACGGTCGATGTTTGTAAGGGCGGATGTGGCGGAATTTGGTTCGACAATTTCGAGTTCAAAAAATTTGACGAGCCGCACGAATCTGCAGGAGAGGGACTACTGGATGTGGAGTGTGATGCAGGCTTAGTCATCGACCGTACAAAGAGATTCAAGTGTCCGAAGTGTGACGACGTTGTGATGATGAGGCACTTTTTCAGTGTCAAAAAGGAAGTCGAGGTCGATGAGTGCCCAGGCTGCGGCGGCTTTTGGTTGGACGCCGGCGAGCTGAGGAAAATACGCAGTCTCTTTAATACCGAAGAGGAAAGACACAAGGCAGCCGACGAGTATTTTTCGGAAGTCTTTGGTGCCGAGTTTGCCGCTATGCAGGCCGAAAGCGAAGAGAAGCTTGCCAAGACCCGGAAGATTTCGAATATGTTCCGCTTCATTTGTCCGAGCTATTACATCCCCGGAAAACAGGATTGGGGCGCTTTTTAGTCTCCGTTATTGGCCATCACATAGAACTTGTTGCGTTGAAATTGCTTTTCCGCCGGCGCTAATGCCTCCGGGGCGAATCTTTAGCCGGTGACAGGAGGAACTATATGATAAATCTGGAAACTAATAACAATGCTGAACCGGTCTGTCCACATTGCTCGAGCGAGCTGCGTACCGTGTGGATGCGGGAGCTAAAGTCCGTGTTGGGGAAACGCTATGTTTACTTTTGCTCTCAGTGCCGCAAGGTCTTGGGTATTTCCCATCGCAAAGGCTTTTTGATGGGCTAAAGAGCGTGCGCTAAACGCACTAAGCAATGAGAATGAGTGAACGGATACGTTCTTATCACGATATGAACAGACGAGTTGTCGCGATGGGCTTGGCCGTCTTAGTCTTATCTTGCCTACTACCTCCTGGTGCTGGCTGTGGGATTGCGACGAAAGAACCTTATACAGGTAGGGTCATTGCCCTGGACACTCCTTTCAAGGTGCTGGCAATCAGAGTACCGTCTTTTCCGCAGCGGAGCTTTGATATTCGTGATTATGGTGCGGCAGGTGATGGAAATGCCATGAACACCAAAGCCTTTGCCGCAGCCATTGCTGCCTGCGCCCAGGCCGGCGGCGGCCGGGTACTGGTGCCCGCGGGAACCTGGCTCACAGGCCCGATTCACTTGAAAAGCAATATCAACCTGCACCTTGAGAAGGACGCGGGGATACGTTTTAGCGCAAACTTCGAAGACTACCTACCGGTGGTTTTTACCCGCTATGAAGGACTTGAGTGTTACAATTATTCACCGCTTATCTACGCAAGGGATTGCACCAATGTAGCCGTCTCTGGAGAGGGAAAACTCGATGGCCAGGGCAAGCCTTGGTGGCAGGCAAGAGAGAAGTACAAATCAGGAGCCCAAAGGCTGTACAATATGGCCTCCGGCGCCGTTCCGGTTAAAGACCGGGTTTTCGGAACCACCGATTATTTTCTGAGACCTTCCTTCATTCAGTTCGTGAATTGCAAGAATGTTCTCGTTGAAGGTCTGACGGTAGGCAGCGGCCCCATGTGGATTATCCATCCCGTTTACTGCGAGAACGTGATTGTCCGCAATGTGACTTTGATTAACAATGGGCCGAACAACGATGGAATCGACCCTGACTCATGCAGGAACGTTCTTATTGAATATTGTAACTTCGACACTAACGACGACGCCGTTGCTATAAAGTCCGGTAGGGACGCGGACGGCTGGCGTGTCGGAAGACCCTGTGAGAACATAATCGTGCGCCATTGCCGCTTTGGGCTCGGTAGCCATTGCGACGGAGTTGTTTCGATAGGAAGTGAGATGTCCGGCGATGTCAGAAATGTTTTTATTCACGATTGTACCTTTGACCGCACAGAACGAGCGGTTCGAATAAAATCCAAGCGTGGCCGCGGCGGGGTAGTCGAGAATATATGGCTCGAGGACATTACCATAGGCGAGATTGACAGCGACCCGCTTTTGCTGAATATGTTCTATGGCTCGGGAGTCTCGTCAAGTTCGAAGGCGACTCCTAAGTTTCGTAACATCTATGTCAAGAACCTTACCTGCCGGAAAGCTCGCAATGCAATTCGCATCGTTGGCCTGCCGGAAAGCTCGGTCGAAAATGTTCGCCTGGAGAATATTTCTATCTCTTCCGAGAACGGTCTTAGTTGCACCGACGCCAAAGGCATCAAGCTCATTAATGTGAACATCGCTCCTAAGAAAGGCCCGGTCATACGGTTCAAAAACAGCCGGGATGTGATCATTGAGAAATCGACCTGCGCCAAAGGCACCGACACTTTCCTTGAGCTTGAAGGTGAAAGAACCACAAATATACACCTAATCGACAATGACCTCTCGAACGCGCAGCGGGATATTGTCTTCGGTAGAGGCGTGCGGCCTGACGTAGTGCGGTGCAAATGATAAGCCCTGACTGCCTTAGGAACTTTTGCAAAGTAATATTCAGTATCGCAAAGGACAAAAAATGGCAACACTTAATTACAATCGTCTTAGGGGGGTGAGAGTAGTGCTTTTAGGCATTGCTGCAACCCTGACGCTGCTCTGTTCGGGTTGCAGCAAGAAAGGGCTTTCCAAAGCCAAAAAGATTGACTTTTCCGCAATCAAGTCGCCTATTATTCTCAAGGGTGATGAAACCACAGCTTACCGAGACCCTGCCTGCATCTATCACAACGGCATCTTCCGCTTGTTCTATACCTACAACCTCACCGAGGCAGACGGCAAAACGTACTGGGTCACGGCCTTTAGTAAGAGCCGTGACCTCATTCACTGGACAAAGCCCAGGATTATTACGCCCATCGACCGGAACCTAAACTTTGCCAGTCCAGGCAACGTCATCCGCTACAAGGGCGATTGGATACTCTGCCTTCAAACTTATCCAACGCCTAAAGGTGAGCAATACGGCAATGAAAACTGCCGCGTCTGGATTATGAGGAGCAAGGATTTGGATAACTGGGGCCCGGCCGAGTTGCTCAGGGTAAAAGGGCCCAATGTCCCCTTCGAAAAGATGGGCCGATTGATAGACGCCTACTTGGTAGAGGATAAGGACGAGCCCGGCAAGTGGTGGTGCTTCTTCGACGACAATGCCGCCAATATGTCTTATTCCTACGACCTCAAGACCTGGACGTACTTCAATCGCATCGAGGCAGGTGAAAATGTCTGTGTTCTCGTGGACGGCGATGAGTATCTGATGTTTCATTCGCCGAAGAACGGTATAGGTATGAAGCGCTCCAGGGATTTGAAGAACTGGCGAGATGTGGGCGGCCCGACGACTAAAGAGAGCACCGGCTCCATCACCTTAGGGCAGAAAAACTGGCCCTGGGCAAGCCAGCGGCTGACCGCTGGTTTTGTTCTCGACCTAAGAGACGACCCCCGAGTGGGTAAGTATCTGATGTTTTTTCACGCTGAGCCGCCGGGTGGCTTTAGAAAATACGCCAGCCTCAGTCTGGCCTGGAGCGACGACCTCGTCCATTGGGATTGGCCCGGCAAAAATGCCAACCCCGAATAAGCTCTTGAAGAATCACATAGTCCTTGGTCAAGGCATTCAATTTATGGCTCGACACGAACTGCTTCGATTGTGTCGCCAACTTTTGCGGCCTCTTCCTTAAGCGACTTGGGAGCCTTCTTTAGTATTTCCGCAAGTTGATGATAATTGATTACCCGCACCTGAAGTTTAGGCTCGATCTGCTCTACCATTAGGAATGTGTCCGGCACAAGGTGCGAATCAGAAGAATCCTTCTTTTGCAATGCAGACTCGTCGGAAAAGATGCACAGAAATATCGCGTCTTTCAGCCTGACCAGATTTGCACCAAGGTGAATTTTTTCGCCGTGATTATCGGTTAATATCATCTTGTAGGTGTTTTCTTCCGGCCCTTTGGACACCAGCCCTTCGCCCCCTTCTCCTTTCCATTTCCCTATCAATTTTTCGTCAAAGGTCAAATCCTTTTCGGTATACAGCGGCCTGTGGCGGATAAGCTCCGTTACGTCGCCGAACACACCTTCAACACTTGCATATTTGGTCATAAACTCCTGAAGCTGTTTCGTCGGTGCCGTCAACACGATGTGCTCTTCTTCCAAGACCTCATGCTTCAATAGATTGGGGTCCTCTTTCAACATCTCCGAAACCTTTTCGTAATCGAGCGTTCGCAATTGCAGGTTCGGGTCTATTTCGTCTACTTTCATAAACGTATGTACGGGAAGCAGATGCATCCTATAGAAGCCCTGCATGCCTTCTATAGTCTCATCATCAGGATATATATCAAGAAACATCATATCTTTGAGCTTAACCAAATGTGCCTTGAACCGTCCTTCTTTGCCGTCGAACATTCTCATTTTGTAAGCTTTTCCCTCACCCTTTTTGAATTCCAATATATAGTCTCCGTCTTCTGACCACTTTCCTATCAGTTTTTCTTCAAAGACTACCTCTTTATCCGTATAAAGAGGATGAAGCGACTGAATAAGGCAGCCACTCAAGGTTATGGCCAGGACAAAAAAAGCAAGCTCTTTCGCTCTCATTTTGATTCTCCTTTCAAATTC
>CAZOUM010000002.1:0-53545 GCA_964582985.1 uncultured Pirellulales bacterium | reverse complement strand
CCAGGACAAAAAAAGCAAGCTCTTTCGCTCTCATTTTGATTCTCCTTTCAAATTCGAGTTTTCTGTTTTTCATAATAACCTCCTAATACGTATTGCCTTGTTAGGCGGGAAATCTTTCTGAGAATCTCGAAAATTATTTTTCTGGGTTTGCTGGGCAGGGACCTCCGGCTCTCAGCCCCAGGACACTTCTTAAGGTAATGTCTCACGACAACCGGAGCCGAGGAATCACTGCTGCAGCACGGTTTTCGGTATCAAGGGCGCCCCTTACTTCGACCGGGAACCAGATTTATAAAATTTGTGCACAGCCTCACCCATCATCATAAGATATAATCCGTTCTGCGGCTTTTCCTCGAAATACTCAGCGATACATTTGTCCATCCGTTCAAGCTCTTCGATCGACGCTTGAGTTGTGGTTACCCACTGCATCTTCTAATTACTCACTTTCCATGGGGCATTTTTCGAATTAAGTGTAATAACAACGAGACAATTGGGCAATGGTTTTATTACGAAGCGGGCAACCGGCTAAATTTCAGTAGGCAAGCTTGACCTGGCCCGGTGCGCTGGTTGAGTTTGACCGCAACAAATCAAATTTCTATTTCAGCTTTTCAGCTATTGCTTGGATATGTTCCGGTCCCGTCCCGCAGCAGCCGCCGATAATCTTCACACCGGCTGAACAAATCTTTTCCGCTGCCGTCGCAAAAGCATCAGGCGGTACGTTATAAATCGCTTTGCCCTCCACCAGCTCCGGTGTTCCCGCATTGGGTTCGGCCAAAACCACCACATCCTCCTTGGAGTTCTGTACCGCGCAAGCATATTTAACTGCCAGTCTTATATAATCATCCAGTGACATCTTGCCGCAGTTAAACCCTACAGCATCGACACCCAGCGAAGCTATTTTTGAAAGCGCGCTCTCAACATCAACGCCCATCATTGTTCTAAAATCGTCGCCACTGCTGTCAAAGGCCATTGACGCAAAAACAGGCAGTTCGGAAACTGATTTCAATGCTTCGATCGCAATCGCTATTTCTTCAAGAGCCGTCATCGTTTCAATTATAAAGCCGTCAACACCGCCGGCTAAAAGTGCTTTGGCCTGTTCGGCGAAAGCATTCTTCAGGTCATCTGCCTTCAGCGTACCCAGAGGCTGCAAAAAATCTCCACTCGGCCCAATATCACCGAGCACATACTTGTCCTCGCCTGCTGCCTTGCGAGCTATTTTCGCGCCTGCCGTGTTTATTTTGGTGACTTCTTCGCTCAGGCCGTGTCGGGCCAAGGCATATTTGTTGGCCCCGAATGTATTGGTAAGAACCGCGTCGCTGCCCACTTCAAAGTAGTCTTTGTGAATGCTGACAATGGTGTCGGGAGACTCGATATTCAGGTAGTCATTACACTTGCCCACTTCGATACCACGGGCAATTAACTGTGTTCCCATCGCCCCATCCAGCAAAAACAGCCCCTTCTTTATTTTCTCTTTCAAGCCTAATCTGCCCATAAGCGAACTCTCTTCTCTCTGGTCTATTGAGGCTCTTTGATAATATTGCCGTCAATGATTCTATAAACGTGCTTAAAACCTTTAGGTTTGCGGCGCGTAAAATAATCATCCTGCTTTTTTTTGTCAAATTCATACGGCTTTATTGACTTAAGTCTGATTGTAAGTGAGTCTTTTCGATTTTCCTGGGCATGCGTAGTAATCCTTATGGTGCCGGGGACAAAACATCCTTCGGATATTTCTCTATATTTGAATAGTTCTGTAACAGCGACAATTTGCCCGTCTTCATTAAAGTGCTCAATTTTTGAAACTCTACAATCGCAACTGTAAATATAGACTCTTTTGATTATGCTGCCGTCGTTGTTTCTTTGAGTAAGCACATCAAAGGGCCCTTCATTGGACAAAGACCAGCCTTCGTCACCGCCGACTTCCACAATTCCGAGGGCCTCAAGGACAGTTTTCGGATTAATCAAAAGATTCTCAGAAGAATTCTGCTCAGACCATAAGCCCCAGTGATATGTGCTTATCTCTTTCGGTTTCATCGCCAGCCAAAACTCACGCTCGTTCGAGCCGAGAACAATCCCTCTGGGATTCAAGAAGAGGTCTCCGTGCAGGCGGATTTGGGCCGGCGGGTTTAACCAAACTGTGACGGGAAAGCTTTCCTTATACTTCTTATCTTCGACATAGAACCGCGCATTGCATCGGCCGGTGGCTCTTAGCGAGATTATGCTCTCTGAACTTGACTTCAACGAGTCTAATGATTGCGACGCAGTTCGTTTGCCTGGGCAAATACGCGTTGGGTGTCTTAGCTCGGGTGCGCAGCCGGTAAGAATAAGTATGGCTGCAAGGTAAGGGATAACCAATCTGTGCTCTTGTTGTTTGTAACTCACGTTTACAGTTCCACCTGTAATATCTGACTTAGCTGTGACGATAATTGCTGGATTTGTTCTTCATCGAGATTCGGATTTCTCACTTCGACGAATTGCCTGTCGCTGCCGACAATTCTCAAACGCCAAATTTCCTTGTTATTTTCCGTTTTCGACGAGTCATATTTCAAGCGCCTTTTCCGCATCAAAATCAACGCAAGAACAAACCGAAAATTCATTTTCTCCCGTTCGGTTTCTTGTTCCAGCCGGTAGAAAAAGGCCATCAGCATTTCATCATCAACGAATATCTTCTTTTTCTGGTCAGGATGAGGCAGCTTGGTTTTCCAGTAACAGAACACTTCCGGCTTCTCATCCTGCCAGTACTCAGCGCAAAAATCTCGTCGTTGGAATCCCTGGTCTGTTTCCACCAGAGCAGCGAAGTATTCTTCGCCGTATTCGATTTTCTTACCGCTGCCCCAGCAATGCCCCAACGGCTTTTCTATTTCCCACTCGTCCATCTGTTGTTTTCTCTGCTATTCAACCAGTATTTCTCAGGTAACTTCTGCCCAACTAATCGGTCGCGACTACTCTGCCTGCTTGTCCTATGATGCTGTGACACACAACTCGGAACAGATTACCAACTCTGCTTATATAACGGCATGTGCAGCACATCGTTCTCTTCAATAAGCCCGATTTCCTTCGCCATTTTGTAGAGCGGCCTGACAGTTTCCAACGCCTGATGGACGGCGACCACCTCGGCACTCGGTTCGCTGCTGTCCGGTCCGCGCTTCAGCAGGGTTTCTATCAGCTTCTTCGGACGCGGGAATACGACCAACTTAATCGGCGCATCCGGCTTCAAACCAGCTTCTGTTCGCGCCAGACGAAGCGCCACGGCAAAGCCACCTAACTCATCGACAAGCCCGTGTTCTTTCGCATCCTCGCCGGTCCAGATTCGTCCCTTTGCCACATCCAGCACCTTCTCCTTTTCTATCTGGCGCCCCTGTGCTACTTTTGTTGTGAAATCCTCGTAGACCCGGTCAAGAAAATCCTGCAGCTTTTGCCACTGCTCTGCTGAGTAATCGTACGTGCTGGCCCACATTGTTGCGTTCTTGCTCGTATGTACGTCGTCCCAGGTGACCCCCGCGTAGTCCTGCCAGAACTTACGCGTCAGCATCTTGCCGGCCACTACCCCTATCGACCCCGTAATTGTCCCTGGTTGTGCGACAATCTTCGTCGCTGACATTGAAACAAAGTAGCCGCCCGAGCCTGCCACGTTGCCCATCGAAACAATCACAGGCTTGCCTGCTTCTTCGGCCTTTATGACTTCCCGCCAGATAGTGTCTGATGCAACGTACGACCCGCCAGGCGAGTCTACTCGGAATACAATTGCCTTTACCTTCTTGTCCGCTGCCGCCTCACGAAACGCAGCAGCAACCGTATCGCTGCCCATCGATGGCGAACCGGATAAAGCATTGTACTCGCTCTCGCCTCTATGAACTCCCCCTACGCCGTAGATTAGCGCAATCGTTGGTCCGTCCTTGTGCAGCCTGCCGGCTCGTTGCAGGTACTTGCCGAGGTAAAGAAATTTTGCACCTTCGGCCCTGGCCTTGACTTTCTCATACACCTCGTCTCGGTACAGCAAGCCGTCCACCAATTTCGCCTTGGCCGCATCGTCAGCTAAAAGAGGAGCGTTATCAATTATCGCTTTCAATTCCTCTTCAGTTACTCCACGTGCCTTAACAATTCCCTGAACAATCTGACCAAACTGTGAGTTCATCAACGTCTCCATCGCTTCCTGATGGGACTTTGTAAACTTCTTCTCGGTAAATATGTTCTTTGCACTCTTGAATTCCTCACGATGGTCAATCCGGGCCTTCATGCGCAACTTGTCGAGCGTGCCGCGCACGAATGGACATTCGTACATCAAACCGGTCAGTCCTACGTCACCTGACGGCTGCAGGTAAATCTCTTCGAACGCTGTGGCCAGATAATACCCGCCGTTACCAGGCCCGAACTCGCCGAATGTCTCCGCATACGCCACGGAAAACTTGCCCTTTTTAGTAAATGCCGTGACCGCATCACGTATTTCCTGGATTATACCCAAGCCCATTCGTGCCGAGCCGATTTTAGCCACGAATCCGACCACTCGCTTATCGTCCGAAGCACGCTCAAGTGCCTCGACCACGTCGCGAACCGTTGTGACCTTGCGCATCAGCGCTAATGCGAGCGGGTCCGGCGGCACATACTCCACCAGAGGTTTTTCGAAGTCCACTTCCAGAATCACTCGGTCAGGTACCGCCTTGCGGTCCGGCAGCAACGTTGCAAGCCCGATGGCCATTATAATAACAACGATTAGTGTCAGTGCTCCGATTACAGCCAGGAGACGGACGACGAACTTTTTCAGGAAACTCTTTAAGCTTTTCATAACTTTCACTCCTAAAATGTGCGAACCGATATTTCGCAAAGAATCTCTGCGCATTCAGTGCCGCGGTTGGGACCTGGCTTTTTAATTGTCGTAACACTCGAATTGACCGACCAGATACTCAATTCCTATTCAAATCTCAGCCATTCGCTTATGTTTTGCACCGTTTTAGGGCCTATGCCTTTTACTTTCCGCAAATCATCGATAGTTTCAAAGGCGCGACAATTGCTACCGTTTCTTTCGCTGAAATCATCGCGGTAGGTCACTATTGCCTGGGCCCGCCCGATGCCTATGCCCGGCAATCTTACTAAACTGGCTGACGGTGCGTCGTTTGGATTTATTCGGCTCTCCAGCTGAATTTCCCGCGATGGCCGAAAGCCGGTAAGACTCAAACCGGCAAAACCGACGCAAAACAAAACACAAATGCTCGCACCGATAACAAACGCAAATGATTGAATCCTTTCTTGCTCGTCTTCCTTTAGCTGCTCAAGGTTGTCATCTGCCATATCACTTATAGCGCCCTTGTTCTGTCGGGCGCCTATACCTTTTACCGGTTGAAAATAGTATCGTGCAACCCTTTTAAGACTTGAAACGATTTTCTGGGCTCAGACTTCTCCGTTAATAGCCCGCTGTGAGGTATGATGCTGTTCTTCGTGTCAATGAGGTTCGAATATGTTACTGTGTCGACAAACGGTTTGCTAAGCGCTATCCTGTAAAATTGCTCAAGCCACTGTCCCTGCCGCCACTGGTCCCATTCTTGGTGCCAAATGCCGGCAGTATCGCCGTCGTGCATGCCGGCGCCCTTTTCACTGGGCACTTCAACGTCAGTCACGTAAAGCGGCTTGGCCACTGACCCAAAGTAGTCCAGGACAGCCGATATTTGCATCATGTCCCTGACGTGCATCCCGGCTTGATTTTTGCCGAATCGCATCTGCAATCCAAATGCATCAAAATTAATCCCGCTCTGCACTACCATATCCACATACACTAATGGCGGAATGGTGTTGGGTGTCGTTGCGTAATACTCACCCCAGGGGTTGGTGATTTCTATTATCCTCACAGACCTGTCGCTTCTCTGTTTCACGGCCATATTAGCCGCACGCGTCATCTCTAAGATTTGCTCAAAGCTAAACCCGAAGTGATTAAACGCATTTAAACCGCTTATGACCCGCCATGCGTGAACAATACCTGAATAGCGGGCAACTGTTCTTGAGACCAATTGATAAGCAGCTTCGCGAATCTTTTCGAAGCTCACTCTGCTGTGAAGCAGCCATCTGGGCAGATATTTCTTTGAGAAGCACAGAAGCGGGCCCGCGCAAATTGCCAATTTCTTATTGGAAAGCACGTTGATACACGCATCGATTGCTGAAAAATCATAACTACCTCTGTAGGATTCTATCTGGGCCCAGTTCATTGGCACCGTCACGAAGCCGAACAATTCGAGCAGTTTTTCGACATATTTGACATTACTGATTTGCTCCGGCTCTACTCGGCACCCAAGACAGCCCCGACTAAAACCGTGGTTCTTGGCACGCGCCTCGAAAAATGAATTTGCATGTTTCGTTGCCAGCCTTTCAGAATAGACCATGGCTTTTTTCAGTGACTCATCTGCTAATTTCGAAGCGAGCGGCGCATCGGAAATATTTTGGACCGCTCGAACAAGTAAATCCCGCGCTTTATCCGAAATATCTACCAAACCCTCTACGTTATCGAAGAACGACCAGTCCTCCCGTTTGTTAATGATTTGCATTAGCTTTGCCCGTGCTATCTCGACATTCAGATTGTATAGGCCGGTTCTTTCGGGTAGGCAGGTTGTCGGCAACAGCGCCTTGCCGAAACCATCAATAGGCCATAGCAAAGCCAGTCCCCCTGTTTCAAGGTTAGGCTTATTGCATGTGATAATGCCGTCTTTGAACGTTATCTGTGTTTGGCGAATGGGTATCCCATCACTTCCGAAAAGATAGGCGCCGCACAGGGTAAATTTGTCAACAAGCCTGCCGTTCTTAAAAACCTGGAATCTCACCTTCTTACCTCAACTTGCTTAGTCGTAAGTCGTTCGTCCAGCCCCTCCGAGGGGCGGGATTCGTGATTCTCGTGACCAACCAGTATGCGCGAATTATAGCAATTATGCACTCAAAGGCAATGAAAACTTTGCCTTTGGTCGATTTTGATATTTGTCGGGTATGTGGCAGGAAAGTATTTTGGATTTGTCCTGAAATTGAAAAAGCCATTTGAAATTCCGAATAGCCAATGCTGTCTTCCTCTTGCTTCGTTTTTATTTTGGCGATTCGCTTTTCGTCTCCTTGCCGTTACTTGCCGAGGCTGATTTTTTTGCTTCTTTGCCTCCTTTTTTCTCCTTTTTTTCTTCTTCAAGAAGTTCTGCCAGTTCCCTTGTCAGGTTTTTGGCTTTCCATTCGGCAATCTCATAGAGCCAGCCCTGATGTTTCTTGGTAAAATCGTCGGCCTTGCGGTAAGCAAGAAACTTTGCCTCTTTGTCTTTGAGTTCTTCTTTCGTCTTTTTCCCTTGCTCTATTACAATCTCTGCCTCCCCGATGTATTCCGCCTTGCACTTGACATAGCCCTCGTCATCTGTCCTGGCGATATCGAAAGTGTATAAAATCTGGTCTTTCGATTCGCAAACGTATGTGTTTTCGAATTTCAGCTTTTCTTCCTCGGATGATTCCCCCGGTGAGAAGGGGTCTGCGACTTTCTTCACGTCGTTGAATGACAAATCCGACAAAGCTGAGAGGACCTGCCGGCAATCGCTTTTCTTCAAGTTCTTCCCCTCAGGAATGTTTTCCAAAATGATATTATCGTCGTTGCTGTCGTCAACTTTTAAAGTATAACTGTCATTAGGCCCGGTTACCGTGACTCTGACTACGTCATCTCGGCTGATGTTGACTATTTCTTTTTCGATATAATCCATTGTCGAGTCTCGTACCTGCGGAGCCTCTGTCGTGGTATAAACATCGTTGCTTGAAACCAGCCGCACGTATGTACTGCGCGCTTCAGGGTCGGTTTTACCGATAACTACACCCGTAATAGTCTGCCCGTCCATTTTGAGAAACTTGACGATACTCTTGGCTTTTTCCTCACTTACTTGGAGTTCATTATGATTGGCAGCGTTACTTGTTATCAACTCCACCGTGCGAATGTCAAGGCAGGATGTGATAAGCTCGTTGATCTTGCTCATTGCAGCCGGGTAGTTATCTTTATTGCCGACCACAAAACGATCGCCTTGCCGCACAAGTCTTGCGGCATCCTCACCTGTGCCTATGACGATATTTGTAATCGTGGCCGGATCAAGCCCTTGGATAAGGTAGGAGGGGCCGGAGGGTGCTCTGGCCGGAGCACCGCCGATATGTGACTGTATCACCGCCCACACTATCATCAAGGCAGCGACAATGCTTAATATGATAAGTTTCCTGTTACTCATTATTGACTCTCGAAGAATACCATCAAATGGACCTTGGTTTTTCAGGCGTCACTGGCATGACTGACATAACGTCTCCGCAGCACGCTCCGGCGTATGCTCAGGAAAATCACTATTATCAGTGTTCCCGCCGGAGCCGCACAAGTATTAAGGTTTTGCAGCATACTGCCCAATTGGTCGATTTTTTCAAACCTTTTTTTTCGTATCTCCTTTAGTTCGCGTTCTGCCTTGCGTATCTTCAGCACGGCCTCTCTTCGTTTCTTCTCTATCGAAGCTGCAATGACACTTTCCTCACCCTCTTTGGCTTTAGAGACTATTGCGTCCAACTCTCTTTGCAGGGCTTCAATCTCGGCATTTCTTCTTGCTATCTCTTGGGCTGTTTCCTCTTCTGCCCGCGCCTTGATTTCCCTGACCACCACAAACGGCCGCTGGAAGTCGCCCCTGGACCTGATGCCTATCAAGTCAATCGAACCTGCCAAATACTCGATTGCATTTAATAGAAAATCGCTATTGTTGCTAACAGTAGCTTTTCCAAAAACGGTTCTCTGGTAAGCGACCGGTTCTATGTCGCTGATAAAGTCCACGTCTGCTAAGACTATTACCGCACAGTCCGTCGAAGCCTCCTTCAGGCCTGTAAGTTTCTTCGTCAGTGTTTTCTTCTTAGTCTCATCGCCGCTTTGACTATCATCTTCCTCTTTTTCCGCCTCGTCCTCGTCCGACTTATCTGATTCATCCGGTACCTCTATGCCCTCTGGAAACGCCGACTTGAACCTGCCCGTTATCAGATAGCTTATGACAACAGGCTCAGTGCCCTCGGTAAAATAGCTCATCATCGTCTCCCAGTTTATCCGTATCCAATCCCACGGACCCGCGACCCTCCATGTATTGCCCCGGTCGGTTGTTTGTAGCAGCGGGACAACTTGATTTTCTTTCTCGCTTTCGCCGCTTGTTACCTTCTGTAGTGCACCCGCAAAAAGAACTCTGACTTCTTCAAGATTTGCAGTGATAATGTTATCGTTGCTCAAGCATTTATCCGTTAGGGCCAGAAAGCCGATGAATTTATGGGACCGCCCATCTTCCCCGGGCCCTTCCCACGCCACTGACCTGTCTCCTGCAAATCTGTCCCCCGGCATCTCTACCCCCCAGGTTCGAAGAAGCGTGTTAAAATCCGAAGTGGGGTCTGTTGACGGCCCCGTTTGCCCCGGCATACGCCGCGGGTTATCAGCTATACACCGCGGGTCAACAAAGATAATCGCACGCCCACCCTTCAAGACAAACTGGTCGATGGCAAACAGCGTCTTTTCCGCCAGTTCTTTGGGGTGAATCACCAGCAGAGTATCAACGTCTTTGATATCGTTGGCGTCCGTCTCAATCTTCTTGACCTCATATTGCTGCTGTAACTGCCGTACAATTGTCCAGGGCGGGGCAGGCCGCTGGCCTTGCTGCTGCATCAGCCAGGCCATATAACCCGTAACATCCTCCCCCATCACCGGCAACGAACTTACGATACCCACCCTTTTCTTCTCGCGGATTATAGCGGTATCGATAAGTTGGCTGATATCATATTCGACGAAGCTTTGTCGATCCGGGGCGAAAAAGGCAATCGTCTTAGTCACGCCGAATTCCGTCTGAAGCACCAGACCGAAGAAAAAGATCTCTTCATCAGGCATGGAAAATCGTCTCAATCCGTAGCGCAAAGCCTCCTCTTCCTCGTCGGAATAAGGCCGCGGGTCAATTACCTCCAGCTTGATCATTCCCTTTGCCGCCCGCGCGTACTCTTCCAGCAGGGCTTGTACGAAATAAAAGTAATTGTTGTAATAGCGAATCTGGTCCGGCGCCTTTCTCGCCGCGGTCTTTGTATAGTAGAGTCTTAGTTTCAGAGGCTGGTTGAGTTTGCCGAGTATCGTCCTTGTGCCCTTGGAGAGAGTGTAGAGTTTCTGGTCGGTTATATCTATCCTCAGTCCTTTTGCGAGGTTCTGGCATATAATTATCGCGCAGAATGTAATAATGCCTATAAGAATCACCGCCGCAATTGTTCGAGCCGTCCTGCCCATTTAGCTGGCCTTCCTTTCTTCCAGAACGATACAACAGCCCACTATCCAACATACAATTAGTAGGACAAAGTACGACAGGTCCTTGAATTCCAGCACTCCTCTTTGAATAGACTCATAGTGCACTTGAAGACTCATACTTTCAACGGCTTCCAACATCCCGGTCGGCAAAAATGTCGATAAATAGTTCAGCGTTGTCGGCATCCCTGCGTAGACAAAAACAGCGCACGTCACCACCGCCAAAATAAAGCTGATTACCTGGCTCTTGGTTACGGCCGAGAAAAAGCAGCCGATAGCCAGGAATCCTCCTGCCATTAAAAAGCCGCCTACATACCCGGTTATGATTAGCCCTACATCCGGGTCACCAAGATAGCACACAGTAATCGGCATAGGAAATGTCAGTACCAGAGCGATCCCGATGAAAAGCCACGCCGCCACGAATTTACCCAGAACCGCCTGGCTGACCGTAATAGGCAAACTCATCAAAAGTTCTATCGACCCGCTCCTGCGCTCCTCTGACCACAAACGCATCGCTGTTGACGGCACCATAAACACGAATAACAGCGGCAGGTTCGAAAAGAACAGCCACATATCCGCCTGGCCTGCTTCAAAAAAACCGCGCTTGAAGGTCAGGTACCCTGAAAAAAACAAAAAGATTACCAGAAACACGTAGGCAACCGGAGTCGCAAAGTACCCTTTTAATTCCCTTTTGCATACCGTCCAAAAGCCATTCATTTATCAAATTCCCCGCTTTAGCAAATCAAGTTTTCACAGCTATTGCTCTTATCTCAAAACATCCAACTTTGCTAAGCACTTCTTTGTGTAATCTTACGGAAGATATCATCCAGGCCCGTCTGATGCTTTTGCTTGAGTTGCTCGGGCGTCGAATCTACCAGAATCTTGCCTCTATCGATTATTATCGCTCGCGTGCAGACCGCCTCAACCTCTTCCAGAATATGCGTCGATATGATGATGCACTTATCCTTGGCCATCCTGCTGATTAGCTGTCGTACTTCGTGCTTTTGATTTGGGTCCAGACCATCGGTAGGCTCGTCGAGTATCAAAACAGGCGGGTCGTGAATTAGTGCCTGTGCCAATCCAACTCGCCGCTTATAACCTTTTGAAAGCGTTTCAATCGTTTGATGGTATACCGATTCTATTGAGCATAAGCTCGCGATCCTATCGAGGGCTTCTTTTCGACCCTTGCCGTTAATCCGACGTGCATCACAGATAAAACTCAGAAACGACCCAACGGTCATGTCGTTATAGGCGGGAGCATTTTCCGCCAGGTACCCTAACGACTCTCGTACCTTGATTGGCTCTCGCAGAATATCGTAGCCGCACACTGTTGCCGTACCGCTGTCCGGAGGCAAAAAGCACGCCAGCATTCTCATGGCCGTCGTCTTACCCGCCCCGTTGGGCCCCAAAAAACCCAGAACCTCCCCCTGATTTACGTCGAACGATATCCCGTCAACCGCTATGATTGACCCGAATCTTCGCCGAAGGTCTTTTACGCTAATCATATCCTCAACACTCCAGGCCAACCGGCGTCCTCTCAACCTGGCCTGCCAATCCGAATTACCACCGTCGCATGCTTGCCGTGTACTGCCCTAAATTATTCGTCCACATTTGAACTTTCACTATTGTTTGCACAATTATTGTAGTTTTTTCTTGCTCGTCAATACGCAATCTCTAAATTTTTGCAGGTTACGCACGACCAAGCTTGAGGATGGCTTCCTGCCAGAACCCTGTGACTCACAAGAATTGAGCAATCTTTGTGTGTTAATGAGGGTTAGCCCGATGACCTACGATTGGAGTTCAATAACTCTCAAACGGGAAGTTAAACTCAGTTCGTAGCTGCGTCGCTCTGACTGTACACGTTGAAACGCTTCATTTGAAGCTCATAGAGAAGATTGTTTTTCTCGATAAGCTTGGCTATCAAACTGATTTGATTGAGTACTATTTCAATCAGGTCAATGTTTATCAAGGTTGACTCAGGGCTGTACTGCGGCAAAGCTACAATCACATACCCGCAATTAGTCTGCTCTGTCGCCAATTGCGCAGCGATAATGCTGCAATCGTCCGCTTGAGTTACGACCGGCTCAGCACCGTCATCGACCTTGGCCTTTAGTTCTTTCAGAAATGACTCACTGAGGTTCAACTTGGAAAATTTTTCTGAGTCGCTGGGCCAGAAATGACCATCTTTGTCGATAATCACCATTACCGGGCCCCCGTCGGGTAAGATATCAAAAATCTGTCGGGCTATCAGTTCGTTAAGCACGCAGCTTGGCGAAAACAGCGACTCGTATGTGTCCATTCGACTGCTTCCTTGACAATAATCGGCGGATAACAAACTAATCAAACACTGCTCAGACTTCGGTTTAATCACATACAGACTTTCTCAGCGCTGTAACTGCTCGGCTTATTTTGCGAAAAAACAGTGTTTGTCGGATTTGGAAGTAAGTTTATGGGACCTGCTGACCGCCTGCCCATGTACCGACGCCGTGAAAAATCACGAATCAAGCATCGATTTTAGCCAGGCCATCGGAAATCTTTTACCCGGACAGTCCGTTTCACGCGCCCCAGGAGTGGTGTTATGACCATAAATACGGCTTTTCGGAATTTCATAGCGGTTTTGCAAAAACCGAATTAACTTCACAAGAGACCGTATCTGTCGTGCAGTCGGCACCGTTTGATCGAAGTTGCCCACCAGACAAATTCCCACCGCATTTTCGTTCGCCCAATTATCAGGCGTCTTGCAATGCGCGCCGGTCTTCTGCTCGCGCCAGCGGAATGTAACTTCCACCTGCCCATCACCGCTGTTGGTCCCGTTGCCTATAACAAAGTCGTATCCCACGCCTTCCCAGTGGTTGCCTTCTCTGTGCCATTTGTCGAATATTGCTGCATTACCCTGGTTCGTTCCTGAATGATGTATCACTATAGCTTTCCATTTCCTTTCCAGCCGCGAAGGAGGCAGCCAGCTTGGCGGAATGTTTTTGTCAGCCGATTTCTGCGCCGTGGTTGGCGGAGGAACCACGGGACGTTCCCGCGTTGAGTCGTGCACAATCCTCGGCATCGGCTCTTCGTTGTATATACAGCCGCTCAAAACAAACAAACAACACCAAAAAATAGGGCTTTTTACAAACATCTTTAGTTTGATTCCTTTACCTATTATCACATCCCAAGGACGGCCGAAATTTACCAGGATTGACTATACCTGTTTTTGGCCGACCTGTGGTTTTTCCTTATATCTGACCATATGCACACAGTTGCCGCGCTCGCTGAACCTAACGACATCCATATACGAGCGTATCAGCAGCAAGCCTCTGCCCTCGGTCTTATAAAGATTCTGGCCAACTCGTGGGTCCGGAATGCTGCCAGGGTCAAAGCCGTTACCTTCGTCTGTCATAGAAATCTCAATTCTATCGGAGTCCAGCACGTAGTCGATTTTGACCTGTTTGCCGGCATCCATCTTATTACCGTGTTTGAGGGCATTGAGAAAGGCCTCCTGCAAGGCAAGATGAACGGCAAAAGCATCTTCTTGGCTGAAATCATTGGCTTTGAGTTCGGACAGAATCTGTTTACACACCTTAGTAATACTCGATGGCATGCTTTCGAGGGCTATTGACCGACTGATTGGTGTTTTTGCCGCCATATAATTATTATGTTCCCTGCGCTTGCTGGCCCGGCATCGAAGTTTTCTCCCTAATCTGCTTCAGGCAGACCTTCAGTTGCACTTTCAATATCGGGGTAAATGTCGAATACTTTAGTAAGTCGCGTAATCTTGAAAATTTCGTGGATTTTTGGGTTTATATTGCAAAGTCTCAACTGACCGTCGCGCTCGTAAACCTTTTTGCTCACTCTTATTAAGAGACCTAAAACAGCCGACGACAGAAACCGAACGTTTTGGAAATCCAGGATCAGATTAATTCGCTCAGCTTGTTCAACAACCGACATTATGGATTCCTGCAGGGCGCGGATATCGTTTTCTTCAAGAATTTTTTCATCGGTCAGAGTAGCAATAGTTGCCTTCTCAGCATACCTGACGCTTATTCTGGGCTTAATCTTTGCCATAATGGCCTCTAAAAAAACCTGAAATTGCATCGAAATCCTACGTCAGAATAGCTCGGCTGTCAAGTTTTTTGCAGTTTTGCAGAAATTTTCGAAAATTTTTATTTTTTCTGAAAAAAGCTCTTGCAAATGAGGCGTTTTTCGATGAACATTACGCCTTTGCAAAATTTGACGTATTTTAGAGAATAAAACTCTTGCAACGTTGGGCGCACTATTGATATTATGGCTGTTCGCCACGCGTTCAACTTTGATAGATATTAGTTGAGGCTCACACCCGATACACTTGCTTTTTCGTTGTCGTCTGCCCGTATCGGGCAGATAGTGAAACTTTTATTGTTGTTGTACTATTTCAAAGGAGATGACTAATGAAAATCAGTAGGTCAACAGGTTATGCACTGCTCGCAGTCGGTTATCTTGCGCAGCATCAAAAGCAACGGATTATCTTGTCTCAGGACATTTCTAAGAAGTATAATATCCCCTTGGAATACCTGCTCAAGATACTCCAGCAACTGGTCAAAGTGAATATACTCCGCAGCAAAAGAGGTCCTCGCGGCGGCTTCTCCTTGGCAAGACCCGTCAAGAAGATCACTCTGCTGCAGGTTATTGAAGCTGTCGATGGGCCTATGGTCAGCCAGTTGGACCTCGCTGAGCATGCGGGCGGAGAAAGGTTCGCCGCTAAAGTCGAGCAAACCTACTCAAAAGCGCTTGCTCAGGCCAGGGCCGTTTTTGATAAGGCCAAAGTCGGAGATTTGGTGCCCGGCTAATTTGCAAAAGACTGATGCATATTAGCGAATTTCAGCAGCTAATCTCAAAGAAGTACCAACGGCGCGACCAAGAACGGGGAATCCCCGCCACGTTTATGTGGTTTGTCGAAGAGGTCGGGGAACTGGCTACAAGTCTGGCTGGTGATGAAAAAAACAGGGCTGAAGAATTTGCCGACGTGTTCGCCTGGTTGTGCACTCTGGCAAACATAAGCAATGTGGATTTGGAAGAGGCCTGCAAAAAATACACTTCCAATGATGTTGAGGGTTTCAAATAAGGGCCCCTAACTATCAGGCCTTGCTTGCTTGTTGGTCCTCGTTGCTCGTTTTCTCAGGTGCTTGCGACTCAGCCGAACTGCCCGCTGCCATTAGAGCCTTGTAGAAGCACCAGCCCAGGCCCCCGATGATTAACAGGAAAACAAGGCTCAGGATTAGATACGATACAGCATTGAGATGTTCCTGTGAGCGCAAAGCCGGTTCCGCGACCTCTTTTCCGCGCGTTGAATAAATCAAGTTCAGCGCGATAAAAACGCTGATGTCCAATGTGCCGAGCATGCCCGCCCAACGCGCAAGCCACGATGCCTGTGAGCTTGAGCTATGATGCTTATCAAGCAAATAATTGCTTATGGCGACCGCGACAATAGCCGGCGGCAGCGATAGCCACAGCAGCACCTTCTCATCCCGGCCGTGCAGTGCAAATCTGAACAGGATTACCACCACTGCGGCAGAACCTGCAGCAAGCAAAAGGGTGATAGCGCCGCTGAATCGCGACTTGATTTGCAAGCTGGCTTCCAGCTTGTTCTGCGCGTCATCGCGGCTGCGACCTCTGACGCAACTCAGGACCACCGCCAGAATCGGAACCGAGATCATAACCGATAGCCCCACACAGTTTGATAGGTTCCAGGCCCCCGTGGGGCTGCGAAGCAAACCCCCTTCTTGTGTCAAATCGTCAAACAAGCTCCAGATAAACAATGAGCCTAAAACGACCGGGATGCAGATGCGAATCAGATAATTCCACCACTTGCCAAGTTTCCAGTCGCTTCTCTCATTAGCGTGTCGACGTAGTAAGTCAACTCGCCAAAGCCACCCCAGCACTAAGCACTCGAGCAGACCAAGACACACAATCCCCCATGTCCCGTCAATAAACTTCCCTACCACGTCCAGCCAGTACAGACCGCCTTGAGTGATATACACAATCCCTGCACCGAGGCCAATCACGCTCATAACCGGCAGCACGATACTTCGCCGCCAGCCGGTCTTGTCCACTATAGCCGCAAGAATCGACTCCGTTAGCGAAAATGCTGAGTCAATCCCTAACGTAACGAGCGCGAAGAAGAAAACAAAACTAAACCAGGCCGAATAAGGCAATTGTGCCAGAGCGTAAGGAAATGCTACAAAGGCCAGACTTGGCCCGCCCTCAACTACCTTTTCCACAGGCACCGCCTCGCCCGCTTGCGCTGTCACAAAAGCCATTCCACCCAGCGTTGCAAAAACCGCCAGGCCCGACACGAAACTCGTTCCAAAATCGGCAAGACCTATTATCGCCGCGTTGTTATTAAGGTCGCTTTTTCGGTGAAGAAAGCTGGCATACGTAACCATCACGCCGCCAAAGGCCAAGCTCAGCGAGAAAAACGCCTGCCCAAATGCGTGTCGCCACGTCGTCGCCTTCGCCAGTTCCGACCAGGTAGGATTAAGATAGTAAGCCAGTCCGTTGATACTGCCTTCGAGTGTCAGACCCCGAACCGTAAGAACCAGCAGCATCAGCCAGGGCAGCGGGACCGTCCACCACACAATCCTGCCGACCAGCCTGACGCCTCTGAATATACAGAAATACATAGCCAGCCACGTTACCACCAGCGGCCAGAATATATTCCATTGTATTGAGCCCAAAGCCGGGCCCGGTGGATTGTCAAGTGTGTACTCAGGAGGGTGACCCAGATACGTATGAGAGAAAAAATTCTTTGCCTTCTCAACGCCCTCAACCCCTTTGGCCGCCCACGGCAGCTCACCGCCGCCGAGAATCCCTTGCACACTAAAGCTCAGGAAGCTGAAACAATATGCAAGCACCACCGTATAGAACGTGACAATGACGACTCCAAGAAGAATGCTCCACCAGCCGACAAACTCGAATCTTTTGTGTCCCCGTGCGAGTGCATCCGGAGCCGCCCGCTGCGTGAAATGCCCCAGGCTAAACTCAAGGATAAGCATCGGCACGCCGATTACAAACACAGCGATTATGTATGGAATCAGAAATGCTCCACCCCCATTGTCATATAGCTCGTACGGAAACCGCCACAGATTACCCAGTCCAACCGCCGACCCCACCGCTGCTAAGACAAACCCACCCCGTGTCCCCCAGCTTTCTCTTTGCTCCTCTAAAAGTTCCGCCATCGCCACTTACCTCCATGCAAGATAGCGCCTATTTTCTTTCGCCCGATGTACTCAATCTTTTATACCGAGCACCTCAAGCGTATCACGCTCAATAATGCTTTGGATGTTACCTCGTGGAACCGTAGGCAAGTTCGTGTCGGCTAATAATTTATTAAAGCCAAGCAAGGTCTCTATACATTCACTTGGCTTGCCGAATGGAAATCCACTTCCAAACAGCAGTTTGTCCATTACACCACGTTCGTATGCCGACATCACTATGTTATACACCTGCCAGACATTGTTTGGTCTTAGCGTCAGGTCTGCGTATACATTTTCGTGCTTTGCTATCATCGACAGTGTTTGCTCGAAGAAGGGCAGCCCCATGGTCCCGATGACGATTTTCAAGCCGCGAAATTCCCTGGCAACTTCATCCAGCAAAAACGGCTGAGCGTAATCCAGTATCGCGTCCGCCCCGAAAGGTTCCCCATTATGAAAGAAGACAGGTATCCCAAGCTCTTGCGCCGACTCGTATAACCTCATCGCCTTGCTGTCAGCCGGATGAAACCCGCAACTGCAGCAGTACAAAACTGCCCCCCTAAGTCCCAGCTTGTCGGTTATACTTGTAAGGGCTTTCACGCTGCCCTTGTCTTTTGTCGGCTCTACGAGCGCAAAGCCCACCATCTTTTCTTTATGTTTGCTCACATACTCGGATAATCTCTCATTGACCTGCTGGCTCGACTCACCCACGCCCGCTAACACTATGCACTTATCGACCGTCTCCGCCGCCGCCAAATGTTCAGATGGGTCAACTTCACGGACAGGACAGCTTATGTGTGTGTGGCAGTCAACTATCATTTTTCCGTGCCTTTCATTTTTTAGCCGCCATCCGTAGCGGCCCTCGAAATTGCGATTTATATTAGCCCGGCAAATTTCCACCGTCAAGCGCAAATATTTCTCCTTTTCGCCTTACTCTAATTGACACCCTTTGCCGTTCACTTTAGTGCAAACCTCATTGCTGATAAAGCGATCGCTGAACACCAGCTTTTCTTGACACCAAGGCCTTGTAAACGTAATATGCTCCACGGCGAAAGAACTAACTCTTCGATTTGCAGGAGATAATACAGGTGAGAAACGTTTGGCTTGTTTTCGGTTTGGTCATGGCTAACCTGATAACGTTGACGGGTTATTCGAACGCAGCCTGGACATACGTAGGTGATTATGTTGAGCCCTATCAGGTTGGTAAGAATACCGTCACCTTCAAATGTACCAATGCCACGGTCAGGATTGAGGTCTGTACCGAGGACATTCTGCGGATACGAATGAACAAGTCCGGCACTTTCAAGCCCAATGAGCCCTGGGTAGTGGTAAAATATGACTGGCCTCAGTCGCTTTTTACCGTAAAAGACAGGGGGACTTACATTGATATAGCAACTCAGTGTCTTACGGTAAAGATAAATAAGTCACCGTTTCGCCTGGATATCTATGACGAAGACACGAGGGCCCTTTGCATCGAGCCGCGGGCCGGAGGAATGGGCTTTGATGAAGAAAGGGTCATCTGCAGAAAGAAATTAACCGCCACCAACCACTTCTTCGGTCTCGGACAGCGCTATGAAAAATCCGACCTTCGCGGCGAAAAACGCGAGCTTTGGGTAACGGAAAATGTCACCCCAATCTCTTTCTTTATGGCGACCGACGGCTATGGCATTTTCTTCCACAACACCTGGAAGACAACGTTCGACTTCACGAAGGACCCGTATTATTTTTCCGCCCCGGGCGGCGGTGAGCTTGATTACTATTTCGTTTATGGGCCGAGCTTCAAACATATCTTGAACCAATACACAAAGATTACCGGCAAGTCACCATTGCCTCCAAAATGGGCGTTCGGACTGCACGGCAGCAAGTGGGGCAGGCAGAAAGGACAGGCCGGAATCTTGACCGACGTTAAAGAAGCCAGAGGCAAGCGAGATTGGCCGTTGGACAGTATAAGAGTCCACGCGAAGAATTGCGGCCAGGCAATCTGGGCAGGTCCCGGCTTGAATTGGCCCGACGACGGATGGGGCAGCTTCCCCGCCGTGGATAAAATGGTGCAAGAGTTGCACAATATGAATTGTCACGCTATCTTCTGGGAAAACCCCGGCATACCCTCCACCTGCACGGAAAAGTATGAAGAGGGCCTGAGCAAGGGCTATTTTCTTATGCAGGACGGCTCCGTATGGAACGGCCGTTTTGGTTATGGTATGGACCCCGGTGCCCTCGTTGACTTTTGCAATCCCGGCGCAAGAAAGTGGTGGGGCGATTTACATAATTTTATGATCGATTTTGCTTCTGACGGCGTCGCGGGCGACCACGGCGAGGAAGTATACGGAACTATGTATTCGCCTTACAGCGGAATGTCTGGCGAAGAATATCACAATCTTTACTCAATGCTGTACGATATGGCCAGTTGGCAAGCATATAAGCGGCGAGTTCCCAATAAGCGCTGCGTCGTCTGGGGCCGTTCACTGTGGGCCGGCTGTCAGCGCTATCCAATGCAGGGAACGCAGGACTCGCACAGCGAAGGCAAAAACATCCACGGCGAAATCATGGGATGCATAAATTTTGGCTTGTCCGGCGTCCCCTTCAGAATCTATACTGACAATGTCACGCGCGAGATTCTCGATAGCAAAAAAAAGGACTGGCCCCTTTCCAGGCTCAGTCAGTATCTTTGTCTGACCGTTGCCGGTGAAAGAACGGAACTCTTCTGGACAGGCCGCAAAACCGCAGACGACAATTATCGCTTCTACGGAAAGCTCCGTTATCGTCTTATGCCTTATATTTACACGTATGCCCGAGAAAGCACCAAGACTGGATTACCCCTCGTCAGGGCATTGGTCTTGGAGTATCAGGATGACCCTAACACTTACTCTGTCTACGGCCAGTATCTTTTAGGTAAAGAGTTGTTAATCGCGCCGTTATGGAGCGACACCGCTTTCTCAAGACAGATATATCTGCCCAAAGGCCGATGGATAGACTTCTGGGACGACACCGTATACGAAGGCCGCCAGACTATTAACTATAATGCCCCGATTGACAAAGTCCCCATACTTGTTAAAGCCGGAGCTATTATTCCTATGGCACCTGATAATCAGCGGTATGTTGACGAGAAAAAAAGTCCGCTGACAATAAGAATTTATCCTAAAGGCACTTCTTCTTTCGTCCTGTATGAGGATGACGGCGTGAGCTACGATTACGAGAAAGGCATTTACGCATTTACTACATTCCGGTGCGTTGAGAACAATACCGGCTTAGCAATTACTAAAAGTGCCCCAAGCCGAAGCTACAAAGTACCCGCAAGGAACCACGTGTTCGAAGTACATAAGCAAATGACCGTCAAATTAGTCACTAAGGCCGATAAAAAACTGCCTCGTTTTAAGAAAAAAGCGAAATTTGATGCCGCACCCGAAGGCTGGTTGTACGACGCAGGCAAAATGATAATCCGGGCTAAGGTAAAAGGGGGCGCAAACGAGCCTATCTCTCTGAGGTTTTGGAACATCGTCTGTGCGAGGTAGCTTTTTCTTGACCTCAAAAGCCGGCCGCTGTAATATTATCCGAGAAGAAATTGTGTAATGGAGAGTTTTTGTGGATTGTCCAGTTTGTAAAAGCGCGATGATTACCCTCGAACTCGAGGACGTCGAAATCGATTTTTGTGCCGACTGCGGCGGTATCTGGCTCGACGCCGGCGAGCTCGAAATGCTCCTCGACGACCGCGAACGCGCCGAGAAGCTACTCCAATCGTTCAAAATAGATGTCAATTGCACCGAGAAGCCGAGAAAATGCCCCATCTGCTTGAAAAAAATGGAGAAAATCATCATTGGCCAAGCCGCCCCAGCCTTGCTCATAGACAGATGTCGCAAAGGCGACGGACTCTGGTTTGACAAAGGCGAATTACAGGATATCTTAAACAGAGGCCAGCTCGATAAAGAAAGTAAAATCCAAAAACTATTAGCTGATATGTTCGGCGAAAAGCACGATACGAACCCACAATAACATTTTTCAGGAGAAATACTATGGACACATCTGGAATGCTGTTAAGTATGGGCACTTTGAGAATTGTGTTGCTGGTTGTCGGCGTTGTTATTCTTGTCGTGGCGCTTATACTGAAAAAACGACAGCAATAAAATTAGCAAGACTCTACCTTTACAGGAGAAAAACTATGTGGACAGCGATCACCGTCGTTGTAATCCTTGTTTTGCTCATTCTTTTTATAATTGGCATCTACAACGCTTTGATTCGGCTTCGCAATCAGGTCGATAACGCCTGGTCGCAGATTGATGTCCAGTTAAAACGCCGCCACGATTTGATTCCCAATCTTGTCGAAACCGCCAGGGGCTATATGAAGCACGAGCGCGAAACCTTCGAGGAGATAACGAAAGCACGAAGCCAGGCTATGGGAGCCAAATCCGTCACCGAAGCTTCCAAAGCTGAGGGTGCTCTCGGTGGGGCCCTTGGCAGATTTATGCTCGTTGTCGAAAATTATCCCGACCTCAAAGCGAATCAGAACTTCCTTGCGCTCCAGGAAGAACTCACCAGCACCGAGAACAAGATTTCTTTTTCCCGGCAGAACTACAACGACCAGGTCTTGTTCTTTAACAACAAGATTCAGATGTTCCCGTCTAACATCATTGCGAATATGTTCAATTTCGGCAAACGTGATTTCTTCGAGATAGAGGCCCCGGCCGAGCGGGAGGTCCCGAAGGTAAGCTTCACTTAGTATCCGACGGTATGATTGAGCAACACGCGATTGAGGCCCACGAAGCGCACTTTATCCGACGTGGGGCCCTTTATGATTTAGTGCTCCGCTCACCGCGCGAAGCCGAAGGGTTTGCTTTGCTAATCGATAGCAGCTAAGAAATAACGACTAATCACTGACAACTAACTATGTGGGAACTGATACGAGCAAATAAGAGAAACTCTATACTGCTGTTGCTGATAATGGCCGTCTGCCTTATGCTGCTCGGCTATATCATCGGCTTGGCTTTTGTCGGCCCGAATGGTGGTTTCTTCGGCCTGATTATTGCCACCGCCATCTGGCTGATTCTCATGCTCATAAGCTTTTCAAGCGGCGACCAAATCTTCTTAGCTGCCAGCAGAGCCAAACCCGTTACACATGATGTTCACCCACAGCTATTCAACATTGTCGAGGAAATGAAGATTGCTGCCGGTCTGCCCGCAATGCCTAAAGTTTACATAATCAACGACCCCGCTCCCAATGCCTTCGCCACCGGCCGAAGCCCGAAATCCGCTTCCGTTGCTGTCACTGCAGGTCTCCTGGGCCGCCTAAACCGTGATGAGCTCCAGGGCGTCGTCGCCCACGAAATAAGCCACATTCTACACCGTGACATCCTTTTTGTGACCCTCGCCGGCGTAATGCTCGGCGCGATAGTCCTGCTCTCCCAGGTCTTTCTGCGAGGGATGTTTTATAGTTCGATGACCGGCGGCCGCCGGAGATATTCCTCCGGTTCAGGAGGCGGCGGCCAGGCCCAGCTCATTATGCTGCTTATTGCTATAATCGTTGCAATTCTCGCACCAATAATGGCGTATTTGTTATATTTCGCACTTTCCAGAAGGCGTGAATACCTCGCCGACGCCGGCGCCGCAAGGCTCACCCGTTATCCTGAAGGTCTCGCCAGTGCTCTCGAAAAAATCGCTAATGACCCCTCGCCGCAGTTGGCTGCCGTCAACAAGGTAACTGCCCCGATGTATATTGCAAACCCCGTCAAGAAGAAGGGACAAAGGAAGCTCTCAAACCTCACCAGCACCCATCCGCCTATTTCCGAAAGGGTAAGAATCCTCCGCAATATAACCCACGGCGCATCTTTCAAGGACTACTCCGACGCCTTCAGCGAGGTCACGCACACCAAGACAGTCGTTCCTACTTCTGCTTTAACTAAAGAGGACATCGGCTTGCGCGAGGCTTCCGCCGAAGCCAGAAAGGAAGAACGGAAGCAGAAACAGATGCGCCAGGTCGGTGACATTATGCGAATGGTCAACAGCTTTGTATTCTTGACCTGCCTCTGCGGCCTGAAACTAAAAGTCCCGCCGAACTTCAAAGGCAACAAGGTCAAGTGCCCGCGTTGCAAGAGAATCCTCGACCTGCCCGAAAAAAAGTAGGCGTTCCTTGTCTACCCGCTACTGTCACGGTGACACTATCCACTCAGTTTTAACCCTGCCGTTATTCTTCTGCCATATACGGATAACGGAAGTTCCTCGGCGGCAGGAACGTCTCCTTTATCGCACGGGGCGAAACCCATCGTTCCAGGTTCAGCCAGCTGCCGGCCTTATCGTTCGTACCCGATGCTCGCGTCCCGCCGAACGGCTGTTGTGCTACCACCGCACCCGTTGGCTTGTCATTGACATAAAAATTCCCCGCCGCGTGACGTAGCGTATTCATTGCCTTGACAATCGCGCTTCGCTCCAGTGCAAATATCGACCCCGTCAAAGCATAGGGCGAGGTTTGGTCGCATATATCGAGTGTATCGTCATATTTGCTTTCCGGGTAGACGTATATGGTTAAGACCGGGCCGAAGATTTCCTCAACCATCAGCTTCGACTTCGGCTTTTTGCTCACCACAATAGTCGGCTCAATAAAGTATCCCGTCGATTTGTCACTTCCTCCGCCGATGATGATTTCCATATCAGGCGAATTCTTGGCGAAGTCAATGTACTCGTTGATGGTCTTAAACGCCTTTTCGTCTATAACCGCTCCCATAAAGTTCGTAAAGTCGGTCACGTCGCCCATCTTGACGTCTGCGCTCTCGCTCAACAGGCGCTCTTTGACCTGTGGCCAGATCGAATCTGGTATGTATGCTCGTGAAGCCGCTGAGCATTTCTGACCCTGGTATTCGTATGCCCCTCGCACCAATGCCGCCACCAGCACCTCAATATCGGTACTTGCGTGTGCGAATACGAAGTTCTTGCCACCCGTCTCGCCGACGATTCGAGGATACGAAACGTACTTGCGGATGTCCGAGCCTACCGCCAGCCAGATTGTCGAAAATACGTATGTACTTCCCGTAAAGTGAATACCGCCCAGCCTCACGTCATCCAGCGCCGGCGGTCCGACAATCGGGCCAGGCCCCGGCACCATATTGATAACCCCCGGCGGCATACCCGCTTCTTCGAGGATTTTCATAATAAAGTACGCCGGCAACACCGCCGCCGATGCCGGCTTCCACACCACCGTATTACCCATCAACGCCGGTGCCGTCGGAAGATTGCCCGCTATCGATGTGAAGTTGAAAGGTGTCAACGCCAATACAAACCCATCCAACGGCCGATGCTCCATATAGTTCAACACGCCCTGCGTCGACTTCGGCTGGTCGCCGTAAACTTCCTGCATAAAGTGCGGATTGAACCGCCAGAAGTCTATCAGCTCGCACGCTGAATCGATTTCCGCCTGGTGCGGCGTCTTGCTCATATTTAACATCGTCGCGGCATTCACAGTCGAGCGGTACTTGCCCGCCAGAAGTTCCGCCGCCTTCAATAGTACAACCGCTCTCGATTCCCACGGCATCTCTCCCCACTCGCGCTTCGTTTTTTCCGCCGCGTCCACAGCCTTTGTGACATAGGACGCATCTGCCTGGTGATACCGTCCTATTACGTGCTGATGGTCGTGCGGGCACCGAATATCCGCAAGTTTGCCACTGCGCACTTCTTTTCCGCCGATTATCATCGGCACTTCAGCCTGCTGCCCCAGCATCTCTTTCAGCTTGGCACTCAATTCCGCACGCTCGCCGCTGCCCGGCCTGTACTGCAAAATCGGCTCATTGACCGGCTCAGGAACCTGAAAAATACCGTTAAACATCTCTCTGTCTCCTTTCACTTAATAACACCAGTTTGGCTTGTAAAATCGCAAACCCGTATTATATCCGCTATAGAAATCATTGCAACCCACCTCTTCGCTGTTTGATTTTGGTGCTCTGAAAGCATATAATTGTCTATGATTATGCACAGGCGAAAAGCGTTTACCCCGTTAGAAAGTTGGGGCGAACATGGCCTTGGCAATTTATCCAAATTGCTTCTAACGGGGTTTACGTTGATAGAGCTTTTGGTCGTAATGGCCATCATATCCATCCTGATGAGCATATTGCTGCCGTCGCTTAAGAAAGCGAAAGACCAGGCCAAGGCGGCCATTTGTATGAGCAATATGCGGCAGATAGGGTATGCTGCCAATTTTTACGCGGAGGACCATGATTCACGCATTCCGCGCGGGACGGGCGGCCCTATCTGGACTGGCACGTCGGCTGGTTGGCGACGGAGGATAATACCATTGATATGTGGCGGGTCCACAAGTTTCGGTAGCGCAAAGGACACAGGCGGTCACTCATTCGAGGGGGCAAACTGTTTTTAGAACTTCGGTCAGCTTAACTTTTCGAAAAGCGGACAGTGGCTTGTGCAGCCACAGCCAGCGTTTTACAGTTTTCCTGACCCTCATGGCTCCTTCCTTGTCGGCAACTGGCGAGTTCTCCTTGTAGCACTTATATAATATGAGATTCAGCATAAGATTCATTTGACTGCCACCAAGAAGGTAGCCAAAAGTTAGGAATAGCGGGAAGCCCACAAAGAGCAGCAAGCATAACTCTG
The DNA here is from genome assembly GCA_964582985.1 of uncultured Pirellulales bacterium. Lineage (GTDB taxonomy): Bacteria > Planctomycetota > Phycisphaerae > Sedimentisphaerales > Anaerobacaceae > CAZQYB01. The sequence continues at coordinate 27,463 of CAZOUM010000002.1, read as the reverse complement.
CAGTGTTGAGACCAATGTCAGTTAGCAAGAATGACACCGTCACCGCAAGGAACATGAAGGGATAGGCAACCAGAGCAAGAAACCACTTCATGAGTTGCAATGTTTCCGTGACGCCTACTAAACCCGAGGGGCCCAACCTTCGGACGTGATATCGAAATATCAAAATATAACCCAAGAGCAAAAGTAAGGGTACGCAAAAGCCTATGACTGTGTAAAACCATTCTGAAATCAGAGCAAACATAGAGTTGCACCTCAATAAAACGCAAGCTCTGTTCCTGCGTCAACATGCCAAATGCTGCGACGACAAGCCGCAAAGCCTCAATTATGGCACTGCGGTATCCTATCCGATTTCTATTCGGTCTTTTTCGGGGATTTCGGTTACGTGGCAGTCGATGGCATACGTTCTCTCGGGCAGCACAATCAGGACGTTGGCCACGTCGGCGTTGTGCGCGAAGGGCGCGTGGTGCCATACGCCGGGATTCAGCGAGACGAAAGTACCCTTCGGAACGCGAAAGACTTCGATTCTATCCAGCGGTACCTCCCCGACCGGCGTAGCCGGGCCGACGTGGATAAGGGCATCAGCGTCGAGCGGCAGGATTCCTTCGCCGGTACCGTTATGAAACTCGGTTACGTCAACGACGCCCGGTCGCTTGCAGACGCGGCAGGTGGAGAATGAGGCGATGGTCCTGCCGCCGAGGTCGAGAGGAACCATATCGCGGTAGAACTCAATGGGCTCGGCGCCGAGCTTTTCGGCCTTTGGATTTACCATATTTGCGAATGTGCCATACTTGGCAAAACTTTCGAGCGTCAATTCCTTAACTTTTTCCTTTCTCATAACAAATCTCCAACAAACTTATAAAAGGTTTCTTAAAGCGCCCGACAAAGCTTCACGGACGCTCATTATACCAAACGCCGTTCGGTTCGTTAACATCGATCGGTGCAGGAAGCATCAGGCTTTCCATAATCTTGCGCTCTTGGGGGTCAGATAAGGGCGTCAGCCTCACTCTGTCCAACTCGTAGAAGTCCTTATCCCGCAGGATGAGTTGTCCCCGATTACACAACAAGGCATTCCACTCAGAAATACTCATCTCCAGGAGCATATACGGTTCAGTGTAACCATCGTCATACTTGTATAGCCTTGAGGCAGAGTAATACGGCTCCGTCTGCCCATAGCACTTTAAACGCAATAACCAAATATGCTTGGGGAGCATGTCTTCTTCACTGCAAGCTGAGAGCCTGCAGTAGTGACCCACACTGAAAAATGGTTTTCCAAAGGAATTCGGGTCGTTAGAGTCAGCATAATAAACAAGGCCAACATTCGCCAGTTCATCTACGACGAACCAAGTCAGATAAGGGCTATCGCGAAACAATGGGTGTTCGTGTTCGTGTATAGTAGGTGGTCTCACCTGCGCGCCGACAAGTAGTACCTTGTTATCAAGTGTCCGATTAGAAAGAAGTGCAATGGCTTGCTTGCGTCGTTCCATCGCTTCTGAGGTCGTGCTGTAACTTGGGAACGCGCCACGCCGGAGCGCCTCCGCATGGCTGGCGAAAATCTTGTGCAGCAGCTTTTCCCGTGGACTTTCTTTGCGAAGCCGGAGGCCAAACACGAGGAATCCACAGGCAGCTATCAGTATGATAATCCATTTGGAATGCTTTATGATGGCTAGTCTGCTTTTCTCCTCGTGGCCAAACATGCAAATCGCGCTTATCCTACCAAGACTAGGGTTAATGTCATATAGATAGCGACGCTGATTGAGTCGTTTGCGGTGGTGACGAGCGGGCCGGAGCTTATGGCCGGGTCTATGCCAACTCGCCGGAACAAGAACGGCAAAAACAGGCCCAAGGTCGTGGCGACCATTATGGCGGCGAACATTCCTGAGCCGAAGGCTATAACGATGCGAATGTGGTTCGACCATTCAACTGCAGGAATCGCTTCAGCGCCGGAGGGACCGGAGAGCAGGTTCGGCAGCACTGCATTTGCCAAACCGCCTAACAGGCCGCAGCAAATCGCAACAAGCAGAGCTATCGGCACCTCTCGCTGGAAGACCTCGCGGAGTCGCAAATCGGCGAGGTGGCCCGCTGCCAGGCCGGAGACGACGATGGCCGATGTCTGCAGGCCGGCATTTCCGCTGATGGCTGCAATCATCGGTGCAAAAACGAAAGCGGCGGTCCAGATATATAACTGTTCGGCCTGGAAAAATACATCCCGAAAGAACATCCCGACAACGGCGGTGACGGCGGTGCCGAGCAGACACGGAAAGAGCCAGGTCATGCGAACACCTGCCGCCCAAAGCGTCGACTCCCTTTCGAGCTCGGCGGGGTCGGTACCTGCCATAGTGTAGAGGTCCTCGGCGGCTTCTTCATCTGCAACCTCGATGACCCTGTCGGCGGTGATTCGACCGATGAGTTTGTGCTGTCTGTCGAGGACGGGAACGACAATCAGGTCGTTGTCTCTGAAGACGTTGCGGACTCTCTCCTGGTCGTCGTCGGCAACAACGTAGATTGTGTCCGGGTCAATCAGTTCACTTATTTTTGTATTTTCAGGACGGGTCAGCAGCAGACGGATACGGACGTCGCCGACAAACTTACCTGCCTTGTCGACGACAAAGACTGAATAAAAATCTTCGTCGATTTCGGCGGCGCGGATTTTGTTGACGCCTTCGGCGACGGTCGCATCCTCGGAGACGCTTATAAGGACGGGGTCCATAATACCGCCGGCCGAATCCTCCGCGTAGCTCATCAGTCTCTTGATAAGGACGGAATCCGCCGGCTTGAGGCTTTTCAGCAGCTGGTCGCGCCTGGCCTGCGCAAACTCGGCGAGAAGGTCGGCGGCATCGTCAAAGTCGAGCTCGGAAACGATGGTTTTTATCTCATTTGCGCGGAGGAGTTCGAAGAGGCTGCTGCGGGCGGCCTCGTCGACCTTTTCCAGGACTTCGGCGGCGGTTGGTTTGTCCAGGACATCGAAGATAATGCGTCTTGGCTCATCGTCCAGAAGCTCTACCACCTCAGCGATGTCGCTGCTTCGCTGCTCGCTGAGCAATTGGCGCAGCTGAGCTTTGTCGCCGTCCTCAAGCAAGAGCTCGATTTGCTGCAATAGAATCTGCTGAGATGCTCGTTTTTGTTCGTCCGCCATCTGACACCTTGTCGTAAACAAAGATTTAAGCCGCGCGATTGGGGCTTAAAATAACCCAATGTTTTTCGTTAGGCAATGGTTTTTTGTCTGGTTTGGAGGCATGGGAGGCCAAAGATATGTGCATTTGTTGACAATGCCGAAAATCCAAGCCCAAAAAACGCTAAAACATGCTTGTATATTGGCCGACTTTAATGTAGAATATAGGTTGAAATGCTAATTTAGGCTTGAGGCCGAAGAAAGCATACTTATAAGGGTAAGGGAAAAGGCAGGATGAGAGGTTTGGTCTACAGTATCGTTGTGGTTGGGGGGATAATGGCATGCGTGTGCCTGGCCGCACCTGAGCCGGCTATTGTGCCAGGCCCGCGCGACTGGACGGTCGACGTAACGTTTGAACATCCGCAACAGATTACGCTGCAGTTGGGCAGTCACAATCGGCCAAGGCGGTTTTGGTACACCATCGTCACGCTGACCAACAATGCAAAGCGTGATGTTGACTTCTATCCCAGGTGCGAGCTGATGACGGATACGTTTCAAATCATACCGGCAGGAAAAGGTGCGTCACCGGAGGTTTTTGACCGAATAAAGAGACGCCATCAGAGCAAGTATCCGTTTCTTGAGCCCTTGGAAAAGGTCGGAAATAAGATACTTCAGGGCCGGGACAACGCGAGGGATATTGCCATCATCTGGCCTGACTTTGATGTACGGGCCAAGAATATGAAAATATTTATGACAGGTCTTAGTAATGAGACCGCTGTTATTGACCACCCTGTTGCCAAAGACAAAACCGGTAAGCCGCTAAAGGTATACCTGCGAAAGACGCTCGAATTAAACTACACGCTCCGTGGTGACACACGCTTTAGGTCTCATATCAAGTTGAATTACAAGGATAAACGCTGGGTTATGCGGTAGATTATCGCATTGGTTCGCGCACAGCGAGTATCTGCGCAGCGATAACTCCTTCACAAAAGTTTCTGGCTCAATGCGCAATTTATGTGAAAAAGTCCGAAAAAAACGTACATACATTGGTAGGTACGCACGAGGGCCTTACAGAAAGCAGTGGAAAACTGCCGAAAATGCGCGCTTTTTGGGGACTTTTTTTTCAGCCCGCTGCGTGAATTGTTCGATATGAATATGTCGGACGCGAATAGCATATACTCTTGAATTGATTACTGGTGTTTTGGCTCTCTAAGTCGAGTTTTCGTAATCATAATGTCACAAGCATGCGGGCAAACCTAAAGCCCGGAAAATACTGAAAGGGAAAAAACAATGCCGGCAACAAAAGTGAAGCAAAAACGCACGACGAGGCGGAAATGTACAACGAAGCAAAAATCCATGACGATTGGCGAAATAAGGAATAAAGCTCAGGGTCTCGGCATAATGCCGGGAAAGATGAAAAAAGCTGAACTTATCCACTCCATCCAGACAGCGGAAGGTTGCACACCTTGTTTCGGCTGGTCAAACGGGCAATGCGACAACGTCGGCTGCTGCTTTATGTCGGATTGCCTTAAGACCAGGCTGTAAAGCTCGTATTGCGTGATGTGTTGTTGCCGTTGCCAATATGGGTAACGGCAACAATGATTTTAGGCTCCTACCATTTGCGCCCGTGCTCTCGGTAACAGACGTTTATTGTGGCGGTGCGTTCATTAGGGTTTGCTCACGGTCTACTAACAAGATGCGCGAAGGCTAGCTCCTGTTCCCTTAATTTTTGCTGTTTTTTTCAGCTTTTCTTGATTTTTTCCGTAGCTGCTTGCCAAAGTAGATTTCTAAGTCCGCTGCTACTATAAAGACGAATGAGAAGGCCACGGATGCAAAAAAATGGACTTTTTTCGGGGGCGAAAAGGTGGAACAAACTTTTCACGCCAAGGGTAGATAAATATAGGTGTAAAGAAAGGCCGAAAAGGCCAAAAATGACGAAGATATTGGCCCTAACCGATGGGAAGGCAGATAAAATGAGGCTTACAATAGAACAACGCCTGCGAGCCCTTGAGCGCGAAACCGTGGTCCTCCAGGACACCGTTAAGCTGCTGCATAAGCTGCTGAAGGACCAGGGAGAGTTGATACACGACTATATTACGCAAAAAGTCGCGAATGCAAATACGAACAACGGGGGCGAAAATAATTCAGGCGACAGCCGGCCCGAGGATGCGTTATATACTTTTGTGTGCAGACAGAGATTCGACAAAATCGATAAGGACATCAAGAAGCTGCGTCAACTGATAGAGGGCCACCAGTTTGGCCTGAAAGCAGGATAATACAGGCATCCTGATTGGCTGCTGATTGGCATTCCGACTGACGTGCCAGCGGTCAGATGTTCTTTTATGTGCGCAATTCGTAAGCAGATTCCCCACATTCACTTCAAACGGCATATTTCGTCTGCCTTTTGCTTGGGTTAATCGTTTTGGAGAAACCACGTTTTACAACCACAGGCAGGTTTTTTCACCACCACACCTCAAGACCGGTAATCGCGAGCAGCAAGGCGGCAGGTATCGCCTCCACTCTTATCTGCGATAAGTTAAAGTCGCTCCGGCACTTGCAGAATCGGTGCAGAGCGTATAATCCGTTGCAATCCTGCACGATTCCGGCCAAAATCTCTAATCATGCCGGAAACAAGGTTGACAAGGCGTTCAAAAGTCTTATAATAAGACTATGTAAGGGTCTGTTTTTACAAATCTTACGGTAAAAATATGCCTCCTCAACCGCTGCTGATTGGCAGGACCAGCGGCTACAATGGTAATGTGTTCGTAAATTTTGGAGTACGTAAATATGGTCAAGGGACAACCCATTGGTATACCTTCAGATTCTGAACACGAGCCGCAGTTAAACAAGTATTTCAAGGCCGCCATCAAAACACAGGCAAGCGACCTCCACCTAAAGGTCGGCCAGCCCCCCAAATTACGAATCTACGGGGGCCTCAAGAACACTAGCGGCGAAGTCATGAATGAGCAAAGAATAGAAGAGCTCGTCTTTGAGATACTCAGCCCTGCACAGAAAGAGTTCTTTCTTGACCACGGTACCCTTGATTTTGCATATGAAATCAAGCATCAGGACCGCTTCCGCATAAACATATTCCGTCAGCGAGGCGCCATCAGCCTTGCGGCAAGACGTGTAAGTTCTAAGGTCCCTCCGTTTGAAACTCTCAACCTTCCTATGGTTGTGCGAAATATCGCCGAGACTGGCCAGGGCCTCGTACTTGTTGTAGGGCCCACCGGCTGCGGAAAAAGCACAACGATTGCTTCAATGATCGACCACATAAACCAGATTCGTTCCTGTCACATCGTTACCATCGAGGACCCCATCGAATATCTCTTTAAGGATGGCAAGTCAATCATATCGCAAAGGGCAATCGGCATCGACGTGAAGGATTTTGAAGAGGCCCTGAAGTATATGATGCGACAAGACCCTGACGTCGTATTAATCGGGGAAATGCGCGACGCTGAAACCGTCCAGGCCGGAATGAGGGCCGCAGAGACCGGACACCTCGTCTTCGCAACTCTTCACTCGGCAAATGCATCGCAGACTATTCAGCGCCTCTTAGACCTCTTCCCTCCGAACGAAAGGGACCTCGTAAGACAAACTATGGGCCTGGCACTAAAGGCAATTATCAGTCAGGTATTGCTGCCCTGCATTAAGGAAAACATCGACAGGATACCCGCTGTTGAAATTCTTATCGCAAATGCGGTCGTCAGGAAGCTGATTTCCGAATCACGCGAATCTGATTTGCCCACCGTTATAAAAAGCTCGCTCAATGAAGGTATGCAGGACTTCACATACAGCTTATGTGAGATGATAAAAGATGGCAGCATCGACCCAAAGGACGCATATCTATACGCACCCAATATAGAGGAATTGAAAATGGCGCTAAAGGGAATCAGGACTACCGCCAGCGGTATCTTGTAGGGTTCTGTTCGCTTTCGTTGTGGAGTACTTTATGCCCGATTTACTGCTAAGTTCCGTCGAATACAGCGGCTACATATCAGTAATCAAATTCCTCGTCTTTTTGGGCCTGTTCCTTCTATGGCTGCCGTTGGTAAATTGGGTATATCATGATGCTCAGACCGTCGAGACTCGCGAGGATATCTGGACCGGCATCGTTTTCGGAACAGGAGCCGCAGCGATGATAATCTGGCTCGTCATGCCTATCTTTGTTGTCGGGCTTTTGGTCTATATCATAAGCGTAATAACAGTCTCTCTCGTCTATGTACACCACCGCAATGCCAGAGTTATGGATTATGACCGCATCCTGACCGCCGACCACATCAAAGATTTGTTCGCAGGCAAAGAAAAGAAACTTGCCGCCCTCAAGAGTTTTCTCTTTATAACCGCCAACAATAATGAGGTCCCGGTCCCGGAAGCAAGAACCCCCGACTTTTACGGCTATAAGGCTGCCTTCGACCTTTTTAGCGATGCCAACTGGCGAAGGGCAAATGACATCGTGTTTCTACCTACGCCAGAGGATTACAGGGTGGCCTATTATGTCGACGGCGTGCCATTAAAACAGCCCGGAATTGCCAGAGAGCAAATGGACTATCTCATTCGCTTCATCAAGCATCTTGCCGACCTGGACGCCGGCGAGAGGCGAAAGCCGCAAAGAGGAAAATTTAAAATCCGCCGGGGCGATGAGAACACCGAGTGGGAAGTAGCCGCTGCCGGCTCGACCGCAGGAGAACAAGTCAGACTCAGAAGAATCACCCAGCAAGACGTTACAAAAGTACCGGACATCGGCTTGATGCCGGACCAGCTCCAGCACCTGAATAACTTTCGCGAAATAAAAGAGGGCCTCTTCATAATAAGCGGCCCCGAAAAAAGCGGCGTAACAACGACCTTGTATGCACTGCTGGGAAACCATGACGCATTCACTAACAGTATAAACACGCTCGAAAGGCAAATTACCGACGAGCTGCCAAATATAACTCAAAACCTCTTTACCATCAGCGACACTGGAACAACTACGTTCGGCAAAAAGCTCCAGGCTATGGTAAGAATGGGACCCGACATCGTCGGCGTTGCCGGCTGCGACGATACCGAAGGTGCAAAAGTCGCCTGCAAGGCGGCCAAGGACGCCAAAATTGTATATTTGACACTAAGAGCTGATAGCGTCATTAAAGCCCTCGGAAAATGGATAGAAATGGTCGGAGACAAGGCGCTCGCTACCGAGGCACTTCTGGGCATAAGCAACCAACGGCTCCTCAGAAAGCTTTGCGAGGAGTGCAAGCAGGCATACGGCCCAAACGAAAAACTGCTCAGAAAATTCAGCATCCCTGCCAAAAAGGTAAAAGTCTTTTACCGTGCCGGCAAAGTCCAGTATGACAAGCATGGTAAACCCGTTGTCTGCGAAGACTGCCAGGGTACCGGTTTTGTCGGCAGAACCGGAATATTCGAAATGATTATGATAGATGACCGCTTGAAGGAAGCCATAAAAAAGACAGAGGAACTCTCAGACATCGCCTCGGAATTTAGAGGTGCTAAAATGCTTTACCTGCAGGAGCAGGCACTTAGAAAGGTAATTAGCGGAACAACCTCAATAAACGAAATGGTCAGAGTGCTCTCGAAATCCAAAAAGGCAAGAGCAAAAAACAGGGAAAACAAAAATCACAAGTAAATCTGCTTGACGAATCGTGAATCGAACGCGAACAACGTAAGACTGGAGACGTTATATGTGGGCGAACCTGGGTGTAGTATTAATTGTTTCAGGCTGTGCTGCATATCAATATCTAAAAGGCACGTTTCTTAAATCGTTTGCCGCAATAGTAGCTACTATCTCTGCAAGCGTAATCGCGTTCGGCTACTTTGAGCTCTTGGCAAATGTTTTTGTCAGCCGCAGTGAAAACAGCCGGTTTGATGATGTCGTGCCTTGGCTGCAGCCGCTTTGTTTTGTCCTGTTGTTTGTTGTGGCTTTTGCTGTTCTCCAGACAATCGTCACGCAGTTGCTCAAAAAGCCGGTCGATCTCGGAATCCTGCCGGAGCGTATCGGACGCGCCGTCTGCGGAGTCTTTTTAGGTCTCATTCTTTCCGGCCTGCTGCTTACAGCCCTCGCTATGGCGCCTATCCCTAACGAGTATCCTTACCAGCGTTTCGACACCGACAGGCCTGACGCCGACAAACCCGGCAAAGCATTCCTCAAGCCAGACGACTTCGTGACAGGATGGTTCAGTCTCCTAAGTGACGGTACTTTCAGTAGCAAAAGAAGTTTCGCCACCCTGCATCCCGCCTTCGTCGACCAGGTCTTCCTGAATAGGCTTCTGGCCGCTGACGGCCTGTCTGTCATTACCAGCTCTCAGGCAATAGAAGTCCCCCCGAGAAGGCAAAAGTCCGTTTGGCTGGCGCCTGACGGTATTGTTGACTTGGTCGGCAAACCAGTCCCGCAAAAACCACGTCACCGCCTCACAATTGCCCGAGTGGGAATAAAGAAGATGGGTGCAAGAGAGGGCACCGCCTTTACTCTTTCTCAATTAAGACTGATTTGCAAACCGACTCGCGCCGCCAAAGACCCATTTACCGGAAAAGCCGTCAACATTTATCCTATCGGCTACCTAAAGACCGCTGACCGCCTGCAGAGAAAAAAATTGAATGACCTGATAACATTGGCACCCGACGATTTTGATGGCGCCGTCCGCTATATTGACTTTGCTTTCTATGTGCCGACTGATTTTCAACCTGTGCTCGTTGAGTTCAAGCAAAATAGCATTGCCCGGCTGCAACCGCCTGCCTCCTCCGAGGATGCGCCTGAGCCGCTTGCTTTTGTTCAGTTGTCAATGTGCGCAAAGGACCTCGCAGAGCTTCAGCCCATTCGTTCCGCCAAGGTCTACGGCATTCAGTTGGCGGCGGAGGCTAAATTACTGGACGATTTGACCCTCAAAATAGATGACCCCAGTCAGTGGCAAACTGCGCAAACACAGCGTAGTATTGCGCCGGCCCGATTTGAGGACGGCAAAATCACCTACGTCAGGGCCGAGTTGAGAATAGAAAAGTCGCGCGATGAGCCGGAAGAAGGGCGACCAAAATCCGGCGGACGCCCAAAACGCCCTCCCAAAAAGAAATCATACAAACGCCGCCCGAAAGGCTATGTCGAACCTCGCAAGGGCATTCAGAACATGTTGGAACCCCGCAAGGGCTACGAATTGCTTTCCTTAAAGTGCAATAATCCCTCCACAGGCTCCGTGATGAAGGCCGAGCAGTTACCGGTGCTCGTCGACCTGTCCGGCTCGATTCACCATCCTGTGGGCGTCATAGCTTCGGGAAAGGTCGGTGACCTGAACATTTCCGAGGTCGATTACTGCTCTCTTGCTGCTGACCGCATCCCGGATGGCCTTGTCTTTGCAAAGGACGGCTCCGTCGCGAAGCCGTTCCCGGATGCCGTCTGGCTGACAGAGCAGGCCCGGAGCATAACCGAGTTCTACGTGTTGTATCTGGTCCGGACAAAAAGGAATGCAATTATCACCGCCGTTCAGCCGGCTGGTTCGCGAGAAGCCGCTCGCTTCAAAAAGCACGAGGGTTTCCTCGTTAAGTAACCCACTTCCATATTTCCTGGGGCCGCCGTTGAAGCACAGGTTCCCGACTCACGGGCAGACAACCAGTCCTTCCAAATCCAAATCCATCAGATGCTCAAGGTAAGCGTTCAAATCTTCTTCGGAGAAACTGGCAAGAAATTCCGGCTTCGCACTCTTGTTGATTTCGCAAATGCAGTCTATCAACTCCCTTTTACTCATAGCGTACATCCTTAACCCCCAAAAGGCCACCCCCGTAACCTACCGCAATATCGACAGAGCCGGCATTTTTTCTTTAGCCGCCCGAAACCCCAGAAAACGAACGCCCTATAACCTAATGCACTACATAGCACACCCGGTTTTGTCTCGACCGCAATATATAGAGCAGCCAAAGCAATCGTTTCTCTCTCGTCTTCGACTGTCCAATAAAATCACCACTGCCGCCGACCAAACCAAACCAAAAGAATTTTACAGATTTGCGGTTTTTTATTTTTGCCCTTGTTTCAGCCGCGATTGTAATTCTTGAACAAGGCCTATGCGAATTCGCTGGTTCTGCCAAGGCTAGGAGCAGGGGTTAGACGACTTCTTTCAAGGCCGGAAACTAGCCGGCCGGGGTTATCCGGAATGATTATTGTAGACCCTCATTTCCCAGGTAAACAGTGACAAATGAATTGAATTCTGATAGTATGGAGCTTATGGAGACCATTCAAGCCAGTTTTGACTGTTCTGATTTGGAGAATCCAATGGGTGAAAGCAGAAAGGATGATTTTTGTAAAACTATTGATGTCGTACGTAGAAAATTATGTTTTGTAACCGTTTAAATGGGAAATGTCATAGAAATGAAGATACGAGGAACAAGACACATGAAAATTCTACAGGCAGCTTTTATTTTGGTTTTTGCTTCTGCCGCACTTTGGCAGCCGCCCGTGGTTCCGGCGGCCGAGAAGAAAGAACCGATTATCATCGATCACGACAAGACGCTCGTGGCCAGGGTCTCCGGCGGCTGGCTGCACCTGGACGGCAAGGGCGCGTATCTGGCCGCAGGCATCAACCGGCCCCGTAATTACGATACCGAAGCGTGGCCCGCCTATCATATCAGCGTCCTGCCTGACGAGGGTCGTGCCCGGCCGTACGACACCAACGGCTGCATATATTGGAAGGGCAGGTACCACCTGATGTACATCTTCCAGGATCCGGCGCGGCAGGGCGGACATTGCTGGGGGCACGTTTCCAGCACCGACCTGGTCAACTGGACGTATCACCCCGCGGCGCTCGGCCCGGAGCCGGGCGATCCGGACAAGGGCATCTACAGCGGCAACGCCTTCGTGAACAAAGATGGTGTGCCCATGCTTTGCTACAACGGAATCGGTGCGGGTGTCTGTGTCGCAACGGCCGAGGACAACGAGTTGATCAAGTGGAAAAAGCACCCCAAAAACCCGATCATCCCACGCCCGAAAAAGGGCCAGCCCGGCCACGGCGTCTATCGCGTCGGGGACCCGTATCTGTGGCTCGAAGGCGACACGTACTATTGCCTGTTGGGCGGCAATAAGCTGGAAAACAAGAAAGACACCCTTTACCTATGCCGATCGTCGGACCTGGTCAACTGGAAGCCGTTGCACCCGTTCTACGTGGCCGAGCCGTCTTGGACCGTTCCCGGCGAGGACATCGCTTGCCCGGACTTCTTCAAGCTGGGCAACAAGCACGTACTTTTGGGCATCAGCCACCGCGTCGGTGCCCGCTGCTACATTGGTCGGTTCGACAAGGAAAAGGAAAAATTCTTTCCCGAAAAGCACGTGCGGATGAACTGGCCCGGGGCCAACTTCTTCGCGCCGGAGAGCCTGGTCGATGACAAAGGCCGGCGGATTTTCTGGGCTTGGGTGACTGACCCGCGGCTCCGGACAACTCAACTTGCAACCGGTTCCGGCGTCCAAAGCCTGCCCCGCGTCATGTCACTCGACAAAGACGGGACGCTCCTTATCAAGCCAGTCAAGGAACTGGAGACGCTCAGGCGAAATCACCGCACGCTGTCAGAAGTTAAGCTGGACGCCGACTCAGAGACGACGCTGCCGGGCGTTAGTGGCGATTGCCTCGAGCTGGCCGTCGAGATCGAACCGGGTAGTGCCCGCGAGGTCGGCCTCAAAGTACGCTGCTCGCCGGACGGCAAAGAAGAAACGGTGTTCTTTTACGACCGCGTTGCCAAAAAGCTCAAGATGGATATGTCGCGATCTACCATGCGCGACGATGTGGCCTACCCTGAAGTGCCGCAGTCTCCCGGCAGCAAGAACTTCCAGACCGTCAAAGGAGTAATCGAATTGGTCGTGGCCCCGTTCGAACTGAAAAAGGGCGAGCCGCTCCGCTTTCGCGTCTTTCTGGACGGGCCGATGCTGGAGGTCTTCGCCAACGATAGTCAAGCCATCGCGCAGCAAGTATTCCCCAAGCGCAAAGACAGCCTGCTGATTAAGGTTTTCGCCAAAGGTGGTCCGGCCACAGTCAGGCGCGTCGATGCATGGGATATGGCAGCGGCGAAGTTTGTTGACAAAAGGGCGCCGCAAGGTGTGCAATGACTCGTGCGCGGCGAGCGGCGCGAATACATTTCGGCCTTCATCCTTCGCTCTTCGTACTTTTCTTACGGCTGATAGCTCATAGTTAGTTTGGAGTCTGGAGTTTGTAGTTCGGAGTGTTATTTTGGGTAGAGGTAAGTATTGAGCGCTGCGCCGGCCGAAAAGGTTTAACTCCCTAATCATTCATCTTGGCCGCTTTTCTGCCATTCGCTCGCAGTTTTGCAAATCAAAAGTTCGACGACTACTACCAGCTTTCGCGCCAATACAGACCAAGGAAGGCAAAGTCAAGAAAATCCACTCTCCCGTCCCGGTTAATGTCCCGGCCGCCGCACCAGTCGTAAACGATGCAGTCATACAGCCACTGCTCAACAAGAATTTCAAGGTCATTCCACTCTACAACGCCGCCCTCGTCGAGGTCGGCCTTTCGCGATAGTGGCTGCGGCGTGTAATCCGGGTCTATCCAGCCCAAATTGAAAGCATAATACAGCCTGCTGCTGCATACGTGAATAATGCCATCCGGCGTTTGCGTGGCTGACAGATAACCTTTTGGCTCCGCCTCGGTGCGACTCATAGTAAACCATCCGGTGTTACCACCGCCGTCCAGGTACACAGAATCGCTGCCTTGCAGATTGCTAATCAATTTCTTATCTGTCCACGTCTGTCCGTTATCGTATGATACCGTACCAAACATTCCCGAGCATTGTTCCAACTGGTGTTCTCCATTCAACATTGTACCGGACCCAAACGATAACATGAAAATAGGGCTGTCAACCGTGCCGCCCAGACGTTCTCCGTAAGAATACTCTAACCGCAGCAGCACACAGCGTTGCCCGCCGCCTATTGGCTGGAACGGGCTGGCTGAGTATGTCCAATTCTCGCCCATATCAGTGGAGATGCTCCTGGGCATCATATCGTTAATGTTATCGCCTCTGCCGAAAGCAAGCAGGTCTCCGTTGAGCAGTTGAACAAAGCCGCAGTGGATACCGGCTATCCACGCCCCGGTCCCACCGTCCTCAAAATCAGGCTCCGGCCGATTTGCCCCGGGGTCTACGAACGTCTGGCCGTTATCTTGGCTGATGTGAATCGCTGAGCCGGGATTAGCGTCACCCGCCACGATAATGTAGCCTTCCCGTGTCTTTATCGGGCCGGCGATAACTTGATGATGCTTGCCGTGATATGGATTAATAATCCTTGGCTGCCAGGTGACACCATTGTCGGTACTCGTGGCGGTGCATAGCGCCAGCTTTTCCCAGGAGTAGTCTGTCCCCAACCCGTTGAATAGATACAGCTTCCCGTTACGGTCGTTAAACAGCGCAGTGCCGTGCATGTTCCGGTCCTGAGCTTTGAAAAACTCGTCAGGGTAATCCCATGTGCTGTTACCTTGGCGCAGCCTGCTGGCCAGAACGGTCAGTTCACGGCCTCTCTCACTCTCGCAGGAATACCACGCACCGAAAAGGTCACCGTTATCGCAGAAGGTGACGGCAGGTTGATGATTATGTCCGTACATAGGAATCTCGTCCGCCCACGCCGGTTCACGGACCCACACTTCTGGCCCTATGAAATACGGAGTGTTAGTCTCATGTTCACTCGGCCACGTGTATGTAGTCTGCGATACGCCTGTTGCCCAGTCCTTTGGTGCAGGTTCAGGCAAAGCTGGAGTACCTGGCATCTCGCCGCATACCACGCGGAAGCCGATTAACCAGTGTTTGTCCGCCGGCAAGGAACTGAGCCGGTTAGCCGAGCGCAGATAGAAAACAGGTGTATTATGACTGCCGCCGCGAGAAACCCTGAAGTCCCCGTTTGTACGCCCCACAGGGTCGGTCTGACTGCCGCTTTCGTACGGACCATACCAGTCATAGCACCATTCTTCCACGTTCCCGTGCATGTCCCAGAGCGCCCAACTGTTTTGCCCTGTCGTCTTCACGGTCAAATCAACATCTTTAGGCCATGACGAATTCGATTGGTTCTTATAGTATGAAGGTGGCAGACTGGCCCCCGTGTAATATGCACTGGTCGTACCGGCCCGACAGGCATATTCCCACTCTGCCTCGGTCGGCAGCCGGTAAGGCTGACCTTCCAAATTGGAAAGCCACTGACAGAAGTTGTTGGCATCTTCCCAGCTTACATAGATCACCGCCTCGTCATCACCGGTGGACATAGTTACCGTCTGGCCATTGTAAGTTTGCGGAGCACGGTACGCACTGTGGCAGGGGTCAAACTGCTCGTACTGGGCGTTGGTTACTTCGGTCATCGACATATAGAAAGGGTCGCTGATTGTGACCTGGTGGACGGGTTCTTCGTCCGGGTCTCCACTGCTTGAACCCATCATGAAACTCCCCGGCACGAGCTGGACGAATTCCATCCCGATGGAGTTGATATATCCCTCAACTATCTTAAATCTCCAGATGTCGCCTCGCCACGTATTAGGGCCGTTGACCCCATCTATCCGCCAATAGTACGTCTTGGCCAATTCAAGGTCGCACGCATCAAAGCTGTTAGAATCCTGTCGCCCTCCCCCTGGGGGCACATTAGGGTCGCTCGCCTCGTTGACGTCGTTGAAATCGGTACCCAGGTAAACGTCATGCCAGACCGCATTTACGCCTGGCGACCATTTCAGAACCACGTTCGCATCTATCACCGTCGCGCCGTTGGCAGGACTCGGATTCGATGCAAGATTCGGGTCCAGCTTAATAGCTCTTACCTCGGTGTAGGGACCGGCGGGAACGTACTCAATCACTATCTCATCGTAGCCTGCCGCGGGCAGGAGGTCTCCGTTACCCTTCCACTCTTGAGGGTCGCGCTCCCCGCCGGTGATATCGTCAAGGTGCAAAATACCACCGCCCACATACATAATGGCATTGCGCTCATGTATCAGTTGTATGTCCCCGCAGTGCATTATACCATCGTTCAGGTAAATGCGGTGTTCGCCGCCGTGGTCGTCGGGAAACTTAAAAGTGTCGGTAGTGGTGAACGTGCCGCCGTTCATAGTCAGATAGCCGTAGTTGCCCCCGTTGTCCACCTCGTTTGTACCCATGTTTGTTCTGGCATCAACGAAGACACTGCCGCCATTCATAATAATTTCAGGCCTAATCCCGCTTGTTTCCACACCGTCTATATGAGACTGGTCGGGGCCGGTAAATGTAAGGTCTGCACCGGCCTCAACTATCAGCCTGCCGACGACCTCAAATTTCCCGTACGAACCAGCAGTAGATTTAGTCACCTCAGTCCCCGCAGGAACCAGCAAATCCACAGCGGATGCCACATCAATCAGACCGAGCAAAAAAATGATGACTGAAAATACTATTCTCCTGCGCACGGCACTCCTCCTTTCATATCACAGGACGGTATTTGAAGATAACCCAAAACCAAGTTCGCACCTCATCCCGCTCACATGCAGACCAGTCCACCAAAGTATAGACGTATTATAAATCCTTACGTCTCATAAAGCAAGCTTTTTGTCGGAAAAATAGACGGTGACATCAGGTCGCATAGCTATGCAGACCCGAGAAAAGCCTCGACAGGTTTACCCACAACAGGGTTATCACAATGACCACCATACCTGCAATGGCCCAACCGCTGTTAATACGTGCGTACTTTTTGCCAAACATATAGCGCAAGTGAAAATAGCCGACATAGACCAGCCACGAGGCCAGTGACCAAAGTTCCTTCGGGTCCCATCCCCAGTAATGTCCCCACGCCAGTTTGCCCCAGTAACTGCCCAAAATAAGCCCAAGTGTCAGCAGCGGAAATCCGGCACAAATCATAGTGAACGTTGCCTCTTCGGGGCCCAGCAGCTTTTCGTCATTGCTGTTGCCTCTCCCTGCCAGTTGACAGATGGCCTGAAAGGCCGCTTTCGCCATAAAAGTATACGAAAGAGCATAAACCGCCACGTGCGGCGCAAAAACCCAACACTGCAGTGCTGGCGGCAGTTGACGCGGCTCCGCCCCAAAGACAAAACCCGCCGGAAAAAGCACTATCGCTCCTATCAGCATATCCGCACACTGACCGCCGACACGTAGCACACGTCGGCAGAAAAGCGAAATCGGATAAATAATCACACCCATACAAAGAAAAACTTCGAACAGATTCTGCAGAGGCACATGCTGCACATGATACCAGCGATAATAAAAAGCTAAAAAGCTGACTAAAAAACCGGCCAGGTATAAAATGTCCCCCGCCTTTCGACAACGCGCCAGGGTCGTCACGAACGCAAAGACGTACACAGCGATTGCAATGTAAATCAACAAACCCTGAATTGTGTATTTAATCTCCATTTATCCGCTCGTTAACCTTGCTCCCGCAATAGATAACCTTCTTAGCCACAACTGCCAAAAAACACCAACGCAGAGCATCACGTACCCGGCATACACAAGATTAAGACCCGTGTCCGAAACAACCTCAAGAAAAGTGTATTGGCCCGCCTCTGCGTCATACGACTGCTGGTAAAAATGGTATCCGCCGAAGTGAAGAGGATGATTAACTTCGATGTTCTTCTCGGCCACAACCTTGTTGTTTTTAACAACTTCCAGTTCGCTTATGTAATCACTGATGATTCGCCGATAGCTCAGCAAAAATTTGTCTTCTGGTTCGACGTGTCCGGGATAACGCTCGAACACATAGTGGGTCGTCACGCTGCCATCCGGATGCTTAACCTGCACCTCGAGGGCCGGATTGTAGCCCGGCCGTGGGTCGTCGTGCGCAGTCTTTCTCTCGATATTGAATTTGAAATTCTCAAATGCTCTCACGATTGTCACCGTGCCGAAATCGGCACCCAAAGGATATTCAGTCTTGGTCTCGACCGGGATTTTCCATCTCTGTCCTTCACGGCTTTCGATGTACAGGTACTCCGGCTTGTAATGTTCCAGTCGAAAATCCTTCAGCCTTATCATAAACGGCAACTCTCCAATTGCCCGGCCGTCTGCCGACCTCACCACATTTGCCGACTGACCCTCATAAATTGTCATGTAACCTGCGGGGATTTTGCCAATACCCCAGAGGCCTTTCTGAAGTTTATACCCCCTGTTGGACGCCCCCATAGACCCCAGCAGGACCAGAACACACCCCACATGGACCAGCAGAAGCGAAGGAACGCGAGCCAGTCGGCGAAATGCCCCAACGCCCGCTATCAGCAAAACCGTCAAAGCTAACCAGTAAACGCTCAACGGCACCGAGTTGAAGAAGGCTTTAGCTCGTTCAGCCCCAACAAACGCACCGTATATCGACAGAAAAGTCAATAATATAATCGCTATCAGCCCGGCCCACATCAAGCCCCGTCTAAACTTGTTCATCGGCTTCCCTTTACGCTCATCCCCAGACCCATATTGGTCTCACCGCCTTCTCTATCCTACCGGCTCAGCTTTTATGCTGCGCCCAAAACGCCTGATTCCAAAAAAACGGATTATGACAGAAAGATGGTCATTTGCAAGCGCATTTGGCCCTGCATTGACACCGTTGCCGTCTAAAAAATATGGATTGTTCAAAGTTGCCCGCCGCCGTGTTTAACGTTGACAATTAAGGTTGCTTTGTTTACAGTGTATTGCAGTCGCAATAACACTAAAACTAAAAGGCAGCACCATGAAGCTCGTTTTGAATAACATAACTTATCACGATTGTCCCGTAGAAATACGCGAGCGAGTGACTTTCGGGCCGCAACAGTGCTCGTCTATGCTAAGAAAAATGCACGCTGAGCAGGCCATTAGCGAAGCCGTAATTCTCGGGACCTGCAATCGGCTCGAGTTCTACGTTTATGCAAAAAAGACATTTGATGTGGGCGGCTTTCTAACAGGACTTATCGACAGGGTCCGTCCCGGTACCGTCGAGTCCTGGCGCAAGCACCACCGAGAGACAACCGGCATTGATGTTGTTCGGCATCTTTTCGAGGTCGCTGCAGGCCTCGATTCACAAATGCTCGGAGAGAATCAGATTTTATCACAGGTAAAATCCGCTTATACAGAGTCTCTCAATTGCCGGATGAGCAAATTTATGTTTCACCGCCTTTTTCACAACGCCTTCCGTGTAGGAAAAGCCGTCCGGACCCAAACGCACATAAATTGTGGTGCCGTTTCCATCAGCTTGGCCGCCGTAGAGTTGGCTAAAACAAAGATGAAGCTGCCGGGCTGTTCAGCGATGGTAATAGGTGCCGGCGAAAACGCCGAGCTCGCCGCCAGGTATCTGCTCAAGAATGGCCTGAAAAATCTAATCATAGCAAATCGCAACCTCGATAACGCGCAAGCTATGAAATCACGCCTCAAAAAAGGCCGGATAATCACTCTTGAAGATGTTCCGCAAAAGCTTGCTGACGTCGATTTGCTCATTAGTTCCACCAGTGCCGCCCACCCAATACTAATATATGATGCGGTTGCAGACGTTCTGGCCCACAAGGACAAACCATTGCTGATAATAGACATTGCAGTACCGCGCGACATAGAACCGGCCCTCGACGGATTTGATTGCGTTTCGCTATACAATATCGATGATTTGGACCAGCAGATAAACGCTAACAAGGAAAAACGCAACGCCGAAATTCCCAGGGCCAGGGCCATTGTCGCGGAATTCACCGATAAATTTGCCAAATGGTACGAATCGCTGAACCTCGTGCCGGTAATTGCCCAGCTAACCCAAAAAAGTCTCGACTTGGCCCACACCGAAGCCAGCCGTTACGCAAAGGACTTCGGCCGGGACAAGCACGACAAACTTCAGCTCTTTGCCGA
This sequence comes from uncultured Pirellulales bacterium, assembly GCA_964582985.1. GTDB lineage: Bacteria > Planctomycetota > Phycisphaerae > Sedimentisphaerales > Anaerobacaceae > CAZQYB01. Next base: position 7,575 of record CAZOUM010000002.1, on the reverse strand, counting down.
GTCCCTTGTCAAAAAAATGTTGCACGGGCCCATTAGTTTCCTCAAAAATGGCGGCGAAGATGAACCAAGTGCCGAACAGCTCCAGGCTGCTGACTTGATAAACAGAATGTTCCTCTCACAAGGCAAACGCGACTGATGGCAGATGTTCTCACTGTTGCAACTCGCGCTGGAAAATTGGCCATCGCACAAACTCAGATTGTAATTGCTGCGCTCAGAAAAACTCACCCAGACATAGAAATCAAAATCAGGACCATAACTACTAAAGGCGACACCGACAAACGCACCGCCTTGTGGAAGCTCACGACAACCGGCTTCTTTACTACCCAGGTCGAGGATGCGCTGCTGACAGGCCAGGCCGACTTCGCAGTCCACAGCTTCAAGGACCTGCCCACGCAGCAAAGACGGGGACTCACCGTCGCCGCAGTCCTCAACCGCCAATTTGCCGAAGATTGTCTTATAGCTGCCGATTCGGTTAGCTCAATCGAGCAACTTCCGGAGTCCGCAAAAATAGGCACCTCAAGTCCAAGACGCATCGCTCAGATAAGACATCTAAGGCCCGACTTGCAGCCCACCGACATTCGCGGAAACGTCACCACTCGGATAAGAAAGCTCCGGGAAGGAAAATTCGACGCCATTATCTTGGCAAGGGCGGGAATTGAGCGACTTGGTCTAAGTGACAAAGTTGCTTTCTGCTTCGACCCAAAAAAATTCATCCCCGCCGCCGCTCAGGGTGCCCTCGCCGTCCAGACAAGGGCCGACGATGACCAGACAACCAAACTTGTCGCCGCCATTGATGACGAAAAAGCCCGAACGACTACTTTCGCGGAGAGACATATATTGTCAACAATGCAGTGCGGCTGTCACGCCCCGGCAGGGGCCTTTGCAGAAATTCTTGGAGACGATATAATAATCTCCGCATTTATTTCTGATTTGCAAGGCAAAAATTTCATAAGGCGCGATATCACCGGCCCAGCCGCCGACGCCGACAAACTCGCCGAAGAGCTCGCCCACCAACTCCTCAACGCCGGCGGCGCTGACATTATCAAAGCTCTCTGAAAATCGTCCTGACTTCAGAGCCGCCCCAAAACTGCATCTATCAACCTGCGTTGGGTTCGCTGACAGGGGTGCCCTCGTCCTTTAACTTCTTGTCTTTCTTATCCTCTTCAAAAGCTATAAGCCACTTCTGCTTGTTCTTTTCCCACCATTCAAGACATTCTTTTTGTGTGGCGCTCTTCTTCAGCTCACCGTTAGTCAGCCCTGATATAGCCGGTATCAGCGTAAGGTCGCCTTCTTTGACCTTCTCAACTGCAAAAGGCAGGGCTGCAATCCCACCTCCAAACATTTTTTTTGTTATAGAAGCGTGTATGTCAGGCTTGTCTGGCCTTTTCTCTTGGGCTCTTTTCAATCCAGGGTAGTATTTTTCAAACTCCCGTTTAGCATGCTGCGGGCCCTCCTTCACCCAATACTGCCACAGGCGTCTATAGAACTGCGTATTTAACGGTAACACACCCAGTTCCGGAATCTCACGAACCGTCGCCGTTTTCTCCTTCGGAGGAAACCGTATGGTAAACTTCGCTCTCGTAACATACTTCAACGGCTCGTGCACCCTGTACCAAGGAGAGCGGCCAGCGCTCGGCCCGTCTGCTGCCTTCATGATCGGTTTGATTGCCCTTGGGTCGCGCGTTCTGGCCAAAGCATATATCGTATGAAAGTTTCCCCGTTCCAGTGCCCGAAGAAGTGGTTGCAAAGCGTTTGGGTCGTTCAAGAATCCCAAACCTGTTGCTGCATACCGGCGGATATCATATCTCTGCTTTTCATGCTCTGTGATGTTGAAGGTGTACTTATCTTCAAGAAAGCCGCCGTTCTCCAGCGTGTCGATAAGCGGCTCGAAAGCCCGCCGGTCACCTGAAGCTCCAAGGCAAAGGGCGGCATAGCACCTGGCAATATGAGGCATCATGCCTCCACATAGTTTCAACGACTTCTCGTCCGTCCAGTCAGGGCCATTTTTCAGGACATCAATAAGAAATGGAACAGCGTTGGGTTCGTCCAAACCTTCAACAAAACGTATAAGGCGTGGTGACCCGCTATATCCACCAAGAGGGTGTCTCCCACTCGGGTGAAGATATAGCGTAAATCCACCCCTAAATCGCGATGCCTCATACACAGCTTTCTTTAGCAACTCCGAGTACGAGCCTGACCGCTCCTCAGCGAAACAGCACGAGACCAGAAAAATGCTGTTTAGCACAATTAGAATTAGAGAGAAACCAACCTTTTTGAGCGGCATGTTTTTGGCATTTTCCATCGCTCTGCCCTTTCTCTATAATTATTATACAAAATTTGCGTTCTTTCGTCAAGACAAACACCGTTTCCTCTCCCACCGCCCGCAAAATCCGCAACTACTGGCAATTCCCAGACACATTTGGTATCTTAGTCAGGTTGGAAGTTGCATTATTCGAAGTATTTAGCCCCTCAATTTATTGAGGGGTTATTAAACCAGGGATTATGACCAATCGCACAAAAGCCAAGGTTTATCTCGTCGGTGCCGGCCCGGGCCAGGCCGACCTAATCACCGTCCGCGGTGCAGAGCTCCTAAAAGCCGCCGACTGCATAATCTACGATAAGCTCGCCAACCCCGCCTTACTCAAATTCGCCCGTCCGGATGCCGAGATTATTCCTGTCCCCAAAAGAATAGGCGCTCGCTCAGTTTCTCAGCAGGACATCAACGACCTGCTCCTCGAAAAAGCCGCCGCCACAAAAACCATCGTCCGCCTGAAAGGCGGCGACCCCTGCACCTTCGGCCGAGGCGCTGAAGAAGCGGCCCTCCTCGCCGAAGCAGGCATCGATTTCGAAATCGTCCCCGGCGTCACCGCCGCAATAGCCGCAGCTGAATATTCCGGCATCATGCTCACCCACCGTGACTACAGCTCTCAGGTCGCCTTCATCACCGGGCATGAAGCCGAAGGCAAACAAAACTCCAACATCGATTGGCCCTTACTCGCCAAATTCCCCGGCACCATCGTTTTCTATATGGCCATCGGCAATCTCGAATTCATCACTGACCAGCTCATAAAAAACGGGGCCAAACCAGACACCCCAACAGGCGTAATAGCAAACGCCACCTTACCAACCCAAAGAATCGCCAAAGCCCCGCTCAACCAGATAGCTGATAAGTGCAAGCAGCAAAAAATCGAGCCGCCGGCCATCGTAGTTATTGGCGCCGCCGCAGACAGTGACAACCGCTTGAACTGGTTTATGAAAAAACCATTGTTCGGCAAATCCATCGTCGTAACTCGCGACAGTCCCGGCAACGCCGATTTCGCAGCCAAAATCATCCGGCAGGGCGGTAACCCTATTGCATTCCCAACCATAAAACTAAAACCCCTGACCAGCACCAATCGGTTCTTGCAAACACTCGCCGGATTTTCAAAGTATGATTGGATAATCTTCACCAGCGCAAACGGCGTATCATTTTTCTTTGACGCCATTGAAAAACTAAACAAAGACTGCCGCGTCTTTGCTTCCGCAAAGATTGCCGCCATCGGCACCCAAACGGCAGGGCGGTTGACCGAATTTGGCATAACGTCCGATTTTGTGCCCAACGCCTTCACAGGTAAACAACTCGGCAAACAACTTATCGCCTTTACGAACCTGCAGAACAAAAAAGTCCTGCTCTTACGCTCCGAGGCTGCTTCAACCGAGCTCGCGGAACTCCTCACCCAGGCAAAAGCTCAGGTCACTGAGACGCCCGTTTACACCATCGAGCCGGAAAAAGCCGAACCGGATTCGCTCACCGAGAAAATCACCAAAGGCGAAATTGATTGGCTGACCTTCGCAAGCCCCTCCGCCGCAAAATATTTCTTTGAGCAGATTCCAACCGACTTCGTTAGTTCCAGCAGCGCAAAACTCGCATCAATCGGCCCCGTAACTTCCGAGCAATTAAACAATCTGAAAGTCGCCGTAGATGTCGAGGCCAAAGAGCACACCATTGACGGCCTCCTCGCTGCCATCGAAGGGACATATCAATGATAAACATCTCAAAGCTATATTGTGGCCTGGCTGGCGAGTCCGACCATTTAAGATACGCCGACCCCGACTCCTTCGGCCCTTGGGCCCAAGGTCCCGTCGTCGTCTACAACTGCACCAGCCGATGCAACCTCAACTGTCTTCACTGTTATAGCTCGTCACAGCCAAGCCCCGGTGACACCGAATTAACTACAGCCGAAGCCAAAAGATTTCTCGCACAGCTTGCCGAAGTCAACTGTTCCGTCCTGTTATTCAGCGGCGGCGAACCCTTATTGCGTCACGACCTATTTGACCTGTTAGCTGAAGCCCGGCATTTGGGTCTTCGCAGTGTAATTTCTACCAATGGCACATTGATTGACTCCGACGCCGCAAAACGCCTCGCCGAACTCACCGTCGCCTATGTAGGCGTCTCCCTCGACGGCGATGAGCAATTCCACGACAAATTCAGAGGCTCAAAAGGCAGCTTCAAAGCGGCCCTGGCCGGAATCGAAAATTGCAATAAGGCCGGCATAAGGACCGGCCTGCGCTTCACCATCACCAAAGCAAACGCCGACCAGGTCCCCGTTCTCTTCGACATCGCCGCCTCTGCCGGCGTCCGCCGAATCTGCTTCTATCATTTGATTCACACCGGACGCGCAAAAGACCTCGACGACCAGACTTTGACACTCGACCAGTCCCGCCGGACTGTTGACACGATAATAGAAAGAACCAGCGACTCTGTGCAAAAAGACCTCGTCGATGAAGTCCTTACCGTCGACAACCATTGCGACGGTCCTTACCTTCTGGTAAGAATGCAGAAAGAAGACGGTACTCGTTTCGAAGACGCCCGCCGCCTTCTGCTCGCCAACGGCGGAAACAAGGTCGGCCAAAAGCTCCTATGCGTCGGCTGGGATGGCACCGTCCACCCCGACCAGTTCTGGCGAAATTACTCGCTCGGTTCCGTCAAAGATAAAACCTTCAAAGAGATTTGGCAAAACTCAGCAGACCCGGTGCTCGACAAGCTCCGCAACAAGTCTAAATTTGCCGACCCGCGCTGCCTAAAGTGCAAATGGTTCAACCTCTGCAAAGGCAACTACCGATTCTTGACCCCCGACCCCGCCGAAAAAAACTGGCTAAACGAACCGCCTTGCTACCTCACTGACCAGGAAATCGGCCTTTCAAAAACAAACGCCTAAAAGACAGAATGAGAGGATGAACAACAACATCCGCACAATTTGTTTCCTTGCCCTTGTAATCGTCATATCAAGTTGTTTGCCTGTCATGGCGGCAAAGCGCTACCCCGTGGAGATTCCCAAAGTCACCAGGGACAAAATTATCTGCTTCGCACTTTACACCGTTCACAACAACATCCTGAAAATGATCGCCCAGCTCTATCCGCTTGACGATTATGACGCCCGAACAGTCCGCCTCCGGATAAAAAACAACGGCAAGTGGGTACAAATTGCCGAAAGCCACATCATCGAAAAAGGCTGGATTGCCACCTTCCGCGTAGAAAACTGGGACTCAACCCGCGACATCCAATACCGTCTCGCTCACGGTACCTACACAATCAACATTGGCCACGGCCCGTCCAGAAAATCTCTCCACGCCATAAAAGCTATTGACCCGAGCGACAACAAAACATTAACTATAGTCTTCTGACGATGATTTTTCCGGCACATGAAAAAAGATACTCAAAACTGAATGCAGCAATAGAAGGAGTCTTGTAAATGGCTTTTCCCCAAATCAGAATGCGAAGGCTGCGAACCACCGATGCAATGCGACGCCTGGTTCGCGAAACTGCTTTAACTGTCAACGATTTCGTCTATCCTCTTTTTGTCCGCGAAGGCAAAGGCCTTAAAGCCCCAATCAAATCAATGACCGACTGCTTTCACTTCTCGCCCGACACCATCGCCGCCGAGTCCGCCGAAGTCGCCGCCTTAGGCATCCCCGCCGTCCTTATCTTCGGCCTCCCTGCTAAGAAAGACCCAACCGGCTCACAGGCCTGGTCCGAAACCGGCGTCATCCAGCGCTCCATAAAGGAAATCAAAAAAGCCGCCCCCGACCTGCTCGTTGTCACCGACGTCTGCCTCTGTGAATATACCGACCACGGGCATTGCGGCGTCATAAAAAACGGCAAAGTCGACAACGACGCCACCTGCGAGCTCCTCGCCAAAACGGCCCTCTCGCACGCCCAGGCTGGCGCCGACATTGTTGCCCCCTCCGATATGATGGACGGCCGCGTCCGCTACATTCGCCAGACCCTTGAACAAAACGGCTTCCACGACACCGCCATTATGTCATACGCCGCCAAATACGCTTCCGCCTTCTACGGCCCATTCCGCGACGCCGCAGAATCCACACCAGCCTTCGGCGACCGCAAATCTTACCAGATGGACCCGCCAAACGCCGACCAGGCAATGGCCGAAATCGCACTTGATATAGAAGAAGGCGCCGACATCGTTATGGTAAAGCCCGCACTCGCCTACCTCGACATCATACATCGCGCAAAGCAGCGGTTCGATTGTCCCCTCGCCGCTTATAACGTCTCCGGCGAATACATGATGCTAAACTCCGCCGCTACAGCAGGCTTGTTGGATAAGGATACCGCGATGATGGAAACCCTCTACGCAATAAAACGCGCAGGCGCCGATATTATAATCACCTATTTTGCAAAGACCGCAGCGAAACTGTTATCCGGATAGCGGATAAATTTGCTGCCGGTTGCTTGCCCCGCGCGAAATGAGCTCCTGACGCCTGCCCCCGCATTTCTCTGGCGGGGGTAATTTGGTGAGGGGCCCCCTCTTACTTTAGTACACCTAACTCTCTAAGTGCTTTACGAACGCGAGCATCGTTTCGCAAATCTTCGGCCCCCGCACTAACCATTTGGGATATTTTGATTGCATTCTCTGGGGTTACATCGTACCAAATGCTTGGCCCGCGGGGTATGTACGATGATAGATGTGACAGAAATGCACCGCGGTAGCATCGTTTACCGTTCGCAACTACCACGAAAGGCACTACTGTCTTACTGCCCAACCTTTCTTTCATCCGTCCCATGGAAGCTGGAGACAGTTTTATTGTATGCGTGTTCCATTCGTACTCGATTATGTCATCGTCGCTCAGGATAGGTTCAGCATCCAATTTCAATCTTGCCAAAGGTGCCTTCTCCACGTTCGACATATGCCGCGAGTCACCAACTAAATAAATGGCAAAATGGTTACCTTGCTCACTTGGCCTGGTACCAAACAGATATTCTCTGCCGTAGTACATAACCACTACGCAGATAACCACGGCTGCCAGTATCACTAATACCACTGACCATTTCTTGAACGATTTTTTAACGTTTGCCGCCATTTCAATTCTCCTGTTCCGATTAAATTTGCAAATCCTAAATACCTATTGTAATATACACCAGCTCTTGCCTGTGATAATGTAAAATGTTTGTAAAAATTGACATTTCCCATATAACAGTCTGGAAAATACTCTTACGCTGTTCAATCGCACATAAATCCTCCCTGTCATCTCTGAAAGCGTGTTTTATGTCAAATATATTTTTAAGTCGTTTACCCA
>CAZOUM010000001.1:73726-112509 GCA_964582985.1 uncultured Pirellulales bacterium | reverse complement strand
TTTGGCATAAAAGAGATAAATGGTTAACTGGTTAATTGGTTAAATGGTTAAATGGCGTTTCATATCCTGTGGGTGGCTTTCGCCCATTTTCTCCCTTTTGCCTTTCTCCGCCAGACGGACCCGCCAAACGGATGGCGGGCAAGCGGCGGACAAGTCCGAAACAATCTCAAAATCTAAATGAGCATAATTGGTGCGATTCATCGCACCCTACTAAATTTGACTGGGCCTGCTGGCCCTGAAGACCGTGCCACGCCCAGGGACACGCCCCCCGTAATTGGGCGAACTTGCGCATTTGGTCGAAAAGAATGAATTTTTTACAATTCAAAAAAACGCAAGTGATTGTGTTATAAGGAGATAAAAATTTTCAAAAAATTTGGTTTTTACTCTTACCCCCCTGCGCATTTGATTGATTTTTAGCCACAGATTTCACAGATTACACGGGTAAATAAAGCCCATAGAAAGGCAATAGCAAATTGAAAATAATAAATTCCAAGGCCTGCCGATTTGATTGATTCTCCAAGATATAAGTTGAATTTAGACAGGCAATCGGTAAAATGGTGGGGTTGGGTTGAAACGATTAGGTAATATGGGCAAAAAAATGTCCCAAAGTGACCAAAAATGCACGAAAAGTAACCGAAATTTGCCACAGATTGCACAGATTATTGCGGATTTACGCAGATTTAACCCCATTAGAAAAACAAAAGGCACGTTTCTAACGGGGTAAACGGATAAGAACGATAATAATTCTGTCTTTCTTAGCAAAAACGGCCAAAAAAACAGTTTTTCTGGCCCGCCTTTAGATTCCGGGTGTGCTCTGCCTTTTTAGCTCAATTCCACGACTCGTCTTCGAGCGTATCAAGGCCCATAATGACATCGTGCATAAATATCCGTCTGCCATCCGGTCTGTCGTGGGCTGCATACGTCATTCCCTTCTCTGAATCGTAGTAGGCATACCAGCTATATTGGGACAACCATTCGTAATCTTCGTCATCGACTTTTGCGCTTTGGCCGTTGGTTAAGGGTATCTCTTTCATTTTTTATATCCTCTTGTGGTTTGCAACAGGGGCCTGTTGAAAAAGTCGGTTGGGCCCGGAAAAAATAGGTGGCTGTCCCTAGTTTTTAGTTTTTAAATCGTAATTTTCGACGTTCAGGCCCTGGACACCCTTCTCAATTTAGCTGAAGACGAGGGAACTCCCATCGGCATACGGCAGGTAGTATTCCCGGCAATTGAACGTATAGGGGACGAGCGGGCAATACCAGTGCTTGAACGGATTAGTTCCTGGTCGCAAGAGTCGCACCCAGGTGTTGAGCAAGTGGGGACTTTTGCGTCTTGGGCGCGACATATTATCCGTGTCATTCAGGGCAAAGAGCAGCCGGAGGAGACCTTATTTTGATATTTCGCTTCCGCGCTGAATTGCATTGGCTTGGATTGCAACAACTTTTCGGGGTTGAATTATATGCGTCTATGTCGAAGCAATAATCTGCGTACCAACCTCCCTGTCTTCTTTTTGAATCCAGGTTGTGACAGATGAACAGGATTTTGATATTATGGAGCTTATGGAGAACATTCAAGCCACTTTTGACCATCTGATACGGGAGAAGCCAATGGGTGAAGGCAAAAAGGATGCTCTGAGAGTCAAATGTGAAGTTTTTTGGATTACAGTGGTGAGTTTAGTATTGCTTGTACTTAACTTCGGGTGCAGCAGCAACCGCTCCAATCTCTGGATACTCTCCGGCCAGTCGAACGCCTGCGGACGAGGGCTTCTTCCCGGACCGAAGCCTATTGACAAAGTTAGAATGTTTGCTCCCGATGAGGGAAGGCATGATCCCGGTCCGGGAGAGTGGGTGACTGCCGAGGACCCGCTGCCGGGAATGGAGACCTGGGGCGTAAGCGCCTGGGTCACAGCAGCACAGGCTGTTGCGCAAAAAGGACACAAAATCGATATGCTCGGCTACGCCCTCGGCGCCCAGCCGATCAGTCACTGGGCTGCCGGCAGCGAAGGTGAAAGAAAACTGCTGTCCCGCATCAAAAGAAAAGGGAAAGGAGCAGGTGTCTTTCTGTGGTACCAGGGTGAATCCGATACCAAGTCGCCTGAAGATGCCGCCGCTTACCAGGACAGGCTTGCCGACCTTGTCGCGCGTGTCCGAAAAGCCGCTGAGAATCCACACATGACGGTAGTTATCATTCAGCTCTGCGCCATGACCAGACCCGGCCAGGCTAAAGGACTGGCATATTTCATGCCGGTACGTGAGGCCCAGCGGCAGTTCGTTCTCGCCGATGGCAACGCCCTGCTGGTGACTGCTCTTGGGCGATTGCAGAAGGAAGACGGCCATCTGGCCACGCCCGGGTATATGGAATTAGGGGAGGAGTTGGCCCGCGCTCTGTTGCGGCACCGTTTCAATCAGAGAGGTGTGAATTGGCCGGGCCCGGTGCTGGACGCAGCCGTTCTGGGGCCTGGCTCTCGTAAGATCACCGCACATTTTGCTGAGGTGAAAGAACTCTCACAAGTGACCGAGAGCGACTTCGTCGTCGTTGACGCCGAAGGTTCTACCGTGTGCATCGCGGCCAGAGCCGGAGCTACAACATTAGAGCTTACATTCGACCGACAGATAACGCTGCACGCCAAGTTTTTCTATGCTTACGCAGATTCGCCTGAGGCAACGCTCGTTGATGAAGCGGGCAATCGTGCACCGGCCGTGCAGATAGATGTCACTACCGGTTCGCCCCCAGCCGATGAATTCACTAATGCGCCAAACGGTGCAGGGGGCTAACAGTTTGGTGGTGCGAATCATCGCAGCCTACCTGTCAGATGTAGACTTTGTCCATGAGTCTTGGGAAGGCGATGCACTGGCGGATGTGCTTTTCACCGGTGAGCCAGGCGATGGTTCTTTCTACTCCGAGTCCGAAGCCGCCGTGGGGCACCGAGCCGTATTTTCGCAGGTCAAGGTACCAGTCGTAATTTTCGGCATTAAGTCCCTGTGCTTTGATTCGAGCGAGAAGCAGGTCGTAATCGTCTTCTCTGACGGAGCCGCCTATGATTTCGCCGAATCCGGCAGGGGCAAGCAAATCAAAATTAAGAACAACTTTTTCATTGTCCCGGTCAGTTTTCATATAGAAGGCCTTGGCGTCTTTGGGATAGTGCGTGACAAAGACGGGCTTGTCATGCATTTGCGAGATGATAGTCTCGTCCGAGCCGCCGAGGTCCTTGCCCCATTGAAATTCGGCAGCTAATTTTGCGTGTTTTGGGTTGTTTTCGATTCTGGTATTAACTTCGGCAAGGTCGGATTTTAGCTCGATTAGCTCGGCTGCGATTTTGTCCTCCTGCCATTGCTTTAGCTGGCCTTTTTGCTGCTGTTCAAGCTCGGCGATTTTGGTTTCCAATTGCTGCTTTTGGCTTTTTAGTTCTTTCAACTGGTTCGTGAGAAATCTTTGCGTCTTTTCGCCTGTTAAGATACCAACTACCTCGGTGTAAGTTAACCTGTAAAAGGGCGGTTTGATTTTTTCAAGAGCCGCTATGTCGGCGCCCAAAGTTTCGAGCTGGCTTCTATTGTTCTTCAAGACCCGGGCAACTATAAAGGTCACGAAATTCTCAGCTAATTCGAGCAGGCCATCCAAATCGATGAATGCAACTTCCGGCTCGACCATCCAGAACTCGGTAAGGTGCCGGCGGGTCTTGCTTTTTTCTGCTCGGAATGTTGGGCCGAAACAGTAGACCTTGCCGAAACTCATCGCGGCTGCCTCCAGATGTAATTGGCCGGTCTGCGTTAAGTGCATCGGGGTGCCAAAATAATCCACTTCAAAAAGCGTCTGTTCCTCTTCGCCAGCGGCGGCTGAGAAGATGGGGGTGTCGATAAGCGTGAAGCCGTTATCGTTAAAGAACCTGCGGATGGCATCGATGACGGTGTGGCGGATTTTGCCGATGCACCATTGGCGCTGTGAGCGCAGGTGCAGGTGACGGTTCTTGAGCAGAAAATCGATGCCGTGCGACTTGGGCGTAATTGGATAATCAACAGCAGGCGAGATTATTTCTGCGCCGGTTACCGCCAGTTCGTATCCGCCGACGCTTCGCGCTTCTTCGCGGACGGTGCCGGTTACGGCAAGCGAAGATTCCTGGCCGAGGCGTTTTAGCTGCTCGAACAGCTCGTCCGGCACTCTGCCTTTTTCAACGACGCACTGACAAAGTCCTGTGCCATCGCGGATGATTAGAAACTGGATTTTGCCGCTGGAGCGTGAATTATACAGCCAGCCGGCCAGGGTAACTTCCTGACCGGCTTTGTTTTTCAACTGTGCAATCTGTATGTTCGCGTTAGTCGGCATTTATACTTTTACCTTTACGACGACTTTGTGTACGTTTGACTTGCCGGCGTGGTAGTCGTAGCACGGCTTATGCGCATCGTCGGGGTAGAATATCACGAACATACCTTTGGCCAGTTTGACCTCGGTGAAGACATCGGGATCAGCACATTTGAACACGTCCGGCTTATACGGCTGAACCACCTCCAGCGTCTCGGTAAGCGCGTAGCCTATTGTCTCTTCGCCGTCGATAATCGCCTGGATATCGATGTAGTTTTTATGGGCTTCGAAGAGCATTTCTTCCCTGTCTTTTGTGGTGTAGCGCTGTACCAGTATGAACAGATTGTCACCGTCAATCTCGTATTTGCCGTCCTCTTTTTCGAACAGGCTTTTATCCTGAATAATTTCGAGTCCTTTTGCGATACTTTCTGAGAGTCCTGTGTAGAGCTTTGCGTTTTCGATTTTGTCAATAATCATTTTACGCCTCTAACTTTCTAAAAAAATAGTTTAACAGTTTATTGTTTGGTACTCTTGTTATTCCATCGCGCTGCGGTCTCGCGCAGCGACTCATCCTGAGATTAGCTTTGCCTTGTCACTGCGTTCCGGGTGGTTTTTGCGGTATAATCAGCCAGGCGATGAGGTAGGTGAGCGCCACAGGTATTATCGCGGTAACGAAGCAGAGAAAGACCAGCGAAAGCCGTATCAGTGTTGGGTCGATGTCGTAAGTCTCGCCGATGCCTCCGCATATCCCGAAAATCTTTTTGTCTTTTTGCGACAAGCACAGTCTCCTCATATCGAGGCTCCTTTCATTTCCGCCGACACCTTTGCAACCAAGTGTCCTCTATGCTCTGAACGCACATTAAGTTTGGAGTTTTTCACGAAAATAGTTTAGCAGTTTATCGGTTGATACCCTTATTTGTTCCATCGAGTCACGCTCCCGGACGGTGACGGTGTTGTCCTCACTCGTTTGGCCGTCGACGGTGACACAGAAGGGTGTTCCGGCCTCATCCTGTCTGCGATAACGTCGGCCGATTGCGCCTTTTTTGTCGTAGAAGCAATTATAAAACATTTTTAGCTCATTGTAGATATTTCGTGCAACTTCGGGCATGCCATCTCTTTTTACCAGGGGGAAGACACCCACCTTTATCGGGGCCAAGTCAGGGTGGAACCTCAACAGATTTCTTGTTTCGCCCCGGACCTCCTCTTCATCGTAGGCATCCACCAAAAAGGCGAGCGTGCTTCTGTCCACGCCGGCACTTGGCTCAATTACGTAAGGGATATAGCGCTGCTTTTTCTCGTCATCGAAATAAGAGAGTGGGCCTGACTGGTAATTTTCGGCTTCTTCGGACAGTTCTATGTTTGTTAAGTCGCGGTCGTTTTCAAACCATTTGTTGAGCGTTCTCATTCCCCGCTGGTGTTGTCTGAGGTCATAGTCCGTGCGGTTGGCGATACCTTCAAGCTCCTGCCAGTCGCCGCTGCCGAAGGGAAACCTGTATTCGACATCGACGCAGGCCTTGGCGTAGTGTGCAAGCTCGTTGGCATCGTGCTCACGGAAGCGCAGATTTTCTTTCTTTAGACCTAAATCGGTGTACCAGTTGAAGCGGACCTGCTTCCAGTGTTCATACCAGTCTTCGTCGGTGCCGGGTTCGCAGAAGAATTCGAGCTCGGCCTGTTCGAATTCGCGTGTTCGGAAGATAAAGGCCTTGGTGGTCACCTCGTTTCTGAAGCTTTTGCCGATTTGGGCGATACCGAACGGTATCTTGATTCTGGTTGTGTCGAGGACGTTTTTGAAATTGGCAAATATTCCCTGAGCGGTTTCCGGGCGAAGATACAACGTCATCGAGTCGTCGACATTTGCGCCCATTTGGGTTTCGAACATTAATTGAAAGGGCATTGGCTCGGTGAATTGTCCAACCGTGCCGCAGTTGGGACATACCTTGTTGCTCAAGTCCTGGGCGGCGGCCATAACGGCGTCTATTGCGATGTGTTCGGTATGCTCTTCGGCGCTTTGGTCTGTCTTTTCTTTGAGGTGGTCGACCCTGGTTCTGGTATTGCACTTTTTGCATTCGGCTATAAGGTCGGCGAACTTGTCGGTGTGGCCGGAGGATTTCCAGACGAGCGGGTGCATCAGAATGCTGCAGTCGAGACCCACGACGTCGTCTCGCATCTGGACGGCGCTTTTCCACCAGCACTTCCTGACGTTGTTCTTGAGCTCCACGCCGAGCGGGCCGTAGTCGTAGCAGCTTGCGAGGCCGCCGTAGATTTCGCTGGACTGAAATATAAAGCCCCGGCGCTTGCACAGCGATACGATGTCATCCAGCTTGGTTATCTTAGCCATATTCAGTCTCCGTAAAACTCGGTTGTGATTATTATATAGGCGAACGTGCGGATTACAAGGATTCTCGCTCTTCGGCCGACAGAGGCCAGATTTGGGGGTTCTTAATCGCGGAGGAAAGCAATAAGCAATTATCACCAATCAATTCCATCGGCGGGCCTTTAGCCGGGATGTTGGACTAACTTAAAGAGACTAGCGAATGTCACTGAAAGACACATCAAAATCGCGGATTTCTGCAGGCGTCATCACATTTGTCGATTAGCGATTTTTGGCTCGGCGCTTCGGGATGATTTCGAGCAGGGAAGTGACGTGGATGTATTGGTTGATTTTGAGCCCGGCCGCAGTCGTGCGGACCTGGATACCGACCGGAGATTGAACTTGTCATTGGTTCGGCTGCTTGAAATTATTGGCGAAGCGGCCAGAGAATTGTTGCGATCTCGATGAGATTTTGATATTATGGGACTTCAAGTGTGCAGGAGTGTTTCAGTGAAGTGTATATGGGAAATCCCGGATGAAATAATATTTGGAGGTAACTATTATGACCAGGTGTATGTATGTCCAAATCGTGTACTGGCTCTGTCGGCACGATCAAACAAGCAAAAAGCAATTTCATATCCCTAATCACCCAACAATGAATTTGGCCGTATTTGCGACGTGCTTACTCATCTTGATTGCCTGTGATACTCGGGGCGCTGGTCCGAGGCATCTCATGGATGGGGATGGCTCTATAAAGATCAGTGGTGAATTGAAGCAGTGGCACAAGGTGGAAATCACGTTTGACGGTCCGAACATGGATGAAAGCAATGCTGCCACATTTTCGGATAATCGCCTCGATGTTGAGTTTGAACGTCCGGACGGAATGAAATTCTGGATCGCCGGTTTTTTTGCCGGCGGCGGCAATGAGGCCGATACAGGCAACGGCAGTGGGAACAAATGGCGCGTCCGGCTGAATCCGGATATGGAAGGCCAGTGGTCATTTACCGCTCGTTTCCGCACCGGAAGCTGGGTGGCTGTAGCTCCGATGAGCAATCCCGGTGGATCCGGAGGAACTGCTCCGGATGGAGAAACCGGCACGTTTACGGTGGGTGCCTCGGATAAAGATCCCTTCGGCCGGGACTTTCGCGGCAAGGGCCAGCTTCAGTATGTCAACAAGCATCACTGCCGGTTTGCGGAGTCGGGTGAGTATTTCATCAGGGTCGGTGCCGACAGCCCGGAAGATTTTATCGCAGACAACGAGATTGATAACACGCCCGCAGACGGGCATGATTACTCCATTCACAAGAAGAATCACTACAGCGCCGCGGATGCCTCTGCGTATACCTGGAAAAGCGGGAAAGGGACCGGCATCTTAGGAGCGATCCGATACATGGGCGAATTGCAGGAAATGAACAATTTCTATGTGATTATGATTACAGCCCCGCAGGGTGATTCCAAGGATGTATTCCCCTGGATAAGCACCAATGCCGGGGATCGCGGCAAATACGATGTTTCCAAGCTGGAACAATGGGAACGTGTGTTCAGCTATGGCGACAAAAAAGGTATCCATTGGAATCTGGTGTTTTCGGAGAGCGAAAATGACGACATGATTTGCGACAGCTTGGATCTCTGTGATCTCGAGAGACTGTATTACCGGGAGATAATTGCCCGTTTCGCTCATCACCATGCAATAGGGTGGAATGTTGGGGAGGAACATGGCGGCAATGATGACGGCGCCGGCAGTCAGATTGGCCAGCGCATTGTATTGATTAAGGATCTGGACCCCTACAAGCATACCTATACCTGTCACTCCAAAAATAACAGGGTGTGGAGACGGTACGACCAGTTGTTCGGGATTGCCAATGCTACGTCCAATCAGCAGAAGTCGTCTAATTATAACGACGAAGGGCCCAGTGATAAGTCGGGGATTCACGCCATCACCCGGATCCTGCGAAATCATTCAGCTGCGGCCGGACTGCCCATGGTCGTCTATATTGATGAGGGGAACGGGCCGGTGCCCAGACCCGGCAAGGATCTGGATACCGTGCGCAAGGGAAACCTGTGGGCCAACCTGATGGCCGGAGGTGCCGGAGTGGAGTGGTATCTCGGCTACGATAAAACCAGCGGATGGCATGACCATAACCGTCTTGAAGATTTCACGAAAATGGAGTGCTTGTGGGAGGATAGTCGGCATGCGCTTCGGTTCTTCATGGCTTATAATGACCCCTTACGTAAGCCCGTGCCGTTCCAGAATATGCAGCCGGATGATGCGAGAGCCAGTGGAACATATAACTGGTGTTTATACGGGCCAGATGATGAAGGCAAGATGTGTGTGGTGGTTTATCTTCGGGACGGCGGAAGAACCATGGTCAATGTGCCTGCAGCACCACTGTATAACGTCGGCTGGATGAATACGAGAACCGGGATCTGGCAGTACCAGGCGGATATTACCAATCATGGCGGCGGCAATATTGCATTTACGGCTCCGGATACAAATGACTGGGCACTGCTGCTGTACGACTGGTAGACTATCCCCGGCAACGATCCGCCAACGCTGAATTCGGGGGTTGTTAACCGCGGAGGAAAGCAATAAGCAATTCTTCAGTATCAAACCAAAGTCGAAGGTACGGATATTAGCAAAAAAGGCAGGCCCAAAATAAAGAATGATGTCACTTAGCTTTTTAATAGCAGGGTTTATTTGCTGTCAATTTCATCTCTTATCTGGCTCAGTAAATTTATTGCTTCTATCGGTGTTAGGTTGCTGTTTTGCATCCTGCCGGGGCAGGATATACTCTCGCTTGCCTGGTGGTATATTCGTATCCATTATAATCTGACTAAGAGGCAAATGCCGACTCTTTGTTGACTTTGGTGGCGGTTTATTGGTTACCTTCGCCCCCAGAACGCCTGTACTGTTAGGGCTTTTGCGGATTGGTTTGCCCATCAATCGTCGGTCTTCGGCGAATTTGATAAGGTCTTTTTCCTTTGAGAAATTTCCATCGACCCAATGCCTTCCGCCATTGGGCGTCCGGATACGAAAGGCCCGGCCGGGCGTGAACAGACAATCCAGCGTCTTAAATCCCCGCTCATGGTTGGCTAAGTCATAAAAAACCCACCCTGCATCGGGAAAATAGACTTCAATGAATGCGTGGGCACCTTCATTGCCGATGTTTTTTGTACGCACATTTTCCGCAGGGATACCGAGCCGCCGAAGCATCGCGCAGGCCAGTAACGACATTGGGCTACAACTTCCTTGTTTGCGTTTGAGTATTTCATCGGAGTTGTAACCCCGGATTTTTTTAAACGTGATGTTATCATTTATCCAGTCACAGACCTGCTCTACCACATCCTCAGCATATCGGCTGTTCTTCAATATTTCGCTGCATATTTTTTCCAACTCGGGGTTATCCGGATTGATTTTATTCTTGTCGTCTTTACCGAGCAAGCGGGCAAAGCGTTTGCGGACTTCGTCTGAATACGGCAGCTTTGCGGCTGTGTACAGTTTGGTCCTGGCCTTTAAATTTACTGTCAGCGTTTGCTTGACGTTAATTTTGTCCACCGGCGGCGAGTTCCAAGTCAATTCATAATTGCGACGGCGCATGCCGAGATTGTCCGAAGTTACCTCGATTTTGTTTGGTTCTACGCTGTAATGAAACCGCGATGATTGGATTGCCTGCTCGTTGGTTGCGCCCCAGAAGCTCATTAAGGCAGGGATGGCTGCTATTGCCCTTTTGCCTTTTTCCACGGGAATCTCGTATTCACGCGTGACGCGCAACTTGCGTCTTCGGATAGTTTTTTTAAATCCGTATGTCCCCGTTTTGCGCGGTTGGGCAACAGCTAAGCTTGCAATGGCTAACAGCACCACGAAGTTTGTTAGTACCTTCATTTAGGCCCTTCTATTTTTCGTCAATCTCGTTTTTGATCTGACTAAGCAGATTAATCGCTTCGATGGGGGTCAGGTTGTTGATGTCGGTTGATGTGAGTTTTTCGAGGACGGATTTGTGTTTTTCGACAAATAACGAGTCCCTGTCCGGCTCTTTCGTTTTGTGTTTTGAGAGGTGTTCGCCGGTGGCTTCTTTTTGGAAGGTGGATTCGAGTTCTTCGAGGATTTCTTTTGACCTGTCGAGGATAGATTTGGGGACGCCGGCGAGCTTTGCGACGTGGATGCCGTAGGATTTGTCGGTTCCGCCGGGCAGAATCTTATGCAAAAAGACCACCTCATCCATCCATTCGCGGACAGCTACATTGCAATTTTTCACGTTGGTGAATAGCTCGGCTAATTCAGTCAGTTCGTGATAATGGGTAGCAAAGAGGGTGCGGCACTTTGTTTTGTTTGCGATATGTTCGGTCACTGCCCAGGCAAGAGATAAGCCGTCGTAAGTGCTTGTTCCCCGGCCTACTTCGTCAAGGATGACGAGGGACTTATCGGTGGCGTTGTTGATAATGTTTGCTGTTTCAATCATTTCTACCATAAAGGTGGATTGGCCGCGAACAAGCTCGTCAGAGGCGCCGACGCGGGTGAAGATTCTGTCCACCAAGCCGATGGCGGCATCTTTAGCGGGGATGAAGGAGCCGGTTTGCGCCATAAGGACCAGAAGCGCGACCTGCCTTATGTAAGTGCTTTTCCCGCTCATATTCGGGCCTGTGATAATAAGCACATCGCCGGCCTTGTCGCCGAGTTCGATGTCGTTGGGCACGAATTCCGGGCCGAGCGTCTCAGCTAAAACGGGGTGTTTGCCCTCATTTATGATAAGCTCGGTGCCGTCGGTTATTTTTGGGCGCACATAGTTTCGCCGCTTGGCCAAGTATGCAAGTGCGCTTAGGCAATCGCACTGAGCAATGGTGTCAGCGAGATTCTGCAGCCGGTTCACGTACTGTACAGATTGAGTGCGGACCTGCTCGAAGAGCTGCTGCTCCAATTCGAGGGCCTTTTCCTCGGCGCCGAGAACCTGCGTTTCGTACTCTTTCAACTCGTCAGTGATGTAGCGTTCTGCGTTTTTTATTGTTTGCTTGCGGACGTAGTCGGCGGGGACCTTGTTCGCCGATGAGTGACTTATCTCGATGTAATAGCCGAAGACCTTGTTGTACCCGATTTTTAGATGGCTGATACCGGTACGCTGGGACTGTTGTTTTTGGTAGTTTCGCAGCCAGCTTTGGCCGTCTTTGGAAATTGAGCGCAGGCGGTCAAGCTCTTCATCGAAACCTGCTCTTATGACGCCGCCATCGCGAAGATGCGAGGGACAATCCGGCTCTATTGCGGCTTTGAGCAGGTCGGCCAGTTCGTCCATACTATCGCAATGCCGGGCTAACCGCACAAGCAAATCAGCGGTGAACTGCTGCAAGGTCGCCCGCAGCTGCGGTATTTTGCGCAGGGTTGCTGCAAGGGCCACCAGGTCGCGCGGCGTCACCCTGAACGTACTGATGCGGGCGGCGATTCTTTCGGTGTCGGCTATCGCCGAAAGCAGTTTGCGACTGTCAGCTAATCTGGTATCCGCTTCTTTGATTTCTTCGATGGCGTCCTGGCGAAGCTCTATTTGGCCGAGGTCGCAGAGGGGCATACACAGCCAGTTTCGAAACATTCTTCCACCCATCGGCGTCAGCGTCTCGTCGAGACAGTCCAAGAGACTTCCCTTTTTGCTTTCGGTGCGAATGGTTCGCAGGACTTCGAGGCCTTGCAGGCTGGCCGGGTCAATTTGCAGAAATTTCTTCCGTTCGACCTTCTTTAAGGCACGGATGTGGCCAAGAGTTGTTTTTTGTGTTTCGTTGAGATATTCGATGATGGCGCCGGCGGGAGGGATTAAAGCATCGTCGCCGTCCGTTATGCCGAAGCCTTCGAGGGTTGCGGTGCCGAAATGTTTTAGCAATCTTTGTCCGGCCTGATATGGGTCGAAATACCACGTGGGACGTTCGGTTATAATGGCGTTGGTTAGCTGGGCAATATCTTTGGCTAATTTTCTCGTTTCGGCTTCGAACAGCTCGCCTCGTCTGTCAGGCAACAGACACTCAGCGGGGGACAGTCGCAGCAGTTCATCGAGCAATTTCTTTTCGGGCATTTGCTGGACGAAGAAGTGGCCGGTCGAGATATCGACCCAGCTAATCGCAGCTTCTTGTTTTGTTCCTAGACCGACCGCACAGAGGAAGTTGTCCTGCTTGGCGTCCAAAAGGATATCATCAGTGAGCGTGCCGGGAGTGACGATTCGGACGACATCACGCTTGACGACACCCTTTGCAGTTTTGGGGTCTTCGACCTGCTCGCAAACGGCGACCCTGTAGCCGGCCTGGAGCATTTTTTTCAGATATCCTTCAATGGCGTGATACGGCACGCCGGCCAATGGGATGGGATTGTCGCCTTTGCTTCGGCTGGTTAAGGTCAGGCCGCAAACCTGCGAGCAGGTCTTGGCATCGTCGTAAAAGGTCTCGTAGAAATCGCCCATGCGGAAGAATAGGATGCAATCGGGGTACTTTTGCTTGAACCTGGCAAACTGCCTCATCGCCGGCGTCAGTTTTTCGCTTGTGTCGGCCATTATTTTTGAACTTCAATCCTTGTACGTACTGTACATATGTTATATAAGCCGAAAAACTGGATGGCGAAAAAAACACGGAAGCCCTGACCAGTTCATCCCAGCTTACCGTAATGCCCCTTTGCATATTCCTTTGCCCACGCCTTTTCTGAGAATGCATTCATCTTGGTCTCCTACGCACCTGGTGATGTAACCAGAGCTTACGAGAGCTACTGGACAATATTTATTTGGGGTTGGTATGCAAATTGATTCGACGCCATTCTGGCCGAAGGGACAAACGTTACAAAGTTTCTTGCTGCACATTCTTGGAACAAAATCGAACGTGACATCAAATTGCTCTGGGTAAAAATCATTGATTTCCTCCTTGTTTTTCAACTGGCTATAAAGTTCTCTAATAATTTTTGGCATGCCCCAGCCTTTTGGAACACTATCAATATCCAGGACATTTGCAAACAAATTATTTCTGAATAATGGACTGTTATTCCAAACATCGCCAGGGAGTTCTATTTGATCCATTGGTAGACTATTCCATATATTGATTAATTCTTCTGCTCCGTCCACCGCAACTTCTTTAATCGCTCGGTTAAATATTTGTTGGTATAGGCCTTTTTTGTAATCTCGAACGCAACACCAAAGTCTTTTTTTGTCACTTGTGGAGGTCCTTTTGAATATAGTGAGTCTTTTATCGAATTCTTGACAATCATTTACACCTTGTATTGCTTTTTCGGCATTTGCTTTTTTCTGATCAAGTCGATACGTAAGCAAATGCAGCGCGCATGCCACTCGTAGCAAAAGATCTTCTTCGCTTTTGAATTTTTCTAAGGCCTCGATAATATAAGCCGTGATGTTCCTCTTATATGCGGGACGGTCAAGAACTTCTAGTGTTTGTTTGATGCTTTGGTAGTCATCGGTAATGTACCTAGATGCGAAAGTGATATCATCTGAAGATCTAAACCTATAACGCTCTCTACCTGAGTGGTCACAGTATTTCTCGTAATGATTATCGAGTGTTTCGTCTGTGGATAGTTGGCATCTTGAGTATTTAAGTACTATTTCGGAAAGAACGTGTCCGCCTTTATCCCAAATCAATTCAAACGGCATTTGCCTGTCTGTAATATAACTAAGCCAGTGGGTAAGGATTCTCTCGGAATTCGTGAAGTCGCTTGGGAAAAAATTGATAAAGTCATAAGAACTTTCGGGATTCCACCTCCGGTAATCCAGCCAAGAAATTACCTTCCAAATACCGATGAGCGCCTTTTTGTCTTTTATTTCCAGTTCCATTTCTTTATTCTTGTCATTATTATAAGGAGATTGGGCCGTTTAACAACTCCGTTATGATTGAGGCCGCCTGGGGTTTGGAATTAGCCTTTTGCAATTTTTTTAATAGGTTTTGCTGTCGCTTGGCGAAACATACAGTGGCGTGAAAGTCAAAATCGGCGACGCCGGATATCTCTCGGATTTTTTTGAGTAGCTTTTCGATTCCTGTGCCGAACTTCGCACTTATTTGCACAGTGTTGCTTAAAATCCTGGGCAATTTACTGGCATCCAGCCTAGCGGGCAGGTCAGCTTTGTTCAATATCGCCAGCACTTTTTTGTCGGCGATTTTTTCAAGCAGTAAGTCGTCAAGCTGTTCGGCTGTCCGGCTATTGTCCAGTACGAGCAGGACCAAATCCGCCCGTTCCAATACTTGGGCGGTTTTCTGTTGAGATAGTTTTTCGACGGTTTGCTTCGATGTTTCGGGAAGTTTTCCATCCAATCCTGCCGTGTCAATTATTTCTGCGGAAAGTGGGGCGATTTTGCATTGGGCACTGACCCAGTCTCTTGTCGTGCCTTTGATATCGGTGACGATTGCTTTTTGCCTGCCGGCAAGACAATTAAGAAGTGTGCTTTTGCCGGTGTTCGGTGGGCCTGATAGCACAATCGTGCAGCCAGCAATGATTAGTTTCGCTTTTTGACTCGCCTGGAGTATCTGTTCGGCGTCAGCACTGATATCCTTGAGTGACATCGCGTTTAAGTTTTGCAGCCATTCTTTCGCCTTCTTGCTTAGGCCGGCATCAATTTGATTTGCGATTATTTTGGTTCCCTCGATTGTTTTAGCTTTTGGCTGAGCTAATTTAGCTTCGAGTTCGATTGTATTAGCGTATTTTTGTGTGGATAGGATTTTAGTTAAAAGTTCTTGCGCGGTTATCAGTGTCGCTCCGTGCCGGGCCAGTAGTTTCATTATATCAGCGACGATAAGTGGATTGCCGTGACAGTTTATTGCGAAGCTGTGTGATGACTCGCAGCCGATTACAACCTGGTCGATAGTCCGGGCGCCATTGGTGATTTGCCCAAGCAAAATTTTGCCGCGCTCGAAAATTGCCGGTTTGTTGGCAGTTGGTTTGAATATTTTTTTTATGAGGGCCTCGGCTGAATCGCCGAAAACCTGGATAGTTGATATAGCACCGGTGCCTTTGCCGGTCATTACAGCAGCAAATGTGCTCATAAGTCAGATAAGCTTACTCCTTTTGTTCGATGTGTTTTCGATAGGCTAAAGCAATGCCTTTTACGACCAGGTTAGGTACATAGGAATCTATAAAGTCGCAGTCGTCCTTTATAAGCTCTGCGGCGGCGCCGGTGATAACGGTTTGCGGCCATCTGCCGATTTTTTCCGCGTATCGCCTGATTACCTCCTGCAACGTCGCGACGGCGGAATAATACAGGCCGCAATTGATGGCCTCGGGAGTATTTTTGCCGTAGGGCGCTTTTGGCTTAGTGACGTTTATCTTCGGCAGTTGGGCAGTATTCTTTTCCAGCGCCTCTGCACTGATTTCGAAACCCGGACAGATGACGCCGCCCTGAAAAACGCCGTTTTGGTCAACGAGGTCTATGGTAACGGCCGTGCCGAAATCAGCAACGACTACCGCATCTTCAACAACGTCATAGGCCGCAGCGGCTGAGACCACTCTGTCAGTACCTACTTCCTCAGGCTCATCAACCCACAAAGTAATCGGCAGGGGTATGTCTTTGCCGATAATGTAGACCTTTTCCCCGAGGGTTTTCTTTGCGACCTGTTGGACAGCCTTTGTCCAGGCCGGTTTAACGGAGCTTACTACAATAACGCCGTCGCGCTTTTTTTCTTTCGAACTTTTGGCGACGGGAGTTTCCTGCCAAGCTGACTTTAGAAATTCTGTCAATTTCAACTCGGAGCCGCCTGGGACTGATTTGACGAGCTTTTCCTCGCCTTTGAGGAAAAGGCCAATTGTGATATTCGTATTGCCGATATCTACTGCGATTACGTTCATTGCTTATCGTTCCGCGGCGGCTTTTGTTTGCTTAACCTTTTGCCATAATAGTTCGGTCAATTCCTTAACTCCGGCGCCGGTCACCGCTGAGATTGGGTAAAGCGTTTTGTTAAGCTCCTTTTTCAAGTCTTTGACTATTTTTCCATCCGGGTCGAGGTCGATTTTGTTGGCGACAATAATTTCAGCTTTCTGTGTCAAGGCCTTGCTGTACTGCTCCAGCTCACGGCGTATGGCATAATAATTTTCCGTGGGGTTGGAGCCGTCAGTAGGCATTATATCAAGGATGTGCACGATGATTCGAGTTCTTTCTATGTGTTTTAGAAACTCAAAGCCGAGGCCTGCCCCGCTGTGTGCACCTTCGATGAGGCCCGGGATATCTGCTAAAACGAACCTGCGGAAGTCGCTTAGTTCGACAATTCCAAGCACCGGCTCTACGGTGGTGAACGGATAATCGGCGATTTTCGGCCTTGCCGCTGAGCAGCGTGAGATGAGCGTGCTTTTTCCGGCATTTGGCATACCAACAAGGCCGACATCAGCGATGAGTTTTAATTCGAGCCTTAAATTCCTTTCCTGGCCTTTTTTGCCGGGCCCGGCATTTCTTGGGGTTTGGTTCGTAGGCGTTGCAAAGGCCTTATTGCCCTTTCCCCCCCTTCCACCACGGCAGACGCGCACCTTCATATCGACCTCGTTAAGGTCTTTAAGCAGCAGGTCGAAATCGATATCGTAGATGAGAGTGCCGGGGGGGACATTAATTGTCAGGTCTTCGCCGTCTGCACCGTGTTTGTTGTTCCCTGAGCCGGGTTCGCCGTTTTCAGCGTTCCAGTGGTGCTTGCCGGCAAAATCCAACAGGGTATCGAGATTTTCAACGGTCTGGAAATAGACGCTGCCTCCTCTTCCGCCGTCGCCGCCGTCGGGACCGCCTTTGGGGACGAATTTTTCACGGCGGAAGCTGACGCAGCCGCTGCCGCCGTCTCCAGCCTTGACCCAGATTTTTGCCTCGTCAATAAACATAGCATGTACCTCGTGGGCATTCTAAACAAAAAAAGGATGGTATGAAACCATCCCTTTTCTCTTGCAAGGTGTCCATTATTTGTCAGACGACGTGAACTTTTCTGCCCTGGAAGCGGACTGTTCCACCTGCTCTTGCGAACAGTGTATAGTCCCTTCCCATACCGACGTTAGAGCCGGCGAAGAACTTCGTTCCGCACTGGCGGACGATGATTGAGCCAGCCTTTACCTGCTGGCCGGCAAAGAGCTTGACGCCTCTGTATTTCGCATTGCTGTCTCTTCCGTTTCTTGAAGAGCCTTGTCCCTTTTTATGTGCCATACCAAGCCACCTCTATCTTCTAAAAGATTCACTAATCTACCAGAATCCTAATGTTAGCAATATTAGCCACCCCTGTCCAGTAAATTTCAAAATTCCAGTTACGGCGAGTTCCTTTTGTCTCTAATCGACAATCTCACCGCCGTACTGCAGCATTTCCGCAAAACGGCGACGAAAACAGGCCAAACAGGCAGAACTTAGTCGAACTTGAACGCATAAAGTTTTGCGTCTTGCATTTCGAACTTTAGTCGGATGACCCTGCCCGCAAGTCTGCTCATATCAGTATTTTTCTGCCAGCTCACCAAGTAGCTCGTTGCGTCCCCTATGACCGGGTCACAATCGGCAAGGGCAAAACCCTTTAGTTCGTTACCTTTTCTATCGAGGACCGCCACGCGTATTGACCCTCGCGCAGCCACATTTAGCATCAGTCTGCGACCCTTGAAAATCAGCGGACGGGTAATCGCCCATCCGGATTTGGCCCCGGCGTCGAGCGAAACAAATCCATCCAGCCGCTGTGTCAGCCGTGCGTAGATTCGCCGCTTACCGCCTCCGTGTGCACCGCCATAATCGGCATACTGCCAGATTTCATCGCCTCGACGTATCAACCCATACAACGATAACACTTCCTCATCCGAACCGGGGGTCATGTACCACGTTTCGTCGGCGCAGCACTTCCAGTGGATACCATCCCGGCTGACGCCAAGGTCAACCTGTCTTCTTTCGCCTTCTCCAAAACGCCAGACAAATGCTAAGTACGTATCCGGCGCCCAAGGATATTTTATCGCGCGGGTGCGATAAACCTGTCCGTTCTTATCTGGTCCAAATATAATGGGGGCCTCACAAGTGACAGCGGGCATAGGCCAACCCTCGTAATACGGCTGTTCCAAAGCGTTGAAGGGCCAAGTCCTGTGAATCCTGCGCGTCTCAAACATAACAGCCCGTCGTCCGCCGCCGCGACAGCTTTGAGTCTTGAAACTGCTGTCGCGCTTTATGAAATCCACATATACTCCTCGCTGGTCGTCCCAGTAGGTTTCGGCCCCGCCGCCGCTGACAAGCGGCAGCATGCACGTTTCATTTCGCCGCCAGCGTATGCCGTCCGGTGACATATACAGGTAAATCCCACGGTTCGCCACCCACGCAGTCAATTTGAATTTTTCCTCAGGACTGATATTGGGATTGAGGTCGCGGAACATAGTGCCATAGAAAGGTGCGCCGTAAAAAACGAAGTCATTCCTGGTCGAGCCTTCATATTCAACAACTCCCAATTCGGGCTTTTTAAAGTTAATCCCATCTTCGGAAATACGCAGGCGTGTTATGCCCTTTTCCGACCCGTAGCCATCAGGGATGTACATATAGACCTTGCCGTCTATATCAACCGCCGAGGCCCGCCAAGCTGATTTTTCTGGTCTGAAATTAAGGTCCTGTCGATTGGTTGGCGGATTGCAGGTCAGCCGGACATCCTGCTTTGTGTCAATCAGAGCGTCATCGATGAAAAGATGCTTTCGTGAACCGAGCTGCACCGTGCCTTTGGGAGAATTCGACGCGAATAAGAGAGGCGGTCCGTTTGCTACGGCCGGCTTCGGTGCACTCGGACCGTAGTTGCGCGAAAAACTGCCCGGCACTGCAAAATTCTTTGAATAGCGAATGGTGTCAGACAACCGCAGCTCGTCAATTAGACCATCAAGGCCCTTATTGCCCTGACGGTCGTGCCCTACGGTGAAATTAAACCGATGTTTCCTGCGCCATTCAAAGCTCTTGTCTTTAGAGAAACCAAAACTGCCGTGGTCACGGTCCTCCAACTCGATAACGGCAGGCGTCGGCCGTCTTTGTATGTTTGAGACTTCGACAGCGTCCCGTTCGATTCCGTTGGTAAAGTGGCGTATAGTTGAGCCGTCCCATGTGAAGGTGATGTGGTTCCAGCGTCCGGGAGTCAGTTTTGTCTGACAGAGAGCTTCAACACCGGCGTAAGTGTTTCTGACCTCAAAGGCCCCTGTCCCAACGGTTCTCGGCAGGATTACTGAAAACCCGGGCTCGTAGGCCTGTCCCAAGTCGATGACCGTGACCTCAGCGGTGGGGACAGAGGCAAGCTTAAGCCAGAATTCACAAGTCCAGTTGCCGCTGGCCAACGTGCTCAATATTTTCTTGGGTGCCACGGCAGGTCCCCAAAGACCGCTTGGTGTGCCGTCCTTTTCTCTCATCTCGTCGATTGGAACAGAACCCTTAAAGCCGGCGTAACTGACCACGTGCTCAGGCCCCGGTGTCACTTTCAGGGCATTGCCAAATTTGCCGGCAACCAGTTTACCGCCTTCTTGCAAGCGCAGGTCATATTCATACTTACCGGCGTCTGTCAGCGTTGTGTGGGGATACTGCGTCTCATCAAAAAGCCACAAAGCAATAGTATGTTTGTCGGCAAATGACGGGAACAAGTTATCGGCCGGCTCTGCTCCCCGGAGGACGCCGGTGGTTTGCAGCAACGACATCAGCAATATCAAACCCTTCATTATAAAACTCGTTCTCACTTCCATAGTCTCTCCTTTTCTTGTCTTGTGCTTACGATAAAATGATTTCCCCCCACCCTTCGGAGGCTGGTCAGTCTTTAGATAGAACACCTGCCATTTTATGCAGCCGTGACGGCTAAGTCAACCTGAATCTATTCTTACTAAATCGATGTTGCGTAACCGGTCATTCTTTGGAGTTCCTGTGTGACGAAAAAGCCGTGACAAAACTTTGACATCAAGCCCGCGGCGCGTATAATCAGGTCACCAAATAGCCGTCAGATGTGCAGCCGCCTTAAATAAAGGGCAAGATGCGTATCCAACCGAAAAGAGAGAACATCACCAATTCAAGGACGTTGCTATGAAAGCCAGCAGAATCAGCAGAGTTGTGCAGATTTTAACGACATTGCAGGCGGGGAAAAGCTATGCCGTCAGTGATTTGGTGCAGATATTCGGGATGAGCCGGCGGACGATATTCCGCGACCTGAAAGAGCTTCAGAGCATCGGCGTGCCCTATCATTACGATGCCAAGACCGGCGGCTATACTATGGACCCGGAGTTTTTCCTGCCGCCTATAGATTTGAATCTGCAGGAGGCGATGAGTCTGCTTCTGCTGGTGCATAAAGCAAGAGGTCAGATACAACTGCCATTCAAGAATTCGGCGCTGCTGGCGGCGTTGAAAATCGAAAACAACCTGCCGGCCAAAATCAGGCAGTATTGCAATGCGGCCCTGCGGAATATCTCGACCAAAGCGGGCGCTCAGGCGCCGACCCGCCATCCCGGCGTACTTGATAAAACCTTCGTACAATTGCAAAAAGCAATTGTGGACAAACGCAAGCTAAACATCCGGTACCATTCTCTTTTTGAAGGCAAAATTATTGAGCTGACGTTATCCCCATATCATCTGCTGTACAACCAGCGGGCGTGGTACGTGCTGGGGCTCTCGAGTCTGCATAAGAGCGTTCGCACCTTCAAGTTCAATCGCATCAGGGAACTGAAGATATTGGACAAATGCTTCGTAGACGGCGGAGACTTCGACTTATATGAATATCTAGGCAGGGCGTGGTCAATGATACCGGAAGGCAGAATCTATAACATCAAGCTGCGATTTCTGCCGAAGGTGGCGGACAATGTCACTGAGGTTCAATGGCACAGTACGCAAAAAGTTACTCGGAACAGCGACGGCTCAGCTACAATTGAGTTTCGTGTCGATGGCCTTGGGGAGATAATCTGGTGGATACTCGGCTACGGCGACCAGGTGCTGGTGCTGGCGCCCAAAGCACTCCGTAATAGAGTCATCGAGATGGCCAAGAATATGGTCAGGCTCAATGAAGCCCATTAGAAATCCCGTTGGTGGCAATATAGTACAAAAAGGGAACATTTCTAACCAGGTGCACCAATTTTTCTGTAACAGTTTTGGGCAGTTGACGTTCTATATTTTGGAATTGCTGAAAGAGCTGCGATTGGAGAAGCTTAATGTCGGAAAACCGCAGGCTGACAGATGCCCGCGATGAGCAGCTCATCGCGGCTACATTAGACGGGGATATTTCGTCCTTCGGGACTATTGTGGAGCGGTATTGGAATATGGCGGTTGCGTTAGCACTTAGCAAGATTGATGACCCTGTTGAGGCCGAGGACGTGGCCCAGGAGAGTCTCATTAAAGCATATTCGCAACTAAGCAGCCTTCGAGACCCATCCCGCTTTGCCGGCTGGCTGAGCAAGATAATTGCCCAGCAATGCACAAATGTAATTCGCAGAAAAGCTCGCGAAAGAACAGTCTCAAGCTGCGAAGGTGATGCTCTTGAGGCCTCAGCTTCAGCGCCTAATACGAATCCCAAGCTGGATAATGAACAAGCTCATTTTGTAAGGCGGGCGGTAAGGCACCTGCCCGAGAATTTTCAGAAGATAGTTATTATGAGGTTTGTAGGCG
The DNA here is from genome assembly GCA_964582985.1 of uncultured Pirellulales bacterium. Classification (GTDB taxonomy): domain Bacteria; phylum Planctomycetota; class Phycisphaerae; order Sedimentisphaerales; family Anaerobacaceae; genus CAZQYB01. The sequence continues at coordinate 90,353 of CAZOUM010000001.1, read as the reverse complement.
GATTTTCCACGGAGCAAATTGCACGGCAGTTAGGGAAACGGCACGGGACAGTCAGAGTGTGGCTGCACCGGGCATACAACAGTCTTCGAAAAGAGCTTGCTCCGCTTTTAGAGGAGGCCAAAGAATCATGAACTGCGAGAAATACCGAATCCTTATAGAGAAATATCTCGATGGAGTAATGGGCGACGTGGAGCTTGCCGAGTTCAAAGAGCACGCCGAGAAATGCGCAGTCTGCCGCAAGGAGTTTCAACGGTGCAAGAACCTGCAAAATGTCGTCCAGGAGATTCTATCGGGTGCAACATCGCCGGAGCAAGCGAGATATACCATCTTGTCCAAAGTCACTACAGGACCGCAACTGGCAGCTTCATCAACAAACAAGAGCGCCTTGGGAACGATTATAAGAAGCAGAATAACCAAACTCGCCGCTGCGGCAGTCATTATTATTGGAGTGTTCTTGGGACTGAATCATATCGGCGGCCCGGACATGATAAGTGTCGCTTGGGCGGATATGCCCAACGCCATCAAGGCGATGCCCTGGATACACGGCACTGTATTTAACCAACTGAAGAATAAACCAGAGGGTGAGTTTTGGCTTTGTTTTCCCGCACAAATCGTAATGTTGGACGGATGTTATGAAGGCGGTGACATCGGAGTCTTCAACAACATTGATCGTGTGCAGTATGTGTACGACGCGAATTCACGAACTATCCGAGTTTCTTATATAGAGCATGCCGAGCAAGTATTTGAGCACGCATTATATCCGTGGCGACAGGTTGAAAACGCAATAGAGAGATTTGCCAGTGCTGAAGACAGAGTCGTCGAGGAGACTGGAGAGTATGAAGGCAAGAACGTCGAGCTCTATACGTTGGAAGATGCCAAAGACACTTATGTTTCTCATATATTCACGTGCATAATAGACGGTGAGAGTGGCTTGCCGATAGCAATAGAACAAAAAGCTGTTGTAAAGAAAATCCAACAGGCTAACCAGCACTGGCTCACAAGACTTGATTATCCCGAAGAGGGGCCACGGGACATTTACGCACTAGGAGCACCTGAGTCGGCTAAAATGGTGGACGACCTGCCCGGGCCCGGTGTCGTTGAAGTTTTGGACACCTACTATGAGTACCGTGACAGCGCCCCCTCACGGTACGTTGCAATATTTACGGAAAGCACTGGAGGCAATAGGGAACGTTTAACCTTCGTGGAATACAGAGATGGTGTCCACAGGAGATGGGAGCTTTACGACATTACAGGCAAGCCCGGCGGGCGTTATTTTGCATGGGATGAATTTATGAGCGTGTTGAAAAATGAAAGCGTTGAATCCGTCTTAAGGTGGTGGGAAAACGCGAAATATAAACGCATCAATTATGTGCGCATTTATGACGAAAAACATCAATACGCATTTGGTGCCGTGGACCTTGAGGGGAAGAGGCATTCACCACGAGTGTCGATTCTGACTCACTACAGGTCAACCTCAGAGTTGACCAAGCTGGGTTGGCCTTTTCTACTATATTCGGGTAGCCGGATTATTGAGGACAACTATTCGCGGGAAAGCAACTTGATTTGCGTGGATAATAACAACTACCGGTACTACCTTGACCCTGAACGCGACTATATTTGCCAAAGAGTAGAAGGAGCTGCAACGCGAGAGGTAATACAATTTGGCCAAACGAGCTCTGGGCGCTGGTATCCTAAAGCCGTCACGCGCTGGCACCCCACTCAGCCAAAGCGGCACCCGGTAACGAGAGTGTACCTTCAAGATGACCCTGCGTTCGAGGAGGGCATTTTCGATCCGGAACGCGTGTATGATAGATCCTGGGAATAATAAGAAAACCTGCGAAAGCTGTATCGGACAGCCTCAGAGAGGTATTTGCCTACGCTGATAGCACCGACTATTGTTAGTTCGCTGTAGCTGCAACTTGGGCGAAGGTTGCGCTGCCGAATTGGAGCTGTCGGACCTGCTCGACGAAGGCCTCAAGGCGGGTGGTCAAGGTCGGGTCTTCCTGGCCGTCGAAGCTTAGATTCAAGATGGGCATGCCGCCGCAGTCGGCACTTACGCGCAGCGAGATACTGCTGACGACCGTCGAGGGCATACAGGTAAACGGCATTGCATTTATGACGCCGCCGAAGCCATCGTGATAATACTCAACGGCCTTGCCTACAGTTAGTATCGCTTCGCCTTCAAACGAATGATGCATATAGGGTTCGGCCAGTTCGATAACGTGCTCTACGGGTCGCTCGGCCAGCGGGCCGAACTTTTCTTCCAGAGGCGCGGCAAGCTCTCTTTCAATTTTGTGCTGGGCGCGGTTGAGCATCACGTTTGTTAACAAATTACCCCACCTGCGTTGGCGCCGGGCAATGTTCGTTCGGGTAAAATTAGTATAATAAATCCACTCAGCAAGCGGGGCCAAATCGCAGGCGGCCCCGAGTTCTTCAAGTCGGGCGATTATGTTCATATTCGCGAACGGATGGCTGCGGACATAGATTTCGCCGACTATACCAATCCGAGGCTTTTGGAGTGTGGGATTCATTTCTACCGCGGCAAAGTAGTCGGCGATAGTACCCATAAGGCGGCGTAGTTCGGGCAGGGTCCGGCGGTTTTCAACAGCTTTTATCCACTGGTTGAGCAGTGTTCGATAAACCTGCTGGGCGTGGCGCGGGTCTGCGGCAAACGGCCGAATCCGCATAATTACTTTGTGCAGCAAATCGGCCCCGACGAGGGCGGTCCAAAGACTTCTCAAAAAGTCTATCGGGGAGGAGCTATCAATGCTGTCCATAAACACCTTATGGAAACGCGTGTCCTGGTCGGGAGCAATGATAGGGACATCCTTAATGCCGGCGTATTTTAGAATAAGGCGCTGCAGACAGTAATACATTCCAAACCTGCAGGGGCCTGTAGCAGTGGGCATAAAGAAGGCCACCTTTTTTGGGTCAACGCCATCGGATTTCAGCAATTTGAGCATATCGCCGGTGGTTATTGCACAGGGCAGGCATTCTTTGCCGCTGGTGAATGCCCTGCCCTGCAGAAGGGCCGCTTCATCCGCGAGGGGGGCGACCTCAGCCGGCTGGCCGTGGGCCCTAAGGCAGGCGGCCATAGCGTAGGCGGGGTCACCCATATAGGGTATATAGAGTGTTCTTTCCCTGCTGAGGCCAAGGGGAGGCGGGGCTTTTTCAATCGGCCGTGGCCGCTCTGGTCGATAGTTCTTCAGACTCTCAAGATAAGCTTCCAAACGCGTAATGATGCCGGCATCGGCCGAATGCTCGTCAATCTCAAGCTGCAGGCACGGCTTTTTGCCCATTATTTCCTTGAAAAACGTCATAAGGAACGAGTCTGGCCCGCAACTGAAATTCGAAAGGTAAATTGCAAAAAGACGAGGGTCGGTCCTTATTATTTCAGCAGCCCTCAAGATTTTCTGGCCGTAGGCCCAGTAAACACGCTCGTGCAGAAATTCGTCACTGAGTTCGGCCTGATGAAAATCGAGCATATCCATAGGTATTACGTTGACGCCAAGGTCGGCAAGCTTCTTGGGTAGTTGCAAATTCACGCCGTCATCGCAGCCGTTGTATGGGCGAGAGATTAGGACGAAAAGCTTCTGGTCCGGGCTAATTTGACTGAGAATTTCCCTGCCTTTTTCCCTCAGGGCCTTGTCAAAACCAGCCTGGGCGGCAAGGGCTTCGTCGAGTGCTTTGCGAACTGCCGAAGCAGGAAGGCTGAGCTTCCTGCCGAGAGCAATGAAACCTTTTGAGGTGAGCCTTCGGCCTTCACCCAAGCGGATTGGGGCGGTGAGGATTTTGGTTTGGCCGAGCTTGTCAGCGAAACCCGTTCTGATTTGATAGGCGAGCGACTGCACATAGGGACATAACTTGTTGTACTTGTTCCGGGGAAAATTAGCCGTCATCGTAACAACGCTCGGCAGGAATATGTAGTCAACCTTCTTGTCAATCAGGTCGAGGATGTGGCCGTACGCTGCCTTCACTGGAAAACAGGGCTGGGCCGTAGCTGACTCGACACCCATACGGATTATTCGCTTGTCGGTACGACCGGAAAGGACGACTTCCAAGCCAAGCGCTTTGAAGAATCGAGAAAACAGAGGCAGGAGCTGCCAGCTAATTAAAGCCATCGGTATGCCTATCCTGGTTTTGGATTGGCCCGTGGGTTTTTGCTTTTCATTCAGGCCTGCGCATTCAAGGAGCTTGTGCTGGCGATACGCGAAAGCGCCGAGAGCTTTGGTTTTTTCTGTTTCCTTTTTGATGTTGTACCTGTCACAACGCGAGCCATAGTAGAGCGGCTCGGCGTCCGGCAACTGCACTTTCTTAATTTCGCAATTGTTGGGACAATGCTCGCAGGCAAAGGATTCGACAGTATACTCAATTGAGATGAGATTTTCGAAACCTCTGAATTTGCTCTCGATAAAGCTTCCTTGTTCGTTCGCGGTTTTTTTCATATGCTCGGCTGCGATAGCAGCCGCACCCAGTGCACCCGTTACCTCGTGGTGGTCCGGGACCATAATTGGTTTGCCGGTTACTTCTTCAAAGGCCGACCAGACTGCGCGGTTAAAGGCTGTGCCGCCCTGGAAGCAAATATTGTCACCAATCTTACGCCGCCCGACCACGCGGTTGAGATAATTGGCCACAATCGAATAGCTCAAGCCGGCTACCAGGTCACTTGTTTGCGCCCCCTGCTGCTGGTAGCTAAGCAGGTCTGATTCCATAAAGACCGTGCACCGCTCACCCAATTTTATGGGGGCCTCGCTGGTGAAGGCCAACGCTGCAAACTCTTTATCGATCTTGATGCCCAGCCGTTGGGCCTGCTCTTCAAGAAATGAGCCGGTCCCCGCTGCACAGGCGTGGTTCATTGTAAAATCGACAACCACGCCGTTTTCGAGTGATATGTATTTACTGTCCTGGCCACCAATCTCAAATATCGTATCAACCTTTGGATTGACTATCGCTGCGCCCATTGCTTGGGCGGTGATTTCGTTTATGACGATATCGGCCCCTATAAAATCGCCGGTAAGATACCTGCCGGAGCCTGTAGTTGCAGCACCCAATATCTTTACCTTGCCCACCACCTTTTTACCGACCATATCCATGCCCTGGCGGACTGCCTCCAGAGGTCTGCCAGCTGTCATTAAGTATGCCTTGGCCAAGATGCGCTTCTGCTCATCAATAACGGCGACATTTGTGCTTAGTGAGCCGACGTCAACACCAAGATAGGCGTCTATCAGTTCGGTTGCATCTGTAAGCCGCTGCTCGTAAACAGGACTTTGGGGTGGTGGCAGTATGGGTTTGGCCAAAGCCTGTAGGCGAGGGGCGGATTTCAAGCCCACTCCCTTTTGTGCCAAATACGCGTCAATTTTGTCAATGTCAATCACACCATTATGTTCGCCTCTGCTTTTTGCAACAAGGACGGCACCTATAGCGCCAGTAAAAAAGTGTTCAGAGGGCACTAAAAGCTCCCCATCTGCTAACTCGAAGACGTTCTCAAGCGCCTTAACAACACCGACATTAGCCGCTACGCCGCCGGTGAATACAATTGGTTTGACGAATTCTCGCCCGCAACCTAAATTGCTTTTCAGATTGCGAGCAAGAGCCAGACAAAGGCCGGCGATGATATCACACATTGGCGTCGCTTGTTGCTGGAGGTGAATCATGTCGCTTTTTGCAAAGACTGAGCAGCGTCCAGCCATTCGCGGCACGCTTTTGCTTTCCAAGGCAAGTTGTCCAAATTCGTCTTCGATGTTTATGCCCAACCGATCTGCCTGCTGATCAAGAAACGAGCCGGTGCCGGCGGCACAGACGGTATTAAGCGCAAAATCACGAACCCGGCCTTGGTTTTGCTCGACGGCCAGAAAAATTAGTTTACTATCCTGGCCTCCCATCTCAACAACCGTTGCCTGCTGGAGTTGTGGGTATAAGTGATAGATAGATGCTGCCTGAGCCGGGACTTCGTTAACAAAAGGAATAGAGACCAGCTCTGCTAAAAAACGGCCAACGGACCCCGTAGTTGATGTAAGAACGACATCTGAGGGATTAACACAGCGTAACAGTTCGGCCAACTGCAGCCGCGCTGTCTGCAGGGGCCTGCCTAGTGTGCGTTTATAATCACTGAAGACGATGTGGTTAGTGTCGTCAAGAACAACTGCATCGCTACTGGTGGCGCCTATATCAATACCAATATTGAGCCTGTGTTTAGCGCGCAACGGCTCTGGATAACCTCGGCCAGCCCTGCTTGGGGCTCTCGCCTCCTGCCTTATTTGCTCGTCCATATTTGCCTCCATACCAACTCCTCCGGGTTCCGTGCGACCGCCCAGTATTATAGCCTTTCTAAGATATAGAGTAAATAGACAACTGTGCTACATAACTACAAATCGGTTCATATTTGAATAGTATGAGTTGTTATATGCCCGCAAAATCTAACGGCAACACAAGGCGTTTGGGCCTGACCTGTGAGTTATAAAACAGAAAATAATAATAAATCCAACAGGTTTTCCACAAGAAAAAACGAAAGCTTTCTTACCCTAACCCTGTTTCCTAAAAGAACCTAACAACCTAAGCCACCCTATAATTAACAAAATCCCAGACATATATGAATACTAATACTAAGTTAACTTTAATATAACTATAAACATAACACTTAAGTTTGCCCTATACCAAAATATACTAATGTTGGTCATACATATTTTAGTTAACATGTATATTATTTACGTGCGAATTATACATGGTTACCGTAGCGGGTCAAGTATTTTTAAGAGAAAAACCTCTTGTAATGTATTTACATCACCCTTTTAAAAAAAACATTGTGTAAGTAGACGTTTTAATGTAGACTACGGCCATACTTTTAAGACGAGCAATGCAATATTGTAATCATTTAAAAGCGTTATATTGAGGGGTATTATGAAAGTACGTTTTAATAGAGCGGCATTTGTGGATGCGCTGGGCTTGCTAACCTCAGTCGTGCCCAGCCGGACACCAAAGCCGATTCTGCGCTGTGTGCAACTTTGTGCCAGCGAGAAAGAGGTTAGGATATGCGCAACGGACTTGGAGGTTGGTCTGAACCACTTAATTTCTGAGGTTCAAATTGATAGGCCCGGCGAAGTGATTGTCCCAGCGGACAGATTAGCCGCTATTGTCCGCGAGAGCATTGAGGAGGTGCTGTCTTTAGAAGCGGCGGAGGGTAAGTGTGAGATAAGAGGCTCTGACAGTCACTTTACGATTTATGGCCAAGAACCGGGGCAGTACCCATCAGTACCTGGTTTTGAGGGCGATGCAGCCATGGAGATTGCTCTTGAGCAACTTCAGGAGGGCATTGAACAGTGTTTGTTTGCTACGGCAAAAGAGAGTACTCGGTATGCAATTAACGGGGTTTTGTGGGAGATTAAAGGTAAAAAGCTGACTCTTGTGGCGACTGACGGGAGGCGTTTGGCTCGGAGCAGGGTCAACGTGAAGTCAACTGACGCCGAGCGATTAACCAAGTCGACGATAATAATGCCAGCCAAGACAATGAGTTTGCTGGGCAGGCTCAGCAGCGGCGAGAAGAGCCTTGTTGGCATTAAGCTTGTTGATAACCAAGCGCTGATTAGGTGCGGCAATGTGGCAATAAGCTCTAATCTTGTCGAGGGCAACTTCCCGAAATACGAGGATATAATTCCTACCGACTATGATAAGAAGCTGACCCTCTCAACGGAGGCCGTATTAAGTGCGGTCCGTCGCTCGGCGTTGCTAACGAGTGAGGAATCAAAGGGGATTAAGATATCAGTTAGCAAGGATGGTTTGGTGTTTTCCGGGCGGGCGCCGGAGACAGGTGATGCGGAAATCAATATGGCGGTCGATTATAAGGCTGAGCCTATCGAGATTGGCTTTAGTCCTCAATTTTTAATAGATGCGCTGCGGGCTATCAAAACACCGGAATTTGAGTTGGAACTGGGTCAGTCGGACAGGCCAGGCCTTATAAAAAGCGGAAAAGATTTTCTTTATGTTCTGATGCCAATTAACCTTGGGTAGTTTGTGGTATATTGGATGCCCATAGGGATGGCAGCGGGGCGCATCGGGGACTAAAACACGTCATGAATAATAGCGAGCGGTCAATTAACGTCGGCAAGCGGCAGCTAAGGCGAAAATCAGAAGAAGCCATTAGGCTGGGCGTTGTCGCAACCGAATTTCTGGAGGAGCGACTCTCGCCGAGGCAAGCGCGCTTTGAGGCGATAATTGAGCTGTGGGAGCAGCTATTACCTTCGGACCTTTGCCGGCATTGCAAAATAGTCGATATGACCGGCAGCGAGCTAAAAGTATTGGTCGACTCGTCGGCCTATATGAATGAGCTAAGATGGTGTAGTTCCGACCTGCTTGAAGAGTTCCGGCAGCGGTGCCCCCGCGCCCGGATTAGGACAATAAAATTGACTGTTGGCTAACTTGTATCGCAAACGCAACGAGAAGCACAGGGCTTGAACTGGGAATATGAAAGACCATAGATACGACGCAAGTAATATTAAAATATTGGGCGGCATAGAAGCGGTTCGCAAACGGCCGGATATGTATATCGGCGACCGCGGCAGCGGCGGGCTGCACCACCTGGTATATGAGGTGCTGGATAACTCCATTGATGAAGCGATGGCCGGCTTCTGCGATAATGTAAGTGTTCATATTCAGGCTGATGGAAGTTGCACAGTTGAGGACAACGGCAGGGGAATACCCGTCGAGGAGCATAAAGAGGCCAAAAAGAGCGCGTTGGAGGTGGTGCTGACGACGTTGCATGCCGGTGGTAAGTTTGACAGTGAAAGTTACAAGGTGGCTGGTGGGCTGCACGGGGTAGGAGTCAGTGTTGTTAATGCTCTTAGTGAATGGCTACAGGCGGACATCTATCGAGACGGAGGGCATTATCATTTTGAGTGTCTCAAGGGGGCTGTGAAGGAGCCTGTTCGCGAAATTGGTAAGACCGACAAACGCGGGACCATGATATCGTTTATGCCCGATGGAGAAATATTCGGGGATGCTGAGTTTGAGTACAACACGCTGTTGAAGCGAATCCGGGAAATGGCTTATTTGAATGCGGGTCTGCAGATTAGCTTCAGGGATGACCGGGAAAACAAAAAAGAAGTGTTCAAATTTGACGAGGGGATTAAGGCTTTTGTCAGGCACCTCAACGAGGGCAAAGAGGTTTTGCACAAAAACGTTATCTATTTCACCAGGGAAGATACCAAAGCGATGCTGAGCTGCGAGATAGCGATGCAGTACAATGACGGCTACGCCGAGAATGTGTTGGTTTTCGCGAATAATATCCGCAATATTGACGGGGGCACGCATCTTTCAGGCTTTAAAACAGCGCTGACGCGGACAATGAATTATTACGCGCGGAGTAATAATCTATTGAAGAACGGTCAGGTTACGACAGGCGAAGACCTTCGCGAAGGGCTGACTGCGGTTGTGGCAGTGAAGCTTACCAATCCCCAATTTGAGGCCCAGACGAAGGTTCGGCTGACCAATCCAGAGGTCGGCAGTTTTGTTGAGACCACTGTCAACGAACAACTTGGCCATTTCCTCGAGGAGCATCCGGCGGAGGCGAAGCATATTTTGAACAAGGCGATTCAGGCAGCGGCGGCCAGGGAAGCTGCGAGGAAGGCCCGCGAGCTGACGAGGCGCAAAGGCGTGCTCAGTAGTGCGAACTTACCCGGCAAACTGTGGGACTGCGCGAGCAGGGAAAAGGCTACCACGGAGGTATTTATTGTCGAGGGGGACTCAGCCGGCGGCTCGGCAAAGGCAGGTCGCGACAGGAACATTCAGGCAATTCTGCCCCTGAAAGGAAAAATCCTCAATGTCGAAAAAGCTCGCTTGGAGAAAATGCTGGCGCACGACGAAATTCGGACCATTATAAGCGCCTTAGGCACAGGCATAGGCGCCGACGAGTTCGATTTGGGCAAGTGCAGATACGGCAAGGTGATACTGATGACTGATGCCGATGTCGATGGCGCTCATATAAGGACGCTATTGCTGACGTTTTTCTTTAGACAAATGCCACAGTTGTTTCTCAACGATATGATTTATATTGCTCAGCCGCCGTTGTATGAGATAAGGGTCAGGGGCAAAAAGAAATCGGAGTACATCCTGAGCGAGAATCACATGTATAGGCGGATGATTACTCGCGGCCTGGAAGGAACAGAGCTTGTTATTAAAGATGGAGACAGTGCGCGGAAAGTCTCGGACAAACAACTCGCTGTTCTTGTAAAGGCCCTCGCTGATGCCGAGCGGATAATAGGTGTTTTCGCAAGGCGCGGAATCAGCTTCGTTGATTTTGTGGAGGCATATTATGACGGCAAGGAGCTTCCGCGGTTTCGTGTCTGTGTGCAGGGGCAGGAGGAAATTTATTACGATAAGGCTGGGTACGAAAAGCGCGTCGCCGAACTGCAGCAGCGCATTGAAGCGGAGGCTGAGGACGGTGACGGAGAGCCTGTAATCGCCGAAGAGCTTCATGAAGTAGTGCGGATCAATCAGATAAATGAGAAACTCAAGGCCGAGTTCGGCCTGGATTTGAAGGATTTTCTCTTGGCGCCTGCCACAGCAGTCTCCGGCGAGGCACTGCCCACCAAGTTCCAGCTACTTCACGGCGATGACAAATACGAAGTCGCATCGCTGGGGGGCATTTGTTCAGCTGTCAGGCAAATTGGTGGCAAGGGGATTGAGTTAAAACGCTTCAAGGGTTTGGGCGAAATGAACGCCGAGCAGTTGTGGCAGACGACTATGAATCCTGCCACAAGGACCTTGCTCAGCGTCAAGCTCGACGATGCCGGCGAGGCCGACCGGCTATTTAGCATTCTGATGGGCGGGGATGTTGAGAAACGCCGGACGTTCATCCGTGACCACGCCCTAGAAGTTCAGAACCTGGATATCTGAATTCTGCGATTGGAGCCACGACTTCAACGCTTGCAGTATCTTTCGGTTCTCTTCAATTTGCCGGGCAGTGCCGTTGGTGTTCAGGTCGTGGTGATACTGGTAGTAGTACTTCGGTCCGCCGGGGCTGGATTCTATAGTGAGGATTAAGTACATATTGTAGGCGTTTCTCGGAGACGGATCGTTAAATTGAAGACAGCCGACCAGCGCGGGCGCAGCCTGTTCTTTGCCATATAATCGGAGAATCCGAATGACCTCGTGGAATTTCTGGTCGTTGATGTCGGTTGTCGCTTTGATGATGGGTGTAAGCCATCGGGCTTTAAGAGGTTGGTTCATCGCAACCAGGCCCTTTACCGCTGCCAGGCGCAGGCCGAAGTCGTCATGTTCTACATAGCGCATCAGGACTTCGACAGATCTGGGGTCGCTCAGCGTTCCAAGTGCCTCTGCCGCGGCATTTCGCACGTGGGGATCCTCGTCGTCCAGTACCGCCACGAGTGGTTTGAAGGCTTGGTCAGAGCGTGTCTCGCCAAGTGCCTTTGCCGCTAATAATCGCATGGAACTGCGTTCGTCAAGAAGCTGGCTGCGCAAAAGCTCGATGACGTAACTGGTTTCCTTCATGGTGGCCAGGGCCTTGGCGGCCCGGTTGCTGACAACGTGGTCCGGGTCTTTGAGACCAAGAACAAGCGCATCAACGGATTCCTGTGTTGAGAATTTGGCAAGGCCGTCAATGGCGGCGTTTTTGACTCGCCAGTCTGCCTTGCTTTGCATTGCCAGGGCCAAGTAAGGGATTATGGTGTCATCGTCAATCGCGGAGAGTGCAAGGCTTGCCTCTTTTAGGTTATCGCCGAAAACAATTCCGTTGCCGAATTCATCAATAACTTCCATCATCTTTTCCTTGTTATAAGGCGCAATGGCGAGGTCAAAATTGACAACGACAGGTATTTCGGGATTCTCTGCGGACTTTTGGTGCTGGTTTAGGGTGCGTTTGCATGTCACGGTGTAGAAGCCGGGCTTTTCGAATGCGCACCAGTGGCCGAGATAGAGCCTTTCGCAGTACATCTGTCCGGGTCCGAGATTAATATCCCATCCCGATCCGCCGAAGTTGTTGTATGAGTACGGGTCTTTGACTGCATTGCCAATTGCATCTACGGCGGTGATCCGGAAATTGTTGTGTCGCACAGAGCCGCGGATGTCGCCACCGACAGAAAAGCTATAAGGTTTATCTCCTAGATTCCTAACGTAAAAAGTTAAAAAGACCGGCTCGCCGAGAACAATCTCTGTCTTATCCGGGAGAAAAGCGGCTTCTATACTGATGCCGTTGGCCTCGTGGACCTGAGCGGCGATAAGGGTTTCAGCCGGGGCGGTTTCTTCCCGGCGAGTGACGCTTATGGCGGGGATTGGGCTGCGTGAGTCATTTCGGCGGACCTTAGCCGCCTCGACCAGCTGCTCTGTCGCTGATTCATCTGCTATATATTCCATGGCGAGCTGACGAAGCTCACCAAAGGCGTCAGGCGGCGTGGCGTACATGGAGACAATTTGAAGTGTTAGAATCCGGCGCTGTTCGACGAGTTCGCGCACGCGGTCGGCGTCTCTTGCGACAGCAACAGCGACCCTGGTAAGATTTTCGCCAGTCAACTCTTTGTCACCCTCGCGATACGTAAAGGTGCTGGTTCGTTGCGGTTTCTCCGCGGGAAGGTCGAACTGCAGAGCATAATACAGGCCGGCAAGGTACGCCATCGCAGCGATACGCCGCTGTGCGCCCCATAGTTCGGGCGTGTGCTTTTTTGTTTGCAGCTCGTAGGCGGCGCCGAGAATGATGTGCAGCCTTAGCAGTGCGACGTCGTCCTGGTCAAAGGCAAGCGCATACTCGGTGACTTCGGCCAGCTCAAAGGGATCGCCGCCTCTTTGTGAAAGCGCAAAGGCCTTCTGGTAATAGAACTCCGCCAGTTCTTCCTGGCTCAACTTGCTTCCGTACTTCTGAAGATGTATTGCGGCGACCTGTTCTTGGGAGTATTTCGCGGCGGGTCGGCCCCCGACCGCTATTTCCAACCAATCCTGCTCTGTTGGACCTTGGCCGCGCTCGAGGACTTGAAACCGAGCAGCGTCGCTTACGATGCGCGTAGGCGTGCCGCTGGCTTCGCCACCGACGTTGACATTGAGTGCGAGGCGGATTCTGTGCTGGCCCAGCGTCAGCTTGAGGGCGGTGTCGGCTTCCTTGCTGCGCCATCTCTCATCCAAAGCAAAGCCGATATCGCGGTAGTCGGTGTCGGGGCGAAAAACCCATAGCTTCAGCTCGGTACTGCTGGTGTCTTGAGCGGTGCTTCTCGGCTCCTGAGAGCGGGGGTAAACGTACCAAGTCTTATCATATTCCAATTCGTATCCACCCGAGCGCGTGAGCTGGTGCTTGCCACGGTGCGAAAGATCGGCTTTGAACGACGGGACCTCATTGGCATTCCAGATAAGCTTGTCAAACCATATTGAGAGGACAACATCCTGTTGAGAAAAATAGTCCAAGACGGCAATTCCAACGCCTGCTGCAACAAGTATCAGGGCTGCGGCTATTCTCGTAAGGTTGTTGATAGTCTTTCTTCTATCGGAGATTCTGGTTGTGGTGGGTTCTGTGGATGTCAGCTTTGCAGCTACTGAATCTATGAGGTTCTCCGGGGGAGAGGTTGGGACGTACTTGGTTTTTAAGGCTTTGGTTGCTTTGTCAAGAATATCGTTTTGTTTTTCCATTGTTCTTTCTCACACTTGTTCTTTGCGAACAGCCTCTTGAAGAAGCCCGCGCAATTTCGTTTTGGCGCGGTGCAGCAGTACGCCTGCTGCGTTAGTCTTGATGCCGAGTTCTTTTGCTATTCGTCGATAGCCCATATCGTTCAAATGTCTCAGGCAGAAGACCTGGGCCTCTTGAGCCGGCAGTTGCATGAGGGCCCTTTTTAACTTCTCGCCCAATTCGTGAGCTTGTGTCTGTTCAAGCGGCCCGAGATTGTCATCCGGCACAGTAGCCAGCTTTGCCGCACTGTGTTTTGAGCCAGCATATCGCCGGCGCAATCGGTCTATGGCCCTGGCAGTGGCGAGCCGAACGAGCAAGGCCGAGAAATTTCGGACGCGCTGACGGCGTGCGACTTCAAGGGCGACGATGAAGGTTTCCTGAAAGCAGTCGGCGGCGTCGGCGTCATTACCCAGCAGTCGGTACACGGTCTGCCACACGGCCGGGCCGTGCTTTTTGACAATCTTCTGCCAATCAATTATTTGCAAGTAGTTCTCCTGTTGAATAGCTGCAGCTACGTAACCAAACGCGGTCAAGTGTTTGGCTAATATAATAGTCGAAATACCGCCGCTTTTTATTACAAAAAAAACGAGGCCACAAGGTATCTGTGGCTGGAATCCTTGACTCGATGACACTGGGCGGTAAAATTGTAGTGCTGTGTGGACAGGGGGAGGTTTGCCGTCTGTCCTGCAATAAGTCCTTAACAGAGTCTTTTATGGTGACCCGAAGGAGGAACTAATGACTGGAACAAATGGTCAACGGCTCAGGCATTTTATGCTTTCACATTTTTGTCTGTTGCTTCTTGGTGGCGTAAATACGTCTCTGGCGTACACGATGATGGGTGATATCAGCTCTTATGAGCAGGATGGCTACAATATCACTTTCAACTGCCGGAACGGCAAGGTCAGGTTGAGCTTCCTAAAGGAAGACCTCCTTAGGGTCCATATGGCGCCGGCGGGTAAGGAGTTTCCGAAAGATGACCTGCATCTAAATGAAAATGGCCCCTATGCGGTAGTTACGTATGATTGGCCGGGGGTGGAATACAAAATCTCCGAAGGTTTTGACCCTGACCTCGAAGGGCTCGTGTACACCATTCGAGCAGGCAGGCTGGTTGTCAAGGTAAGAAAGCAGCCGTTCAAGCTTGCGTTTTACGATGCCCAGGGAAAACTTCTTGTGATGGAGAAGGAGGGCATTGTTGATGCCGGCTTGGGTTACTTGCAGTCGAAGGTGTACGAAACGATGGCACTGGGTGACGATGAGCATTTCTTCGGTTTCGGCGCACACAATCATCCTCTCGATATGCGAGGCAAAAAGATAACCTGTTATGCAAAGGAACTGGAAAAACACCACGAGGCGGGCGGATTCGCAGTTCCGTTTTTTTACAGCAGCAAAGGCTACGGCATTTTCTTCAATAACCTCGATGACGATGTCACCTTTAAGATGGGGACAACACCCGGTGAATATTCATTCGAAGGAACCAGCGGTGGCATGGAGGGCTGGGACATGGATTACTACCTGATTTATGGCCCTAAATTCGCGGACATCCTTAATAGATATACCGACATAGTCGGCAAGCCAATCCTGCCGGAGAAGTGGTACTTTGGTCATATCCAGGTTCACTGTACCTGGCTGGAGGAGATGATAATAGAGTCGGCAAATAAGTACCGAGACGGAGATTGGCCATGTGATGTCTTCGTGATGGATTTCGGCTCGCTGGGGCCGAATTTTGCCTGGGCGAAGGGACATGAGAATCCCGCAAATATGTATAAAGTACTGGATATGCACGGATTAAAAACTGCTTTTAGTTGCGCTCTTTTCGATGACGTTTATGACTGGAAAGGTTTTGACCCGACTAAGAAAGCGGATATGGACAAGTATTTCAAAGCGCATCTGCCGCGTATCAAGGATGGCATGGATTTCTGGAGACAGGACAACTCGGAGAGGTCTATGAAGTACACCGGTCTGGATAAGTTCGCAAACGGTTATGAGGCGCATAATCTTTTCGGCTCACTGTGGGCCAAAAGTGTCGTTGGGGGGATGGCTTCGCAAGGACTTTACGGCCGGCCCGTGATAAGTCGCGGCGGGCCCATCGGGGGACATCGATATATAGTCCCCTGGCCGGGAGATACCCCGCACGGCCTGCAGTTTCTCGATATCGACCTGAACTTTATACGCAACGGCGGCCTCGCCGGCTACGCATCAATCTCCGTCGACCTCGGAGGCTTTACCGACCGCGGCAAGGGTAAGCCGCTCGAAGAGCAAAACGTGATACGCAGAATAGTAAATATGATGCCCGTCGTTCCTGTCGCGAAATTCCAGGGGGCAAATGACGCGAGTTCCGCACTGCCCTGGCTCTTTACAACTCAGCAACAGGACCTGTTTCGGTTTTATCTTAAGCTTCGCTACAGGCTTCATCCGTACTATTATTCAAGTGCCATCGAAGCCCATCTCACGGGCCGGCCAATCCTGGCACCTTTGGTGTTTGATTATCAGGACGACGAGAAGACGTATGACAAAGATTATCATTTTATGCTTGGAAGGCAAATCCTCGTCGCGCCTGTTATGGAAAAGACAGAGAAATGGGATGTTTATCTGCCGAGGGGCAGATGGATTCACTATTGGACGGGCAGGGAATACACCGGCGGGAGCCAAACGGTTATGGTATATGCCCCGCTCTACGGTAAAGACGGCCTGCCGATGTTCGTCAAGGCCGGCGCCATTATCCCTATGATACCCGAGATGAGTTACATTTATGAAAAACTACCGGAGCCGATTACCCTCGATGTCTATCCGGATGAGGGCGCACCCTCGAGCTATGTGATGTACGACTGCGAGACTGTTCGCAGCCCAATCAGGAAAACGGTGTTTATGTGTGCTGAGGACAAGGCAAAGATAGAGATTTCTATTAGCCCATCCAGGGTCGCTTATGAGCTATGGGTACACTATGACAAGGCGCCGGGTTCTGTGACGGTC
>CAZOUM010000001.1:0-73626 GCA_964582985.1 uncultured Pirellulales bacterium | reverse complement strand
GGTCGCTTATGAGCTATGGGTACACTATGACAAGGCGCCGGGTTCTGTGACGGTCGATTCGAAAGCTTTGGTGAGGACGAAAGATAAAGCCAGCTATGATGCTGCTAAAGAGGGATGGTATTATGGGGCGGGCTGCTTTTACGGCTCGGACAGTATCAAAACGGTCAATATAAAGATTCCAAAGGGTTCGAAACCGCACTTAGTTCGGATAAAGAAATAACCGCATAATGCTGATTGCTTTCAAGAGCGGCTGGCGCAAATTAGGACAAACAATCCACCAATAAAAAAGACCCCGCAGTGCATCCGTTCACCACAGGGCCATAGAAAAATCCATGCGCGCATTTTATGGATTCATATTTTTGTCGGACCGCTCGACAATTTTGTCCAGCTTTTTCGTGCGCTTCTGTGTTTTTCGCGGTATATCCACGTCCACCAAAAGTCTGCCGAGTTCGTGGGACACCTCAGGCTGCATCGGGTCAAGATGGAAACTGCGCATCAAATAGTCCTTGGCGCGATCCCTGTCGTTTTTGCTCAGATAATAATAGCCTATCTGCCTGTTGATTTTGGCTGAGGTTGGCGCCAGACGCAGTGCCTGCTGGTAGCAGGTCAATGCGTATTCGTCGAGTTGCTGTTTCTGAAAGGCCAGTCCGAGCGTTAGCGAGCTGGCTGCCCTATTGGATGCCTGGCTAATATACTCGTCGGCTAAGAGTTCGGCCTTAGTTTGGTCATCCAGCTCGGTTAGTACCCTTATCCTCGCTGCCTGGGCTTGCCAGTGAACCGGGTCGAAGTGCACGGCGGTTTTATACTCGTTCTCAGCCTGAGCCCACAGTCCATCAGCTTGATACAATTCGCCCAGTTCGAAATGTGCCTGTGGATTCTCAAATTTGCGGTCAATTTTTTTGAGGAGTTTGGCTTTTTTCCGTTCGGCTGGAGTTTTTGCAACTTCATCACCTTTAGAGGGTTTGCCACAGCCGTGGAGTAGCAAGGTGCAAATTAGGAGAGCCAAGCCAACAAATTGCGTTTTGCGAATCATTTCTCGCCCCCAAGGTCTTGACAACTTGAACCCTAGTCTGCTTTAGCCGACGTTACAGTTTGACTTTGGTCTACGCTCAGAGAAACTCATTCGGTGTGATTTTGCCACGCCAAAAGAACCTTTGCAAGTAAAATTTTTGCAGATTGTAAAAATAAATTTAGCTGGTGGTTGATTGTTTTCAGGCTGAGCCGTCTTGGATGCATACTTGCGTAGGGGGCCGGGCAGTGGCGGTCTGGCTCTGCCCTGCTGACTGGGGTGTTAGCTGTAAAGCCAGAGGTTGACAAGGCTTAATGAAGTGAGAGCTGTGGTTCGGCACATCAAAGGCGCTTGCTATTCGGCGTGTCAAATTCGAAAACATGTCGGAGAAAGGGTGTAGACGGTAATCCGAGTTATGGGTATCCTCTGAGCAACAGGCGAGCCGTCTAATTAGGAGCTTCGAAGATTAGAAGGTTTACGAGAAGAGAGATATTTGGTGGAATTGGGATTGCTGCGGGCACCTATTTTCTCTGCGGCCGACTAAATCGAACAGTATCTCGTACTCCAGAGCAACCGCCCAAATCAGAGCAAAAAGATAGATTGCGCTTGGCAGGGACGTGCTTTGCGTGTTGCGTCGCCGGGCCAGCGAGGGCTAAGGGATGTAGGGCCTGCCGAGTTGGCAGGGGAATTTGGTGTGCCTGTAATTTTGCCAGATGGGGGCGAGTTGAGCCTCGTGTTGTAACAGTATACGAAACAAAGACTTGAACAAATAAAGTGTGCCGATGGAGTACTTGGCATAATACTTGCACACCTTGATTAGATTATTTAGAATATGATTTTCAATTTCTCAAAACTCGATGAGGTCAATGTTCTGGCCAGCGGGGCTAACTGGGCCTGGCCGACGGCTCTGCAGGATATATTTGAGCCGAGAAGCGTCAACCTGCTGGTGGCTGAGCGTTCAGACGAATTTGTGAATGTCATCGAGCGAAGGCGAATTCATACCACAATTGTGGATATGGATTCTGAAGCCGGCGGTCTGGCGACGATAAAGATTATTCGAATGAGCTACCCGCTGCTGCCGTGTATTCTGCTGACAAGCGAAGTAAGCGAAGCGGTGCTCGGTAAGGCACTGCAATTAGATGTTTTCGGCGTTATTGACAAGCCGGTTGATATGAGTATCCTGCGAGAACTGTTAAATAGGCTGTTCATAAAAAAATACAATAGTGATATTTTTGCGTAGCAGCGGCAGTTTTTGCAATAGCGGATGAAGTGAGCAAAAGAGAAGAAGTTTTTTGAAAGGAGTAAGAGCAAGATGAAGATTCGACCATTGGCAGATAAGGTACTTGTGCAGCGTCTCGAAGCGGAAAATAAGACGGCCGGCGGCATAGTTCTGCCGGACAGCGCCAAGGAGAAACCGCAAAGAGGAAAAATAGTCAGCGTTGGCGAGGGCAAATTGCTCGACGATGGAACGCGAAAGAAAATGCAGGTCAAAAAGGGTGATGTAGTGCTTTTCACCAGCTATGCAGGGACGGACGTAAAGATAGACGGAAAAGACTACCTGATTATGGACGAGTCAGATATTATGGCGGTAATTGAAAAGTAAAAGGGGAAAATAATCAGCCACAGATTACACAGATAAATACAGATTAAATGAAAAAGGTCAAAAAACTAAAAATCAGAATCAGTGAAATCAGTGGCGAAGGATTAAGAGCAAAAGGAGAAAGAAAGATATGGCAGCTAAAAAGATAGCTTTTGGTACTGAGGCCCGGGCGGCTATTCGCGAAGGCGTAAAGAAACTTGCAAAGGCGGTTAAAATCACGTTAGGCCCGTGTGGCAGAAATGTGGTTCTGGAAAAATCGTTTGGTTCACCGACCGTTACTAAAGACGGCGTAACGGTGGCCAAAGAAATTGAGCTGGAAGAGTCCTACGAGAATATGGGCGCTCAGATGGTCAAGGAGGTGGCAAGTAAGACATCGAGCGTGGCGGGTGACGGCACGACCACGGCGACAATCCTGGCTGAGAGCATTTTTGATGAAGGTTTGAAGAACATCACGGCCGGGGCCAATGCAATGCAGGTAAAACGCGGAATCGACAAGGCGGTGGATGCAATGGTTGACGAACTGCAAAAGATGAGCACACCGGTTGAGTCAAGCAAACAAATTGAACAGGTGGCGACCTGTTCGGCGAACCAGGACGTCGAAATCGGCAAGAAATTAACCGAGGCGATGGACAAGGTCGGCAAAGATGGTGTCATCACCGTCGAAGAAGGGCAATCATTGGAGACAACAGTTGAGTTAGTAGAAGGTATGCAGTTTGACAAAGGGTACCTTAGCCCGCATTTTATTAACAACCTCGAAAATATGACGGTCGTGCTGGAGAAACCATACATCCTCGTGCATGAAAAGAAAATAAGCTCGGTGAAATCGCTTGTTCCGCTGCTTGAGAAGGTCGCCAAGCAGGGCAGGCCCCTGTTAGTTATCGCTGAGGATGTTGAGGGTGAGGCGTTAGCAACGCTGGTTGTCAACAAACTGCGGGGGGTGCTGCAGGCGGCTGCTGTGAAGGCGCCTGGGTTCGGCGACAGGCGAAAGGCAATGCTCAGCGACATTGCCACTTTGACCGGCGGCGAAGCTATTTTTGAGGACCTTGGTTTGCAATTGGAGAATATCGAACTGACGCAACTGGGCAGGGCAAAACGAGTTACCATCGACAAGGACACCACCACCATTATCGAAGGGGGAGGCGGTACCGAAGCCATCAAAGGTAGAATCGAGCAGATCAAAAACGAGATTGATAAATCTACAAGCGACTATGACATTGAGAAACTGCAAGAGAGATTAGCCAAGCTGGCCGGCGGTGTGGCCCAAATCAATGTTGGAGCCGCAACGGAGTCGGAAATGAAAGAAAAGAAAGCGCGTGTTGAGGACGCACTACACGCCTGCCGGGCAGCGGTTGAGGAAGGTATCCTGCCGGGGGGTGGGGTGCCGATGCTTAGAGCGCTGCCGGCATTAGATAAGGTCAAGGCCGGTGGAGATGAGAAAATCGGCGTTGACATCGTACGCAGGGCAGTTGTGGCACCGATTAAACAAATCGCTGAAAACGCAGGGTTGGACGGTTCGATTGTGGCCCAAAAAGTTATTGAAAGCAAGGAGAGGAATTTCGGTTATGATGCGATGCGCAAGGAGTATGGCGATATGGTCAAGTTCGGCGTGATTGTGCCGACGAAGGTCGAAAGGATTGCGCTCCAGAACGGCGCCTCGATTGCTTCGCTGCTGCTAACGACCGATGCAATAGTCAGTGAGATTCCTGAAAAGAAAGAAACGCCGCCGGCTCCGCCGGGAGGTGGAATGTATTAACGGACAAAGATAAGTCGGGTTCCGTTTGGAACCCGACTTCTTTCTCAACTGAACTAAGGAACTCCGAATGAGTTTTCGCTTTTACACGAACGCCATATCTCAAGTATCGAGGGCCGCTGCGGCAGGGATATTCATTTTGGGGCTGCTGCTGATTGGCTTCGCGTTATTGATTTATGCTCTGCCAAGGTTTTTTGCAACGCTTGCTGCGATAGTATTTTTTGTTGCAGGCATCGGCTGCGGTATTACCGCCGTCAAAATCTTTCTGGTCCAAAGAAGATTAGACAAATTCAGTTCCAGCGACTCAGACGCACATAGGGAAAACGTTCACATTCGTATCGAGGAACATCACGAAGAATGAACAATGGATGTCGATTTTGATTAGCCCCGCCCCTGCGGCAGGGGCGGGATTAGCGGATTTTGAGTGTGGCGAAGGCAAGTGCAGCAAAGGCGGCGGCCAGGAGCCAAAAACGAACTACCACCTGCGGCTCGCTCCAGCCGGCCAGGTGGAAATGGTGGTGAATAGGAGCACATCGGAAGAGACGCTTACCGCCCGTATACCTGAAATAGCCAACCTGTAGAACCACACTGAACAACTCGAGAACAAACACTCCGCCAATAACAAAAAGCAGGATTTCATTTCTTGTAACCAGTGCGCCATAACCCATCGCCGCTCCCAATGGCTGCGAACCGACATCCCCCATAAAAGTCTGAGCGGGGTGGCAGTTGAACCATAAGAAGCCGAGCACCGCACCTAAAATTGCTGAATAAAAGATGCTTAGCTCGCCGGCCTCCGGTATATGTGGCAACAGAAGATACATAGCCCAGGTGACACGAATCGTTCGTGCCATCGTCTCAGAAGCAACATAACAAAGCACAGCCAGGACCAAGCTAACCATTCCCACGCAGCCGGCCGCCAAGCCGTCCATACCGTCGGTGAGGTTGACGGCGTTGCTGGTGGCCGAGATATAAAAAATGGCTATCAGCACAAACAGCCAGGGAGCTAACGGCAGGCCTTTTCTACAGAAGGGCAGCCAGAACAGTCTACCATCCGTTATGTTGACAAAATCGGCGTATAAAAACGAGGCAATCAAGACGGCTCCGCCGATCTGAAAGATGAGTTTTTCCCAGGGTTTCAGTCCGTTTCTCGTGCGGTGTCGAATACTGCTGGTGAGTTTGAGCCAGTCATCAACACCTCCGAGACAACCAAACCATATCACTAAAACGATAGCCTTTCGAACGAAAGGATTGTTCAATTTTGCCCATAGCAGGGTGGTTGTTAGGCTCGCAAGGATAATAATAAGGCCGCCCATCGTGGGCGTATTGGCCTTTTCTTTGGTCAATTCATTCAAGGCGGCGTGGTGGAACTCCGGCCGGTCGCCGATTTTTTTTCGCATCAGCCAACGAATAATCTTGGGACCAATCAAAAGAGCAATCACCAAGCTCGTTAGCGCCGCCGACACGGAACGAAACATCACATCCTGGTAAGCGTAGAAACCAAGCTTGTGGGTGAATACGTTACGCAAATGCCATAACAGATGATATATCATTTCGTATCTCTTGGCCTTTTGACGCGTTATTTGCAGTTCAATTCACATCCGACGAGAAAAGCTGCCTTAGCTTTTCGACGGCCATTTCAAGCCGAGCGACGCGCGAGCCCTTAACTAATATTATATCGTCCTCTTTTATGAATTTTTGCAGGTTATTACAGACAGAAGCGGTATCCTTGAAACATTCTGCCTGTAAATCGTGTCTGGCAGTCCTTTTCGCAGCCTCGGCGGTAACCTGCGCAAATTCGCCTGCAGCAATGAGAAGCTGAACTTTTGCTTGGGCGACGGAGGCACCTAACTCAGCGTGGAAATCCTGGCTTTGCGGTCCGAGCTCAGCCATATCGCCACAGATAAAAACCAATCGGCGGTTTTCAAATGAGCCAATGTTTGCCAGTATATCCAACGCATTTTTCATTGAAGCCGGATTTGCATTGTAAGAATCGTTTAGCAGGGTCAGCTTCCCGATATGCAGCAGTTCAGTGCGCATAGGAATTGCCGGCATCGTCTTCAGGGCGTGAGCAAAATCTTCGATGTTTATTCTAAAGCAACTGCAAACGGCCCAGGCGGCGAGGGCATTTTCGACATTACCTCGGCCGGGCAATGGCAGGGATACCTCAGCGCGATAGATAGTCAACCGGCTGCCAAAACGTTCATAAGTGATGTTTTGCGCCTTTATGTCGCATCTATCTGAGTCGCCGAAGGTTATGAAAGCAGTGTTCCTGGTCCGGCAGGCGCCAACCAGGCGGTCAAGACAGCCGTTGATTATCAGAATACCGCCGCTCCGCAGCCCCTCGGATATGGACAATTTTTCCTGGATTATCGTTTCAAGGTCGCGGAGGCCAGCCAGATGGGCCGAATAGACGTTGGTGACAACAGCGATGTTAGGCTCAGCAATTCGGGTCAAATAAGCAATCTCGCCGGGGTAATTGCTGCCAAGCTCGGCGATAACAATTTCGTGCTCGGGGTCGGCACCAAGCAGCGTCAAAGGCAGGCCGATATTGTTATTGAAATTCTTCGGGGCCTGAACAACGCGGAAGTGCTGACTTAGGACGTGATAAACAATTTGCCTTGTCGTTGTTTTGCCGACCGAGCCGGTTATTGCGACGACTTTAAAGTTGGCCTGCCGACGGTACTCGCGCGCCAAATCCCCAAGAGCTCTTATCGTATCCGGAACTTTTAGCAGGGCACCGCCCGTAAATTGGGTATCTTTACTGACGACGGCACAGACAGCACCTTTGGTAAAAGCATCGGCTATGTAATTGTGTCCGTCGAAAATTTCGCCGTCGATGGCAAAAAAGCAATCGCCCGGCTGGGTGGTTCGCGAGTCAGTACTTACGCCGGTGAAACAAGGGGCGTGACTCGTAACTCGTGGCTCGTGACCTTGGGCCCAAGGACTTGCATCCTGTTCGAGACGTGCACTTATTATTTTGGCCAGGTCTTCTATCAAAAATTCTTTCATTTTTGTTAGTGGAGACACTCCTGGGCGATGTCTTTGTCGCTGAAATCGGATTTTTGCGTTCCTATTATCTGATATGTTTCGTGGCCCTTACCTGCAATGAGTACGATATCATCCTTGTCGGCGGTTTCTATGGCCAGCTCGATAGCTTTTCTCCTGTCGGGCTCAATTATCTTCGTCGCTCGTCGCTCGTCGTTCGTCGCTCGTAATTGTGTGCGCGGAATTGCAGGGCCTTTTTCGAAGCCAGCTACTATTTCGTTTATAATATCGTCCGGCTTCTCGGTTCGCGGATTATCACTGGTAACAATTACAGAATCGGCCCATTGTTCGGCGACACTTGCCATACGGGGTCGTTTGGTTCTGTCTCTGTCTCCGCCGCAGCCGAAAACGACTGTCAACTTGGCTTTGCAAAACGGCTTTAGGGTAACCAAAACATTTTTCAAAGCGTCATCGGTGTGAGCATAATCAATAAAAACCGAAAAATTACCGTTCCAATAGACTTTTTCCAATCGGCCGGGTATTGCCTTTAATGCCGACAAGCCGGTGGCTACCGTTTCCAAATCGAAACCTGCTGCAAGACACAATCCTGCGGCGGCCAAATGGTTACTTACATTGTATCGGCCGAGCAAAGGCGTTCTTACAATCGTCGATTGACCAGCATGTTCCAGAACAAAAACACTTCCTGTTATATCCGTTGACTCGATATGGGCAGTCAAATCCGCTGGTTCGTTAACGGCAAACCATAAGATTTTGGCGGGCGTTTGCTCAGCGACAAGTTTGGCTTCCGATGATTGCTTATTCAACACTGCGGTCGCATCAGGTGGAAGAGAAGAAAACAACTTGGTCTTGGCACTTAGGTAATGTTCTTTAGTTTTATGGTAGTCGAGATGGTCACCGGCGAGATTAGTGAAAGCGGCCGCTTTGAATTCTATGCCAGCCAAGCGGTTTTGAGCAAGCGCGTGACTGCTGGCCTCGATGACCATATATTTTGAGCCGGCCTTTAGCATCTGCTGCTGTACTGCGGCAATCCTAAGAGAATCGGGGGTTGTCAAGGCGGCCTCGGAGCTATCCAAGCCGGTATCGTAGGTAATTGTGCCGATAAGGCCGCACTTTTCGCCGGCCCTTTGGATACATGAGCGCACCAGATATGCAACAGTAGTCTTTCCATTTGTACCGGTGACGGCGAGATTTGTAAGCTGCGAGGCAGGATTGACTCTGCTTGCCTGCGCCAGAAGGGCTGCCGCCTCTGCGGAATTCTCAACCGTTATAATCTCACAACCAGCCGCTCTCGACTTGTGACTACCCTGCAGCCTCTGGCAAACGATGTACTTAGCACCCCCGGCGAGAGCCTGATTAATAAAGTCGTGGCCGTTACATATAGTGCCTTTGACAGCTACAAATATATCGCCGGCTTTGACAAGGCGCGAATCGGCGCAAAGACCAGGCGCTTTATTTGAAGAGACCAGATTTAGAAGTTCATCAAGAGTCATAGGGTCCCGTAGAGAAAATCTTTTACTTATTTTAGCCCGAAGAAAAATTATTGCGATGAAAAATTATGGTTTGTGGTTATACTTATTGCTGGTAGTGAATTATGCGGGAAACCTAGAGGGGAAGTTCTATAAGGAGCTGGATTATGAAAGTTTGGCATTTTCTTGGCGTTTGCCTGCTGCTGTTAGCGTCCAGCTCGGCGCGGCCTGAAGTAAGCGAAACGGATTACTTTGCCGTTTTTATGGAAGGCAAAAAGGTCGGCTATGCGATACAGAGCCGAGTTGTAGCTGAGACAAAAGTCAGAACAACCATCAATATGAACGTGACAGTAAGCCGACTCGGTTTTCCAATCACAGTCAATACGACGGAGACTCACATTGAGACAATCGACGGTAAGCCGCTGGGCTTTGAGCTTGTACAGGAGCTAAGCGGGATACCAATGAGGGTGACGGGAACGGTAAATGAGCAGGGCTCGATCAATATAACAGCCGCTTCAATGGGTGCCGAACAGAAAAGCACGCTTGATTGGCCGAGTGGCGCACTGATGGCCGAAGGCTTACGTCTGCTGCAGTTGAAAAAGGGCGTGAAACAAGGTTCGACTTATACGGCCAAGGTATTTGCTCCAAGCATGTTGCAGGCCATAGATGCGCGAATACAAATCGGGCCAAAACGAAACGTGGACTTGCTGGGGCGCGTCGTGGCTTTGACAGAAGTCACAACTGCTATGACGATGCCGATGGTCGGTGAAATCGTCAGCACAAGTTACGTTGATGATGAGCTTCGTATGCAAAAGACCGTAATGCCTATGATGGGTATGCAAATTGAGATGGTGGCGTGCGCGAAGGAGTTTGCACTGGGCCAGAACGATGTGCTGGAATTGATAAATAAGATGTTTTTGCCCAGTCCCGTGCCTCTGGAGAAAGTGGGGTCGGCCAAGGCAATTGCTTATCGTCTAGTCCCGATTGGTGATGCGAACAGTCCGATGATACCTTCAACTGACAATCAAAGCGTAAGACTCGGCAAGGACGGTATTATAGTCGTGACGGTAGAGCCTGTGGCGGCACCAGCGGGGGCAAGGTTTGCATATAAAGGTAAAGATAAAGCAATTCTGGAAGCGGCGAAGCCAACGAGATTCCTTCAAAGTGATGACAAACGGATTATCAAGCTTGCCCGTCGCGCGATTGGCAGGACGAAAGACGCAGCCGAGGCCGCCAAAAGAATCGAAGCATTTGTGGCCAAATACATTGATAACAAGAACCTGTCGGTTGGCTATGCTTCAGCAGTGGAGGTTGCGGCCAGCAGGCAAGGCGACTGCACAGAGCATGCGGTGCTGACAGCGGCGATGTGCAGGGCTATTGGGATACCGGCGCAGGTGGTTACCGGCGTGGCATACGTGGATGATTTTGCCGGTTTGCGAGGTTTCGGTGGGCACGCGTGGGCGCAGGCGTATGTCGGCGGCAAATGGGTCGGGCTGGATGCGGCATTTAAGGGCACTGAGCGGGGCGGTTACGACGCCGGACATATTGCTCTGGCGGTCGGCAATGGCAATCCGGAGGACTTTTTCGTTTTAGCCAAGATTCTGGGGCAGTTCAAAATTGACAAGGTGATGGTCACCAAAAAAGGGGGTAGCATTTAGGCTGAACGTTCTGCCCCGGCCCCTATTGTGGGCAAGGTTCATCGTCCAATATACCTTCGAGCAGGAGATTTGCCAGTACGGGGCCGGTGTCGGTCATAGTTATCCACACTATATGGTCGAATCGGCATTCAGCGAGTCCAAGTGGCTGGCCGTCCTCGCCTCCCCCACCTCCACCTGTTATAGCCAAGACGTAGTACCGCCCGCCCTTGCGAACAGATTTGTTGTATTTATGAGTGTGTCCAGCAAAGACAGTATAGGGTCTATCTGCCAATAACGATTCAAACTTCTCCCAATTTTCCAATGTTTCGCCTTTTCTCCAGAGGGGCTGATGCATAAATACGAGTGTCCAGCGGACGTTTCTATTGGCCTTGAGGATCTTTTGAAAATATTCAATCTGTTGGTGACCAATACAACCCTTACAAGTATCTTCGGTATTCAAACACAGGAACAGGACATTGTGGTAAGTGAAGTGATAATAGGTTTGGCCGAGGCGTTTCTGCCATTTCTTGGCCATTACTTCGTTGCTGATATCGTGATTTCCCGGCACGTAAAAGAACGGCATCTGCAGTTTATTCACTAAACCGTCAAATTCGTTCCACTGATGGTTTAGTTCCGCATTATCCTCGCTATAGCCCTCGATTAAATCGCCGATAGACATAACAAACTCAGGTTTTAGAAGGTTCAACTTTTCGACAGCATCCGCGAAGACGCCCGGCCTATGGCCGCCGGTTCGGTCGGCCACAATCGCAAACTGGAAATTATCCGGATTGTTGTATAAATTCAAATGCGTCCAGGGATTTGTCTGTCCGGACGTCTGAATTTTTAGGCTGGGCCCAACATCAGCACAGCCAGAAAGAATAATCACGCCGGCGGCAACGAGGAAGTTTCGCAAGAGTCTCATAAAGAGTTTCTCCTATTTCACATTACGTATCGGGAACAACGAGACGAATTCTATTCAAATTGTACATCCTCAAGAACAAATTCTACATTGCTAATGCCGTTATAGTCATTGAGCTGTGGTTGATAGGCGACATCGAAGAAGTCGTAATCAAGCAGCTTCTTTTCCAACTTTCCGAACCGAAAGCCGATGCAGCGGACGGCGGTTGTATTGTCGGTTATCGTAAGCTGGAGATGCTTACCCCCTGAGCCGACCTTTCTTGGCGGAGCAGCAAGACGAACACCTTTCGTTGCGAAAATCGGCCTGGGATTACCCTGGCCGAAGGGCTCAAGCATCTGCAGCTCACTAACCGTTTCCTTCTTGAATCCGCTCAATGGCGCCGCTGCGTCAATGTGAAGTTTGGCTGCACAATCACTTTCAGTTAAGTGCTGCTGTGCATAAGCCTCAAATTCAGTTGCGAACTGGTCAATTTTCTCTGGTTTGATAGTTATACCAGCCGCCATTTTGTGCCCGCCAAAACTGCGCAAGTGCTGCGAGCAGGCGGAGATTGCACCAAGTATATCAAATCCTGTAATCGAGCGGGCGGAGCCCTGGGCCGTAGAGTTGTCAGTACCTGCAGTGTTAATCATAATCGTTGGACGATAGAATTTTTCCACTATTCTGGTAGCGACGATGCCTATGACGCCTGTATGCCAGTTCTGGCTTGCGAGAACTATGCTCTTTCGGTCGGGGTGGTCGAGGTTTTGCTCCGCTATCATTTCACAGGCCTGTTTGAATATCTTTCGCTCGCACTGCTGACGGCGTCGGTTTTGGTCCTTGAGGTATTCGGCTATTTGGGTCGCGTGGACCGGGTTATCAGTAGTCAAAAGTTCTACCGCCAGTCGAGCATGTCCCATCCTGCCAGCCGCGTTTAACATTGGCGCGAGACGAAAGCCTATGTGAAAACTGTCGAGGCCCCGGCCTGTAAGATTAGCTGATTCAATCAAGGCCTGGATGCCGCAGAGTTTGCAGTGAGGCAGGGATTTGAGGCCGAAGCTTGTCAGAACCCTGTTTTCGCCCCGCAGGTCGACAATATCAGCGATTGTACCAATGGCGGCGAGCGAAGTTGCATTTATCATAAATTCGCGTAGCGTCGGTTCGAGCTTTCGGCCAGCGCTGAATTCGTTAGCTATCGCCCAGGCCAATTTAAAGGCTACCATCGAACCGGATGAATCCTGATTGGCGTAGGATTCATCCAGGGCGGGGTGCACGGTGGCGACGGCTCCTGGCAGGTCGGGACCGGGCTGGTGATGGTCGGTTATTATTAGCTCAAGGCCTAATTGCCCGGCAAGCTCGGCTGAGCTAAATGCGGTAACGCCGCAATCCACGGTGACCAAAAGCCCTGTGCCGGCCTCGGCCAAGGAGCGAATGGCCTGGTCATTCAGCCCGTAACCTTCGTCGATGCGGTGTGGGATGTAGCAATCGACATCTGCGCCAAGCAGCGTCAGGATTTGCCAGAGAATTGCTACGCCGGTAATGCCGTCTACATCATAGTCACCGTAGACGGTGATTTTTTCTTTCGATTTAATGGCCTGCTTGATTCGGCTAACTGCCTGCTGAACTCCCGGCATCAAGTCCGGCTGGATAAGCTCGGTCAGTTTGGGGTTTAGGAAAACGGAACCAGCATGGGCATCAACTACACCGCGATTGATTAAAACCTGCGCTAAGAGAGGGGAGAGTTTCAGCGATTTAGCAAGCTGCTCTCGTCTGTGGTCTTCAGGCTGGATTATCCACTGCTTTTTTTGCGTCCGTGCAGAGAGTAGCATTGAAGCCTTTCTTGGTTTTTTCGGAGTCCCAAACGCACTCTATTACGTTTGGGCTGCCGTCATTCCTAGTTTAAGCGCTGCGAACTACTTATATACCAAAAAAGGGCCTCGTGGGGCAAGTGTCGTTTCTGAATTCTGGTATACAAGCTGTCATTTATGGCGATATATTTACCGGTGCTCGTAAATCAATCGAGGTTTTTTCTTCGGTTGGTTCTCTGCCACCCACAGGTCCAACAAAGCCATCATCAGGTCATCGCCGCCGGTGATGGTCTCGTAATGGGTATGCTCGGAACTGGCCTTTGGTAACGAAGAATTGTCATCCAGGAAAATTTCGACGGCTCGTCGCGCAAAATAATCTGCACGCTTGAGGTAATACTCTTGTCCTGTAAGCCTGTGCGCAGCCAGCATAAGGAAAATGGCCTCGGCCATCGAGCCCGGATATAAGGTTATTCCCACGTCCGGTTCGGTGTACAAGTAACGTGAGGCTGCATCGAGGACCAATTTTTTGTAGCCGTCTGTTTTGACCTGCTGGTAGCGCAGATAGCAAAGCATAGCAATTTGAGCATCGGTAGCTTTGCCGTAGCCGGTGGCCCATACTGCGGTATCGGTCCAGGGGCCTTTGGTAAGACGCTCGAGCGTATGAACGTTAGCGCCGGCGACAAAGCCCTTGCCGCTGGGGCTAAAATCATGGGCAAGGCTCAAATAGACGCGGTCGGTCTTAAAGGCTCTCTGACGCATCTTCTGGGCTAATTTTTCCGGGACCTTCTCAGCGGCATCCCACAGGTCAACAGCGAGCGAGAGGTTGCTCTCGGGCCACATAATCTCTATACGGCCCGGGTTTGTAGAACAGGGAATAGCACCCGATTGTTTACTGCTGGTTTTTTCAAAATGGTCGACGAGGGTCTCGACGGCCTTGAGGAAAGTTGGGTCTTTCGTTTGTTCGTAAGCTTTAGCCCAGGTAGCGATATAGAATCCACCGTGCCGCGGGTAGCCGTTGTGGACACCGGTTCCATGCTGTGCCCAGCCGGCGTGGCGGGAGAAATCTCCGCTGTGTTCGTGAATCTGGTGGTCCCAAAGCCCACGGGCGAATTTGGCACAGGGCTGTGGTGCCAGTTTGAAGGAGCGGTCCCACAAGACCCACGGGGCGAAGAACTCATGAGTGTCCCCCCTTCCAATGATTGTTTCCTTTCGGAAGCCCCATCCAATGTGCTCGCCCCAGGTCAACAATCCAGTTGCAGGACTCTGGCAATGCTCGAAGAACCACTTCAGCGCTTTGTCGGCCTCTTTGGCGTATCGTTTTTTGCCGGTCAGTTTAGTCAGGGCGTAGAGGACCTGATACAGGTCCTGGTCGTGCATAGGGTTTGCGCCGGTGAGCGTGCGGTCGCCGTTTCGAATACCCTGAATACGGCCTGGTTTATCGCTCATCAATGATAAAGTGCCGCGGCCAAGTGTCGAAGCGAACAGCGGTGATTGTTCCGTCCCGTAGGTATCTCGGCCATTTTCAATCAAGGCGTCTGCATACGACCTGACTATCTTCAGATAATCAGGCTGCTTGCCGGCAGCAAGGCATCGACAAAAAGATGCGTGAAGGAACAGAAAGGTAAGGCTGACTACCAGTACGACTCGTTTTGTTCTCATAATGTTTCCCTTTCAAAGCAAAAAAAATGGCATTGAAGCAAAATAACAATTTTTAAGCTCTCATATAAAAGCCGCCGTTGACTGCGATATATTCGCCGGTGATAAAGCTTGCAGCGTCACTTGCCAAGAACAGTATTGCTTTTGCCACGTCCTCGGCGGTGCCGTTTCTTCCCAGCGGGGTCCGCTCGGCAAACGATTTCACGAACTCAGGCGTGCTGAATCGCTCGTGGAAAGGAGTCTCAATGAGGCCCGGCAGGACGCTATTAACTCTGATGCCGTATTTTGCGAACTCTTTTGCCATACCCATAGTCTCGGTGGCCACAGCTCCTTTGGTCCCTGAGTACATACCTGAGCCTTGAGCACCGCCGGTATGCCCGGCAACCGAACCTATATTAACGATATTGCCTTTGCCCTTTTTTAAGTACGGCAAGGCCGCCTTTGTCACTAAAAGAATACTGCGAACGTTGGTTGCGTAAACGTCATCGTGATAGGCCACTGTCGCAGTTTCAAACGGCTGTCTGTCAATTAGTGAGCCGGCATTATTGATAAGGACATCTATGCCACCGGCAACTTTGGCGAATTGGTCAACCATTTTGTTTACCTGACTTTCGTCGCGGACATCGGCGCAGAGCAAAACGCCATCACTACTCTTCTTGACTTGTCCAAGGGTCTTTTCCCCGCGCTCTTTTGAACTGAAGTAATGGACCCCGATGAAGCAGCCCTGCTGGGCAAACATTATTGCCGTCGCCCGACCGATACCGCTGCTGGCGCCGGTAACCAAAACCTTTTTGCTTCTCAAATCTTCATATATCATTTTTGTTTACCTTTCTCTTTTCAGAGTCTCATATACAAACCGCCGTTACCCGGCCAATTCTGCTGTCGGCCAACCGGCAGGTATATTCTCTACTGCGGGGCAAAGACCTGCACGCCGCTTTTGAAAAGGCAATAAACGGTGTCATCGTCGGCAACGGCAATCCAGCTTAGGTCCATGTCTGTGCCCCATGCGGTAATGTAATCACCGTTGTTATTGTATTTAACGATTTTGTTGCGAGCTGTCATATAGACGTTTCCCCATCGGTCGCCGGCAATGCTGTGGAAGCCCACGGGCCCATCCGGCGGGTCGGCATAAGCAAATGCAAACAGGAGGTTGCCGTTAGGGTCGAATTTCTGGGTCGGGCCGTAGTAGTTGGAGACGAACACATCGTCGCTGGGGTCGACTATAAGCCCATGCGGAGCGTTGAACTCACCAAGCTGCAAGCCGGGCTTTCCCCAACTGTAAAGAAACTGGCCCGACTGGCGGTATACATTGACTCGGAAGTTGTCCACATCCACCACAAAGAGGCGGTTGCGGCGGTCGAAATCCATGCCGTGAGCACGAAGCAGCTGGCCCGGCAGAGCACCTTTGTGTGCGAATGTTCGGATGAATTTGCCCTGACGGGTAAACGCCTGGATGCGGGGCTCGTCTGCCTTTTCGTCACAGACCCAGATTCGGCCTTTGGAATCGGTCAGGACAACCCGCGGCTCGCTGAACGTGCCCGGTTCTCTGCCCGAACCCAGGCCGATATATCCAAGGAACTTACCCTGTGGTGTAAAACGCATCACTCGCGAGTTTCCGCGGTCGGCGATAAGCAGGTTGCCGTCCTTATCAAGGCCGATTCCATGGGCGTCGTCAAGATACTTGGGATTGTCTTTGGGTTCCGACCAGACATGCACGAGTTTGTAGGAAGGGTCGGGATTGCCGATAAGGACGGTTGCCCAGAGGTAGCGGTTGTTGGCGCCCTCGACCTCGGCGCAGATATGGATTTCTTGCGGTTTGAGGGCCTTTGCGGGGGCGGTGTATAGGCCGGTGGCATCGATTCTGCCCAGTTTCTTGCTGCCGCCGGGGATATCGTTGACGGACCATTTCACGCTCTCGGCCAGGTAGGCTGGCTGAAGGTATCTGGGTGACATTATGATTTTGAATTTCTGCTGCCGGCCGGGCTTGAGTCTCACCAGCGAGGGCTTGATGACTGCCCGCCTGTAGTCTCTGTCCGGCTCAGTGGTATCAGCGACAGCGAAAACAGAACAAGAAATCAACATTAGCAGCGAAAAAATGACAACACGTATCCCTCTCATAACGAAAATTCCTTAATTTGCCTATTGTATTAGTGAACCTTCTTCCGGATGTGGGTTGGGGCTATTTTACCTTCGAGGTTGATTTTGTCAATTACGTTTGTTCTTGGTCTTCGCTTTGTATTTGGTCGAGTTGTATTCCGAAGCGGTCGAGTTTTTTCTGGCCTTCTTCGTACTGGCCGTAGGCGTTTCGCAGATGTCTGCCGAGGACTTCCCAGCTGCCGCCGAAGTCGGCGAAGGAGGCGTTTAGTTTCTTTAGGTTCTGGCGGATTTCAGCGGCCTGCTTTTCTATCTGCAGGCCATGCAGGCCCATCGCCACCGTCATCAGATATGTGTACAACAGGTTCGGCGAGACGGGTATCACCTTTTTGTCGAGGGCGTACTGCAAGATGTCCTTTGTCTCGCCGACATATTTGACAACCGTTTCATAATAGACGTTCTCAGCGGGTATGTACATCAATGCGAAATCGAGCGTGCCCTCAGCAGGCCTGATATAGTCAGAGGCAATTTTATCAATGTGCTTGATTACGTCATTGATGAACTGCTTTCGCAGTTTCACTTTCTCCTCTTCGGATTCAACCTTTGCAATTTTTTCAAAGGCCGACAGCGGGAACTTGGCGTCGATGGGCACCGAATAATCCTCAAGTTTGACAAGGGCATCTACTATTTTGCCGTCTTTGAAAGCATATTGCAGCTCATAGCTGTCTTTGGGCAGAATCTGGGCGAGGAGATTTTCCAGCGACCACTCGCCCATCTGGCCGCGGAGCTTGGGGGAGCTTAGAATATCCTGCAGCCTTCTTAGGTCGGTCTGCATCTGCATCATTTGCTTGTTAGTGCCCTGGAGTTCACCGATTTGGGTGTTTAGCTGGCTGAGCACCTTCTGGCTGGATTGCAGGCTCTGGGTGAGAGTGTTCTGGCCGGTCTGGAGAGACTTTTGCAGATTCTCTGAAGTTTTATCCTGAGCGGCTTTAAGGGCTTCGAGCTGCTGCTGCAAAAGGTTGATACCGGCGGCCTGGCCGGCAATTTCCTTTCTGCCGGCGAAGTTGGCGATGATAAGCCAAATCAGAAGCACCAGGACAAATGCAATCAGGACCAAACCTAAGGCTATCAAAACAGGTTCCATCTTTTTACCCTTAATAAGACAACCGTGATTATAGATTTTCCGGCAGCATCCGTCAAAGTAGTTGCCATTTATTGGGGTAGTTTTTACCATATAGGGCTGATTTATGTCCAATTATCATCTGGTAATTTTGAAGAAGCCGTATTTAGAGGCGATTTTCGATGGCGGTAAGACCGTTGAATCGCGTTTTGCCAAAACGAAACTCGCACATTTTGGGCGGGTCCTGCTTGGTGATAAATTATTCTTGAAGGAAAGCAGCGGGCCGGTGTGCGCGGTTGCAACAGCTGTTGCGGTCAAAAACTTCGAGGGCCTGACGCCCCAGAGAGTAATCGAAATAAAACGTCGATACAATCAGCACATCAAAGGGAGCGACGAGTACTGGAAGAGCAAAGCGGACTGCAGGTTTGGTCTTCTGGTCTGGCTAAAAGACGTTGAGCCGATTAAACCTGTGCGAATCTGCAAAAAAGACTGGCGGGGATGGGTGGTTTTGACGGAGAAAGAGAACTTCGGCCTGCTGAAAATGGGCGGATTAAAACAATGCAATAAATGAGCACTCTCCCGCATTTATTGCGAATTTTCCTAAGAACTGCAATAAATCGCGGCCACAAGCCGTCTGTACCTGCGGAAATACGGTATGATAACAGAACAAAAAGCTAATTTGGAAAGGGGCAAAAAATGTTAAAGAAAGCTATGTTGGGCATTTTGGCGGTGGCTTTACTGGCAGGAACAGGGAATCTGTGGGCCCAGAGAAAAAAAGGCAGGCCCAAAGCAGACCAAAGACGAAAGCAGGTGGAAGAAGGCCCTCAAAAGCAGAAGGGCTTGCGGCCCGCGCAACGGAGGTTCGACGGATGGCTCGCTGCTCTGACAAAGGCGTACCGTGAAAACGACGGGGAAAAGATGGGGCAGTTGCTCAGGAATATGAACCAGCGCAGGCGAAGACAAAGAGCACAAAAAGGAAAAGTTGAAGGACGACCCGAGCGATGGCGAGAAAGAAAAGAGGGTCGTCGTTGGCATGGTCGAGGCTCGCCTGCCGGCGGCCAAGGATTTGAGTGGGAAGGCAAAGGCAGAGGCGGCGGAGCTTTCCGGCGAGAAGGCAGAGGAAAACACTTCAGGGACAGGGCTTTCCGAGGCGAGGGCAGAAGAAAACACGCCAAAGCCTTCCGCGGCAAGGGCTGGAGAAAACACGCTAAAGGTTTCCGGGGAGAAGACGTAGGAAGGTGCTGCCCGAGATTTCGAGGTAGAGGCATGGGCAAGCGGGGCCCGCACGGTGAAGCGAGAGAAAGATTCGCTCGAGGCGGCTATGAGCTAGGTGAGTGGGGCCGAGGGCCGCGACGCAGAGGTATGGGCAGAGCAGGCCGAGGCTTCCACGGCAGAGGTCGCCATAGATGGCATCAGGAACCTCCCCCAAAAAGTACGCACGACCGGAGTCGGGACGAATCAGACTTTGATTGGGATTGGTAGCAGCGCAAAACATTCGAGGATATAAGTGCTTGGCTGCGCATCCAATGGGTGCGCAGCCTATTTTCTAAATAGAAGGAAGGAAAATATTGGCAGAATCGCACGGTATCCGGTTGGTGCCAAAGCAAGAGTCGCAGACCCCATCTTACCGGGGGCGGCGTTGCCAAATAATTACGGGATTGTGTTGGTTACTTCCAATCGCTGGGGTAGTAGATGGACGCGGGCGCAACGTCAAACTTTCTACATAACCTTTCCACCAGCGCATCCGTCCTTTTGAACTGGCAGTCGGTTGGACGAGTTGTTTTGCCGTCGGTTATAACACAAATGCGTATAGTCTGACCGGTGCCGTACCAGTTTCGTCCAGGTATGATTGACCATTGCTTTTGCCATTTCTCGGTTGTTTGTATTTGACCATCGCCGCCGCCCAGACCATTGCACAAACAGAAATGACAGTTTATATCCTCGGGGCCGGCCAGGCCCATCAGGGAGGCCAGTTGCTCAATATTGCCGGCTTTAGTGCCGCTGTAATAAATCTCGATGCGGTTCCAGCGGGCCGGAGATTGAGCGGCCCGAGATTGGATAGCCTTTCCGACAGGGTCGAGCCGATAGTAGCTTGAAAGACAAAACGGGCCCGCCGAAGGAGGGTTGTTACCGAGGACCATTAAAACTATCGCCCCCGCCGTCATTGAAACCAACAGTGCCGCTAATACTCTCGCCAGCCTTGGCTGATTCGACATAATTTCGTCCCTGAAAGGTCCGAAAAAACTTCCAAACGGCAGTTCGCACGGACCAAACATATTTATATACTAACCATCGGCACTTGCCAACAGATCACTCCAAATTTTGCCAGCGATTTTGCATTTTCATCCCATAGCACTGCGTCGAGGTTCACTTTGCTTTCGTGTTCAAATAAGAGGTATGAGCAAACAGACGTATCCAGTTAAATGTCTTGATTTGCCAGGGTAGTATCTGTATATTTCTGCCTGTCGAATAAAGTAGTGAATCTTCGGCCTTCGAAACGAAGGCGGCGGTTTCAATACTACCGGTGCTGATTAGTTAAACGGCCAACAATTGTAGGAGAAAAGATGACGTCGGAGTTCCGTCCGCTATCCGCTAATGAAATTACGAAGCTGACAAGCCAGGGTTGTAGCTGTGATGACTGGTCAAACGTTCAGGTCGCAAAGGGCTTTGACGCAGCTAAAGTAAAGTCGACGCATTTCTCCGGCAAGATAAGATTAGGTGTTTTTGAGAGACAGGTGTCTTTTAGCGGCGGTGTTATCAAACCTTCTGGGATAAACAACGCAACAGTCCATAACTGCACTATCGGCAATAATGTATACATTAACCAAATCAGAAGCCATATTGCCAACTATGTGGTCGAAGATGATGTCGTTATCGAAAATGTGGACTCGCTTGTAGTCCAAGGAGAAAGTTCATTTGGTAACGGTGTGGAAGCTGCTGTTGTTAATGAGGCCGGCGGCAGAGAGATACCGATTTATGACAATCTGTCGGCGCACACTGCCTATATCATAGCTCTTTATCGTCACAGGCCGAAAGCAATCAAAAACCTGCAAGAAATGATTGCTGCCTACTCAAAGTCCGTTACCTCGTCTACGGGTCTGGTGGCGTCTGGTGCAAGACTTATCAACTGCCGAGTCATCAAGAATGTTAAGGTCGGCCCCAGTTGCGTGATCGAGGGGGCTGATAAACTGGAAAACGGTTCGGTCAATAGTTGTCCGGAGGACCCGGTCTATATTGGTCCGGGGGTTATTGCTGAAGATTTTATCGCCTGCAGCGGCTCGAAAATCACGGACGGCACAATAATATCCAAGTGTTTTGTGGGCCAAGGCACTGTGTTAGCGAAGCAGTTTTCTGCGGAAAGCTCGGTGTTCTTCGCAAACTGCGAGGGTTTTCAGGGCGAAGCTTGCTCGATATTCGCCGGGCCTTACAGCGTTACACACCACAAATCTACATTACTGATTGCCGGTCTGTTTTCCTTTTTAAACGCCGGCAGCGGAACAAACCAAAGCAACCATTCGTATAAATTAGGCCCTGTCCATCAGGGCGTAGTGGAGCGCGGCTCGAAAACAGCCAGTGATTCATATATTCTCTGGCCGGCACGGATTGGAGCATTCAGCGTTGTGGTGGGCAGACACTATGGACACCCGGATACCTGCGATTTCCCTTTTTCATACCTGACCGAGCATAACGGTGAAACCGTCCTTGCTCCAGGTAATAACCTGCGAAGAGTAGGGCTTATTCGGGATGCATCGAAGTGGCCGAAGCGCGACAGGCGAAAAAGTCCCAAAAGGCTCGACCTTATAAATTTCGAACTTTTAAGCCCATACACTATTCAAAAAGTGCTGAAGGGACATCAACTACTTGCCGAGCACAAAGCAACCGGCGGTGCGAAGGCCGATTATCTTGCCTGTGCCGGTGCTCGTATGACAAGCTCATCAATAGACAACGGCATTAGACTTTACGGGATGGCCATCGACCAAGTCCTGGGCGATTGTCTGGTCAAGCGACTGGAAAACAAGCAGTTCGAAAGCCCTAACGAACTTAAAAGTATCCTATTGCCCGAAGGCAACGCGGGGACGGGCAAATGGGTTGACCTGGCTGGGTTGTTCGCTCCCGAAGAAGCTGTTCAGAAAATGCTCGGTGATATAGAAGACGGCGCTATCAGCAGTTTAGGGCAGGTAGATAAAACTTTCCGGTTGATGTACGAGAATTACGCGGCGTACGAGTGGACCTGGACAGCAGGCGTTCTACAACATCGTTTGAACAAGACGGTCGAGAAAATAGCAGCCGATGATATCATCGAACTTATCACGAAATGGAAAACCGCTGTCGGAAAACTGGGGCGTATGCGTCTGGCCGATGCTCAAAAAGAATATACTGCTGCGGTACGAACCGGGTACGGTTTGGACGGCGATGAGAAAATAAAAGATGCGGATTTTGAAGCGGTCCGGGGCACATTTGAACAAAACAACTTCGTTGCTGAAATTGAAAGGCATATAGTCGCAAAAACTAAATTGGCGGAAGAGCTTATCAGCCGACTGGGAAATTGCGTTAGCGCAAGCCGCAGTTGAGCTTCTGCGACAGGTAACTGTAAAATGTGGGGTATAGTAGCGTATCTGGGCAAAAAGTTGCCCAGCCAATATTGGCAGTAGTGTAACAAGAATCGAAAAATCTTATCAGAAAGAGGAGAGTAAAATGGAAATAATTATTACGCCCGATTATGAGCAGATGAGCAAAACTTCCGCGCAAATAATCGCCAGGGAAGTTAAAAGGAAGCATGATTTAGTGCTGGGTCTGGCAACCGGCGACACTCCAATTGGAACGTACAAGGAGCTCGTGAAAGTCCATAAGGAGGAAGGTTTGGATTTCTCGAAGGCTACGGCGTTTAATTTGGACGAGTACGTTGGCCTGGCTCCATTACATAATAATAGTTACAATCTTTTCATGTGGGAAAACCTGTTCAAACACATAAACGCAAATCCAGAAAATGTGTATGTTCCCCAAGGAAATACGGATGACCCGGAGGAATTCAGCCACTGGTATGAGGGAAAAATCAAAAAGGCCGGCGGCATTGACCTTCAGGTGCTCGGTATCGGGGGCGATGGTCACATCGGCTTTAATGAGCCGGGTTCTTCGTTTGCAAGCAGGACAAGAGTAAAGGCGCTTGATAAACAGACTATTCAAGATAACTCCCGGTTTTTTGAAAACATAGAGGACGTTCCACGATTCGCTATCACCATGGGCATAGGTACGATTCTGGAAGCGAAAAAGATTCTCTTGATTGCAAATGGCGAAAAGAAGGCAGACGTGTGTGCACAATTCATTGAAGGACCTGTCACCAGTCAGATAACAGCATCGTCACTTCAGCTCCATAGTTTTGTTACAATCGTATTAGATGAAGCGGCAGCATCGAAACTCACGAGGACGGAGTATTACAACTGGGTCCGCGATAACAAACATCTGGTGCAGAAAAAGGTTGGACGCTGATTCGAAGCATGTACAAATCGCCGCTGATGGCAACTAAATGAAGGGCAAAGGGCCAAAGGCTGCAATACAGCGACATTTTCCTTGAAGAGTTGACCTTTCTGTTTCAAGACTATCAAGGTTGCCCTGTTAGTCTGTTATGCCGTGCCTGCGGACGGCCTTGGTGCCGGTGACAGATTGCTATTGAACCCGGAAGGGACTAAAAATGGCATCAGAAATTCGCCCATTATCTCAAGCTGAAATCGCCCAGTTGCAAAACCAGGGGTGTAGCTCTTCAGATTGGACAAGTATCAAGGTCGCTCAAAACTTCAACCCTGAAAGAGTCAAATCCGTACACTTCTCAGGCAATGTTGAAATAGGTGTGCTTGAGAAGATGACAACTTTTTATGGTGGGCTGGCAAAGCCTTCAAGCATAAGATGCGCCACAATCCACAACTGCAAGATTGGGAACAACGTATACATTAACAATGTCAGCAATCACATAGCCAACTATACAATCGCGGACGATGTAGTCGTTGACAATGTCGATTTACTGGTGGTTGAAGGCGAAAGTGCATTTGGCAACGGCACCGAAGTCAGCGTTTTGAATGAAGCCGGCGGCAGGGAGATACCAATCTACGACCATTTAACGGCGCAGATTGCTTACATTTTGGCACTTTATCGGGACCGGCAGAGAATAATTGAGAATATTGCGAAGATGATTTCCCAATACGTCAGCTTTGTCACGTCTTGCCAAGGATTGATAGCGGCCGGAGCCAGGATTATCAATACCGGTAGTCTTAAAAATGTCAAGGTTGGTCCTTGTGCTGTGATTGAAGGTGCAGCCAGGCTGGAGAACGGCACAATCAATAGCTGCCCTGAAGCTCCAGTGTATATTGGACAGGGCGTTGTCGCCGAGGATTTTATCGTTTGTTCGGGGGCGAAAGTTACCGACGCCGCGATAATTTCGAAATGTTTTGTCGGCCAGGCCACTGTTTTAGGCAGGCAGTTTTCCGCTGAAAATTCAGTGTTTTTTGCTAATTGCGAAGGTTTTCACGGCGAGGCCTGCTCGCTTTTTGCCGGGCCTTACAGTGTTACCCATCACAAATCGACGCTGCTTATCGCGGCCATGTGTTCTTTTTACAACGCAGGAAGCGGCTCAAATGAAAGTAACCATATGTACAAGTTGGGGCCGGTTCATCAGGGAATACTCGAAAGGGGCTCGAAGACCGGCTCTTTTTCATATTTGATGTGGCCTGCCAGAGTCGGGGCCTTTTCCACGGTCATCGGCAAACATTATGCAAGATTTGATACCTCTCAGTTCCCCTTTTCCTATATTCTGGAGTCAGAAGGCAAGAGTGTGCTTGCCCCAGCGGTAAACCTCGCAACGGTCGGCACCGTCAGGGATGCAGCCAAATGGCCTAAGCGCGACAAGCGTAAGGATCCGCGGAAAAGTGACTTGATAAATTTCAAGGCCTTAGCCTTAAGCCCCTTCACCGTGCAGAAGATGGTCACCGGTCGGCAGTTACTCTTAAATCTTCAGGCCGATTGCGACAAGGAGGCCCGCTATGTAACCTACGGAGAGCTTTACTTAGACCGGACATCTTTGCAAAAAGGCATTGAATATTATCAGACAGGCATTGATAAGTATCTTGGGGATTGTCTTGTCGAGCGTTTACAAAATAATCGTGTTGAAAGTCTGAAGCAGCTAAGAGCGGTTTTGGCCGCTGATACGGACCTCGGCAGGGACAAATGGCTGGACGTATTTGGATTACTTGTTCCTGAACAGGCCCTGGAGGAGATTCTAAAGGCGGTTGAAGAAGGAGCTTTAAACACTGTTGAACAATTAGCCCAGAAATTTCAAGCTGTTTACGAGCAGTACCCTGCGTATGAGTGGGCGTGGGTTGTGAAAAATCTTGAGAGGATTTTAGCAAAGAGCATTGACCAGGTAACCGGTGATGATATTGCCGGGCGGATAGCTCAATGGAAAGAGGCGGTTGCGACGCTCAATGGTCTAATCCTGAAAGATGCTCAGAAAGAGTTTACAGATTTTTCGATGATTGGCTACGGGCTTGATGGTGACCGGCGGGTCAAAGAAGCTGATTTTCGTATAGTAAGAGGCAGCTACGAGGACAATAGTTTCGTCCGCGGCCTTGAGAACGATACGGCTGAAAAAGCCAGAATTGCTGATGACCTGACAGCTAAAATAGCCAAATGCGGTTAGCACACTGTGGAAAGACCGTCATAGTTGCGACCGAAGGCGATGAGAATATCAAACGGCAAGCATGACGGCAAGTCCAGTGAGCGCATCATTCAACAGCATTCGTGTTTTTTGGTGTAGCAGGTGCGTTGCTGTCTGCCGGAGCAGGTTTGGGCACATCAAGGAGAGTCCTGCTGACTTTCGGCTCTTTGCCGGGCGGATAAACAAATTTTGCTTTTGCCTTGAGCGAGTCGATATACTCTTTAGCAATCTCTTCGCGTCTTTTTCGCGTCAACTCACCGATTATCCCATCTTTGGTCTGTTCAAACATCATACGACTGGGTTCTTTGCGGTCCGTAACCCTAATGATATGGTATCCGTATTGGGTTTCTACAAGGTCACTGACCTGTCCGACCTTCAACTTAAAAGCGGTTTCTTCGAAAGGCTTTACCCACGTACCTCTGGGCCTTAACCCTAGGCCCCCACCTCGTGCGGCTGACGAACAGGCCGAATTAGCTCTGGCCAACGTGGCAAAATCTTTTCCGTCTCTGATTTGCTTGAGCAGTTCTTCCGCCTTGGCTTTGGCCTTGGCCTTGGCTTCGTTTGGGTCAGCGTTAGGGTCGGACATATCAGGTTTTATCAGTATATGACTTGTTTTGACTTGCTCCGGCGTTTCGAATCGCCGTGGGTTTTCATCATAATACTTTTTGGCATCGACTTCTGTAACGTTTATCCTGCCGGCCCATTGTGCCATCATAAGTCTCTGATAACCCAGTCCTCTTCGTATATTCGCTTTTATCTGCTCAAAATCCTGGCCGGAGGCTGTTATTCGTCTCTTGATATCTTCCAGCGTCAATGGCGGCCTTTGTGCAGCGGCCATTCCCTCAAGGTAACCTAATACTTCTTCTTCCGTGACCACCACTTCTGCTTTTATCCTTTCATTGACCAGCACGTTGCTGATCAGCCTGTCCAGAGCCTGTCGTCTGAGTTCCTTTTTATATTGCTCAAGAAACTGTGGTGGCATCTGCGGCGGGATTCTCATCCGGCCAAGCTCCCGGGCAACCTCGGCATTGAGCTGGCTCTCGGTAATATCAATCCCGTTAACGGTAACGGCAATGCCTGTCTTTGCGGCTTCCTTGGCAGGTTTGTTTGGTTCGACCGGAACCGTATTAGGTCCACAGTCGGCGGTTGAGCCAAAAGTGACCAAAAAAATAAGAAAACAAGCCAGAATCTCAAACCGTGCATAAAGGCGGTTTTTCATCATTTTGTCCTTTCAAGGGCTGGTTTTAAGGGCCAAGAGACAGTTTTAGCAATAGCGGCATTATCGTGTCGGAGGACCAACGCGTCAACTTTTAATATTTTTCCAGTTCCATTTTAAATATCCGCATAGTTGGCAGAGGGGAATATACTTTGCGCTTTGATTTTCTCTTGGTTTTACTCTTGGACGTTTACCTGCCCGCCACCCAACTACGTCTGTCTTAGCGAATCCTCTTGCAAATCGCAATCTTTCTGCTATTCTCTCACCGAAGGTGCAAGATGGAATTTCCCAGGCGAACAAGTATCCAAAGTCACACGATAACAATCGTGCCCAGGTACGCTGAAACCGACCAGGCCGGCGTTGTTCATCACAGCGTTTATCCGGTCTGGTTTGAAATGGGCCGGACAGAACTTTTGCGTGCCAACGGTCTTGCTTATAAAGACCTCGAACAGGCCGGCGTGTTCTTTGTTGCTGCTGAGCTTCATATAAAATATCGTCAGCCGGCGAGATATGATGAGAAACTGCAACTGCAAACAAATTGCTCAAACGTAACGGCAAGTAAGGTCGAGCACACCTACAAGCTTATCCGCTGCAGCGACAATGCAATTCTGGCCGAGGGCTCGAGCGTACTGGCCTGCGTCGATGAGAAAGGCAAGGTTCGCCGAATACCCGAATTTATGTATCCCGAGCAATAAAAAGAGGACACATTCGGGGACTATGAACAATTATTTGACTTGGCTTTGCCGATTCACTAAACTACCGAAGAAGGTAAGAACTGGAAAGTCAAAAACAAGAATGAACCATAGGCGAGAAACCACAAGCCACAAACCACGAGAAAGCTGCGGTCTGTTCGGCATCTTCGGTGAGCCCGACGCCGCTCGAATGACCTACTTCGGCCTGCATAGCCTTC
This sequence comes from uncultured Pirellulales bacterium, assembly GCA_964582985.1. Classification (GTDB taxonomy): domain Bacteria; phylum Planctomycetota; class Phycisphaerae; order Sedimentisphaerales; family Anaerobacaceae; genus CAZQYB01. The sequence goes on along the minus strand of CAZOUM010000001.1, from coordinate 45,754 downwards.
AACACCGCGGACAGGAATCAGCAGGAATCGCATCCAGCAACGGCGAACTTATCCAGTGCTACACGGGTATAGGCACAGTCGGCAGGGTATTCCGCAGCGGCTCGGGTCTTTTAGAGAAGCTGGCGAATCCGATAGCCATCGGCCACGTACGCTATTCGACCGCCGGTTCGACCAGTTCTATCAACAATCAGCCGCTTTTGTGCGAGTACTCCCGCGGCCAAGTGGCGGTGGCGCATAATGGCAATCTCATAAACGCATCTCTGCTGCGGGATGAATATGAGGCATACGGCAGCATATTCAAGTCCACAACCGACACCGAAACCATTATTCACTTGCTCGCCAAGCCGACTCACGTCAGCAAGCCCGACCCGCTGGCCCACGTGCTAAACCATCTGCAGGGGGCATATTCTCTACTGTTTTTGTTTCACAACCGTATCGAAGCTGCTCGGGACCCCTACGGCATTCGGCCTTTGTGCATCGGCCAAACCGAAAAAGGCGCATATCTCGTTGCCAGCGAAACGTGCGCTCTCGACGCGATGGGGTCGAAATTCATTCGCGAAGTTGAGCCGGGCGAAATCGTTCGCCTCGATGAAAAGGGATTGAGCAGTAGATTCTTCGTCGAGCCGGGCAGCGTGACACCGGCACACTGCATCTTCGAACATATCTATTTTGCCAAGCAAAACAGTACGATTTTCGGCGAGAACGTGCACGAGTTTAGGAAAAAGCTCGGAAGCCAACTGGCAAAAGACCACCCAGCCGATGCCGATGTGGTTATACCTGTGCCTGACTCAGGGACATCGGCGGCCATAGGATACGCAGAGCAAAGTAAGATTCCTTTCGATATGGGATTTGTCAGGAGTCATTATGTGGGCAGGACATTCATATCACCCGACCAGAAACTCAGAGAACTACAGGTCAAACTCAAACTGGCAATAGTCAACGAAATCGTACGCGACAAACGCGTCGTGGTGGTGGACGATTCAATTGTTCGCGGCACAACCACAAGAGGCAAAATGAGAACACTGCGGCAGGCCGGCGCAAAAGAAATCCATATGCGGGTCAGTTGCCCACCGTTAAGATTCCCGTGTTTTTATGGCGTGGACTTTCCAACCAAAGAAGAGCTTCTGGCAAACAACCGCAACTTGGAAGAAATCAAAGAATTTCTCGGAGTAGACAGTATCGGTTATCAGTCGCTGGAAGGGCTGCTGTCTTGTGCGGCACTTCCGGGGGACCACTACTGCACTGCCTGCTGGACCGGAAAATATAGAATACCGGTTGATAGGCCGGTTAATAAGTTCGCTATGGAGCGGTATCAGTTGCATAAGTTCGATGATTCATTAGAGGCAGATGGATAAGTATCTGACATATCGGCAAGCCGGAGTAAGTATCGATGCCGGCGATGAGATGGTTCGACAGATTTATTCATACGTAGCCAGCACATTTGGGCCTCGAGTTATTGAAGCCAGGAATGCATTTGCGGGAATGTTTCGGCTCGACTACGACGAAAGGCTTTTCAAAAAAAACTACAAAAGCCCTGTGCTCGTGGCCTGCACGGACGGAGTGGGCAGCAAAGTCCAGTTGGCAAGCAGAATAAGAAAGTTCGACACCGTGGGAATTGACCTGGTAGCGATGAATGTCAACGACATGCTGGTGCAGGGCGCTGACCCGCTGTTCTTCCTCGATTATCTGGCGGTTCATAAGCTGGAGCCGAAGATAATCACAGAGTTAGTAAAAGGCATAGCTGCCGGGTGTCGCTTAGCTGACTGCGCCCTGATAGGAGGTGAGACGGCTGAGATGCCCGATACCTACGCCAAAGGTGACTTCGATATGGCCGGCTTCGCCGTTGGAATAGTCGAGCGAAAAAAAATCATCGATGGTTCAAATATACGCAAAGGCGACGTGATTCTCGGCCTGGCCTCAAGCGGACTGCACAGTAACGGCTACACGCTTGTTCGCAATATATGTTTTAAGAAGCCCGGGCTGAAAATGACCGATACCCTGGACGAACTCGGCGGCGCCGTGTTGGGCGATGTGCTGCTGGAGCCGACGCGGATTTACGTTCGGCCAATAGTCAAACTGTTATCGCAGTACAAGGTCAAACGCATCGTCCACGGGATGGCGCACATCACAGGCGGAGGATTGGTTGGAAATATTCCACGGGTGTTGCCGAAAGACTGCAATGCGGTTATAAAAAAATCGAACTGGCCGCAGCATAAGATATTCGGATTCCTGCAAAAGAAAGGGCCCGTAGAAGAAAGTGAAATGTACAGGGTCTTTAATATGGGCATAGGGTTCGTCCTGATTGTGGCTGAGGACTTCGCCGATTCGATAAAAAAGAAACTTGCCAAGTACGGCGAAAAAGTCTTCAAGGCGGGTAGAATCACGACAGGCACAGGCAAAGTAGTCCTTAAATAGCTGATGATTGGCGGCACGCCGGTTCGCCAGGCGTTTGATAACGGAAATATCAGACATATTGCAAAGGAGGCAGAAGATGAGCGGTATTTTTGGAGTGGTCGCGAAGGAAAATTGTGCCCAAACCCTGTTCTACGGCACAGACTATCACTCGCATCTGGGAACTGAATACGGAGGCGTCGCAGTTTTGGGAGAGGACTTTACCCGCCAAATACACAACCTCAGCCAGAGCCAGTTTAAGTCAAAATTCTATGATGACTACGGACGCATGGACGGCAACAAAGGTATAGGCGTCATCAGCGATTTTGACGAACAGCCTATCTATCTTAACTCAAGATTTGGACGATTTTGCATCGTCACCAGCGGATTTGTGGAGAACGCCGAGGACCTGGCGGAAGAGATGCTGAAAAAGGGAGTATCCTTCAGCGAGGTAAGCAGAAGGGCTGTCAATACACCGGAGTTGATTGCAAAGTTAATCAACCAGGGAGATAGCCTGATAGACGGCATAGAGAAGATGTTTGGTGTCATTGAGGGCTCGTGCTCACTGTTACTGCTAAATAAAGATGGAGTATATGCAGCAAGAGACAGACTTGGATACACGCCTCTGATTGTTGGCAAAAGCTCAGATGCATGGGCGGTTACAGCCGAGACCAGTGCCTTTCCAAATACTGGATTTGAGATTGTAAAACACATCGAGCCGGGCGAGATAGTACTAATAAACGAGGGCGGTATGCTCCGAAGAAGACCGGGCGGAGAAAATGGAAACCAAATCTGCGCATTTCTCTGGATATATACCGGCTTTCCCGCGTCAAGCTACGAAGGGATAAACGTGGAAATAGTCAGAGAAAGGTGCGGCAGGTGCCTTGCTAAACGCGACAACGATATTGAGGTCGATCTGGTCTCGGGGGTTCCGGACTCCGGCTGTGCCCACGGATTAGGATACGCGATGCAATCCGGCAAGCCGTTCAGACGCCCACTCGTCAAATACACGCCGGGATATGGCAGAAGTTATACGCCGCCTTCACAGCAGACCCGCGACCTGATTGCAAAGATGAAACTCATCCCTATAAAAGAGGTAATTGAAGGTAACAGTATCGTGGTCTGTGAGGATTCAATCGTAAGGGGGACCCAGCTTAAGAACTTCGCCATTAAAAAGCTCTGGGACTGCGGCGCCAAACAGATACACATGAGGCCGGCCTGTCCGCCCCTGATGTTCCCGTGCAGGTTCAATCTTTCCACACGTTCCATCCATGAGCTTGCCGCCAGAAGGGCCATCCGCAGCCTCGAAGGTCATGACCTCAAAGATGTGTCGGAATATATCGACTCAAACTGTGAAAAACACAGGAAGATGGTGCAATGGATCGCCAAGGATTTGGGCGTCACCACGCTGCGATACCAGGCCGTCGATGATATGGTAAAGGCCATCGGCCGGCCCAAAGAGAAACTCTGTTTGTATTGCTGGACCGGCGAATGTCCACAACCAACACGTGCAAAACCGGCAATAGATATAGTAGAGGTTGAGAAACCACCCGCAAAGAAGACAGTAGAGACAAAGGTCTTAGCAAAGTGATTCTGAAATGATTTGCGATTGCCGGGCGAAAAACGAAAAAGGAAAATCGTAAATCGAAAAGCTTAAAGTAAAACGGAGTTTGATCAGATTCGCCGCCGCGGCACTTCTCTACGCAGGTTTCGTTGCGTATCTGTATCGGCCGTATTTTAAAGGCTTCGGTGCTCTTTGGCTGCAAGACCTCTTCGTCGTAAATATTTGCCTGGCCTCGCTGGGATGTTTCGTGCTAAGCCGCCGATGGGTGTCTTCGTTTTGTGGTTCGCTTTTTGCAGGAGCGCTCTACGGCTTCGGACCTTTTTTGTTATACCTGGCTAAATTTCACGCCGCAGGTCTGTTAGCAGCTGCTGTCCCCTGGCTATTCTGTCCTGCCGCTTTTGGACCTAAGGGCAAATGGCGAGCCCTGAGTTGGGCCCTTGCCGTTTTGCCCTTTCTGGTAATACCACTGTTCTTTGAGGTATCTACGTACAGCGGCTTCTTTCCGCTTTCAATAAATACCAGGCCGCGTGTAGCCGATCTGGCCGGCATAGTGGCTCCGCTTGTCGTGGCAAAGCGAAGCATAATTCTTGTTGGCTTTTATCATATCCCAATAGCATCGCTGACTATGGGTTTTACAATGCTGCTAAAGGCCCGGAGGTTCGGGATTGTAATAATCTTTGCCATTGGCACCGCCTTGGCCTTTTACGATTCGTTCTTTAATGTAAGTCCGATTGTATGGCTGGCCGTCCCTGTTCTGTGCTGCTCAATAATTATAGGTGCCGGTATGCAGGGGCTTGCCTGCGCCGGCTGGGCGGACCGCGGATGGATACTTCTTCCCGCGGCGGCTATGGCAGCACTGGCCATAGTGACGCTGCTGCTGGCCACGAAATATTTCCAGGTATTCTTGGGCCTTGGGGCAAAGTACGCTAGGCTGCTGGTCGAAGCCGCCAAAATCTACATCCTCGGTGCGGTTGCAGTGACCATCATATTCTTTTTGGCCCGCGCGAAACTGCGGCTGCGCTGGCTGCGGTGGATTATCCTGTGCTCAGCAACAGGCTTGGATCTGTTCTGGGGCGCAAGATTTATCGTTGACAGGATTTTTTGAATCGAGCAACCGGCAGCGAACTTCGAGCTAATAGTTAAAGGTCTCCCGCTGCACTTCGCCGAGGTAGAATCGGCCGTCCTTTTGCACAAAACTTATCACCGCATCGAACTGCTGGTCTATCAGGCTGGTCTTGTTCGAGACAATCGTCACCGCAATAACTGCAGAGCTCTTGCTGTCCTGATGGTCGACCTCAGCGATTGAGATATTGAACCTGCTCTTCAATCGCCCGACGACGCTTTTTACGATGCTTCGCTTTTGTTTTAGCGAGCCTATTCCCTGCAGATGCAACTGAGTTCTCATCACGCCGACTATCATCTCTGTTCTCGATAATAGATACTTAAACAGGCATCGAGTATAGTTATCGCTGCTCTGGTGTCAACCCTTTCAATCGTGACTCGATGAGTCGCCATAAGCGAAAAGGTTTGCTTTGTTCAGGCCGGAACATATACTGGCACAAATATATCGGAGACTCCGGCAAATAACGTTTTCGAAGACAACATACGGCTGCCTGCCCTTATGGCTGCCAACGCTGTTCCGCTCTGAGGTGCCCTGTTCTTGGATTGGAACTGGTCCTTGTCGTCCTCAAGACCGTTTTAGATGTCAGGCTGCACCTGCAAGAACACAGAAAAAAGCAGAAGTCACCGTCAGCCAAGCAGACATAAGCCGGCAAACGCTTCCGTCCACGAAAGAGGCCCGCTCATTGCTGGCCTTTCTGTTTTGAGAGCTCATCTGCTAACCACCGGGCGGCGTTGGAGATGATTTTCAACGGCTCCGGCTGATGGTAGACGTTAAAGTTCTCGTGGCCGGGTCGAAAGTAAAACACCTTACCCTTGCCAAGACTCCAGAGGGCTCCGCTACGAAATCGCTGTCCTGCCTCCCATTTCTCTTCGAAGATAACGGCATCGGGAGCGGGCACATGGAATGGCTCACCGTACATCTCCGTTTGGGGAAGCGTGAACTCTTTAGGGATGCCGTTGGCGATGGGGTGATTAGGAAGGAGGGCCTTGAACTTACTCGACTTGCCGTGGGCCTTGTACTCCGGAAAACAACAGTTTGGCCGAACGATGCGTACCAGCGTGCTGCCATCTTGTCCTTTCTCATAGGATACCGCGGGTGTCAACTCGGCATCGCGAGCTGGTGCCTTGCGCTGGAATCTGCCGACCAATTCGACCTTTGCATTGGCGCGCTCGGTCGCGGAGAGCTTGGCCAGCGCATCCTGCTTCGCACGCTCTTCCATGGCCACCACAAACGGCGTTGACCAATGGGCCGAATGCAGCACAATGAAACTAAACTTGCCGGCCTTTATCCGCTTGACAATCCGCTGAGCAGTCTTGACCGAGATATCACCTTGCCGGCGATGCCCCCACCAAATCAGAACATCACAATTATCGAGCAGTTCGTCCGGCAGGCCCTGCTGTGGGTCATCCATGCCGACCGAACGGACGGAAAATCGGGTTTGCCCACGGAGGTGGTTGGCAATGTGATTTCCAAGAAAGTTCGCGTATGTGGGCTGCTGTTTGGGCTGTCGCTCATCCCATACAACAACTCGTATGGATTTTTGCCGTGCGCACCCCACCGTCGCCACGGCAACCACTGCTAAAGCCACTGCAAATCTCGCAATCATCCTCATCATTCTGCTCCTTCGCCATTTACCCGGCACAAGGTTTCTCCGGAATATCCATGTTTAACATTAGCTTGGTTCAGCCACGCTGCTGAACTTTGCTGCGACAATTATAAGCCAACCCGTTGCTTTGATGCAACCCATTAGTGGCAAATTTCTGACTCTTGCACGAATTCAAAGGCAAATCCTGCGGCAGCTCTGTTTTTCAGCTATCTTTCTTCTTGAAGAGTGGCCGTTTTCCCGCATTCGCTTTTGGATATCGGCTAAAACCTGCGGCAAAATCTCGCCCAATCGAACCGGCTCTGACATATTCCGAACCTTACTCTGATATTCCATAGCTCATCGCACCCAACCCAGACTGCCAAGCCCAGGTTACGACCTCATTTGTGCTACAATTTGTCGTGTCTGCGGAGACTGATCCTTCTGTGCATCTTTGAACGCTGAGGCATATTGATTATTTGTTTTTTTGAAAAGCTCATTGCCAGCGATGACCTCCTGCAGGGCCTTTGATTTCACCCTCGCTTCCCTTAGGAATCTAACCGCCCTTGTGCCGTAGACACCACCTAACAGAGCCGATATCCCGATTGCCAGCTCCAAGGCCGAGTCCGCTAGGTCCCATGCATCGGGCCTATCCGCCGATTCAGCCATAGCCGTCTGTGCAAGCTCAAAATTCGACTGCGCCAGTATATCCTCGACAGTCTCGGCTTCCGGAAATTCCCTCGGCAGACCGTAATAAGACACAAAAGCCCTGCTCTGCAATTCTGACAGTCCTGCCAACGCCTGCAATTTTTCCGAAGCGTCTTCCGCCCTGGTATACTCGGCTGTTACCGTGGTTGTGCGATTATGCAACCAGGCGTTTTGCTTTTGCGCCTCGGTCGGTGCAAAACGAACACTACCACAGCCGGCAAGTGACATACAGAAAACACATATTGTCGCTAACCCCTTTTTCATCGATTGTCTCCTTTACTACACTGGTTAAAAGGCCTCGTCTGCTATATCAGCGTTAGCGATGCGCTTCTCAAGTGCCCGCAGCCGGTATTCATACGAAATGCTCTTGGCCGAAAGCGATTCAAGCTTCCGCTGTAAATCCTTCTGGCACCGACACAGATACGTGACGTCTCGCTGCAAAAGGTCAAGCTGCCCCTGCAAATTGGCCCAACTGCCAACAATCAAAGACGCCAGCAATACCAACTGAACCAGCACAGAAAGATTCACCTGACGATTAAACCGCCAGCTTCGCGAATTCTCTTCAGCCACTTTCAAGTTCCTTCACAGAGTTATCTAAACGCTTTCCGCTGTCCCTACACCGGCACACGGAACACGTTTTTGTCCCCAACCCTGAACATTATTGCGTAGGTGCTGGCCGATAGTTGTCCATTCGAAAGAAACGATTCGGCCATATTGACCGCCTGCATCTGCCCGCCTAACTCCATCGGCAGCGTCCCAGGGTCACCTATCTCAACCGCACGGACGTTATAGACGTTGTATGAGGACAGACTTTTGACTTTGACAGCCCACGCAGCAGCCCTGGCACCAGGCGAAGTAACAACCGTCGTCTCTTCAGTCCCCGGCGAACCCTCACGAGAAAGGCGCTCAAGTATCTCCCGGCCATTGGATATATTTGCCCCGTTGCTCATAGCTCGCACTTTCTTTTCCGAATGATATTCAAATTCGTACACTGATTTCGAAAGTCCATCTGCACCCGCTCTATCCAACTGATGCTTCGATTATTACTTCGACAGCCCAGCAGGTCCCTGCTCTCGGGACTTGCGGTCACTATGTCACCGACTTCGTAATCAAGAACCAGATAAGGCGTCTGCACATCGACTGTCTCGATTGTCGCAGACATCAGCCCGGCTCTTTTGCGTACAAACTCGTACAGTACAGCAGTGTCATCAGCCTCATTTGGTGTCCCGAGCGACTCGTCCGAGTAGCCTGAAAAGATACTCTGACCGGAAACCTTGCGATATTTGAATCGGCGCGGCCAGGTAATAATATGCTCAACCACGGGCGCTGCAGAATTTACCGGCCCATCAGCCACCACACAGCTCAATCTCTCATCGCTGACCACCGATGCGGTTATCCTGAACTTTAATACTCCTTTTAGAGCCGCCATCCAGGTATCGACATCAAGTTGGTCACTGCTAAGCCACACGCCGCATTCATCGAGGAGGTTATTGAAAGCGTAAAGGTACTGCCACCAATGCAGCCCATTATCGAACGATACCTCCAAAAAATAGCCCAGCGATTTGCCCTGCTTGTCCGTGGTCAAAGCTGGCCAAAAACGCCGGCGACGCTCAACATAGTTACTGCTCTCGAAAATCTTTGAAAAATCAAAAGCATCGCCCTGATTATAAGGGGCACCACTGTAGTCACCTGCCTCATTAAGACACCACTTGCGGGATACATCTTTTACTTGATAAAAATTCGGATTGGTTGAGGGCGAAAACTTTTCATAGTCTGTATCCTCACCTGCTGGATCCCACGCCTTCACCAAATCGAAAGTTGCTTCGTAAACGTTGAAGTCGCCCTGACCAATATATTTGTGTGTCACCGGCCAGAAGTTTCTCCTGCTGTGCAGCCGAGCAATATTTGTCTTTGAAATGCTCAACCGCCCTCCGACCTGCTGACAATTCAGCTCAACCGCTCTACCCTGACCCGGCTTATAAAACACAATCGCTTGCTCAGGTCCTGTCGGTACAAGCCTGGGCACAAACTTAAACTCCAGCCCAACGCACTCACAGCACCGGCGCAACGCATCTAAGAGGTTTAAACCTGTTACATCAAGGTCACGAACCACCTGGTTATCCGTCAGGGTCCGCAACTGTTTGATGCTCGGGCTATGCAACTGGCCGGTAGGTAAATATTCGCAAAGCAAATAATCAATTACTTCCGCAAAGCTCCAAAGCTTGCCGGCTGGCGACTCGGCAGCAAACACCGTATAGCTTTTGCCGTTGTTGTCTATCTGCTCGACCATAGCATTGGCCTTGCCATCCGGGTTGAAAATAGTATCAACACCGGACAAGTGCAAAGTCGAACCATCAGGGTTTCCCACCCGCTGGCCACAGACCGTGATGCGTCTTAGCTCTGCAGAAATGTCTTTAACAACGATCTCCACTCTTTCGCCATCCGGCCCAAACCTCGTCTCGATGCCTTCTATGTGACCACAGAAAACGGGAAGACTAAAAGCCACTGCACCCGGTGCACCAATGTTAAAATACCTCCGAATGCAAACGGGTTTTCCGATAGGAAGTTCGGCTTCAATCTCTTCAGCCGCCGTCAAGCTGGCACCTGGATACGCAGCCTGGTTCACGGCTAATCTGGCCCAGCTAAATTCCGGCCAGCCACACCGGACAACATCCACTACCTCAAGAAAGGGACACAGTGACCCCTCAAGCAAAATTGAAGTTACTGCGCCGGCAAGTGCAAGCTCCGTTTGAGCTGGCTGGAAAAAGTCAATTCTATTGGACATGAAGAACCTCTGAACTCTCAGATAGCTTCGGCGTTGAGAATATCGACCGCAACTGGACTGTCGGTATCAAGCTGGATGCTTATCTGCACAGAACCACCCTCTTGACCATTAGCTCCCTCAGCCCTTATGCAAAACAAATATCTGTCCGCACCAAGCGGATCACTTTGGTAGCTGTAAAACTTCCGCCCTTTGTAGGGAATCGTGGCGATGGGGTTTTCGTAGTCAACCTGCCCAGCCCCCGCATCATAATAAATCTTGAAACTTGCTGGCTCCTCCTTCTGCTCGATGGGACAGTAATACCAAACAAGTTTTATCTTGTTGCCGTTCACCTGTTCAGCTCTTATTGCAAAAATGTTATTAGGCTGTGGCTCAACCAAATCGCCATCGGCATCTATCGAGACCTTGACCGAGGCGGATAAAGTATATTCCTGATAGCCACAACTATTAGCCCGGCGGATGACATAGAAATACGTCGAGTTACTATTGTGCTGGACGTAGTTTGGTGGTGAGATTTGCGAGGCGTCAACTTCAGCCACCGCCAATACAGTTGAAAAATCAATGATGTCCATCCTGTCGCCGCGATAGAGCACTGAGCAACCGTCAATTCGGGGCCAGAACCATCCACAGGTTAACACCGTGCCAAGCTTAAACGCATTGGCACTCATACCTGCAAACAGCGCCTCTCTCAACCATCCTCTATCCATCAGCTCGGCGTCCTTGTAATGGCCGATTCACTGTCATCCGGAGTATGAGTCAGGATAACCGTCTGGCCATCGTCATCATAATACTTGATTGCACCAGTGCTTTTGGTCTGAAGGGCCTTGTTGGCAAGTATCTTGTCGGCGGTCACCTCACCCGCACCAGTCCACACAATCTCACCGCTGCCAATTATCTTGTCACCATCAGCAGGACTCGCGCCAGCTTGCAAAAACACCACAACACAATAACGACCTGCTGGAATATTGCTGCCTGTATCAAGGTTGCCCGCATAATGGCTCCCACCTGAACCTACCTCTGAAAGAGACACATCGTAGTCGTCCGCATCGCGGCCATTTGCCCCCCAGTTCTCAAATGATGAGCCATCAGATAAGGCAACTTGACCAGCCGAGTTATAACGGACAGCATACAAAGTTTTACCTGATTCATAGTCTATGTGTATTTCATTCGCCATCGGATTTGTTCCTATTTGAATCAATTGTAAATAATTGTAGTTTCAACTGATTAGCTTTCTGGTCCAGAATTTGTAGTTGCCTGACCAGCTCTTCTCTATCAAGCATAAGTTGTCCTAACTCCGCGAGAATCTCTTTGCGTTTGCTATTGTCAGCCATTCTTTAACAGTTCCACTTCTGCTCTTAATTTTTGTGTTTCTGCTATTAACAATGGGATAAATTTTTCATAATGGACACTTGCTACCTGAGTCTTATCTTCGAGATATTGTATCCTTTTGCAGGTGACATCTTCATCCTCGCTACATTCTTCTACAATTGTCTTTTGTCCATATGCAACAAAGCGAGAATCCACAGCAGCCACCTCTTCAGCAACCAAACCCACATCATCAAGCATGCCACCATCTTTCCAATCAAAAAGCACTGGCCTCAACTGGAATAGAAGTGATGTATCCGTTAAGTCCCTTATATTTTCCTTGAATCGAAGACCTGAAGTGTCACAAGTCAGTTGACCATCTGACTGAGTGTACATCGCTCTGCCTGTTCCACCATGACTATGGTTATAAACATCAGGCATGTATGTCTCTCTGCTGTCGTTTATTTGTAATGCAATCCCAGTATCTGCATAGCTATAAAAGCGGAGATAATTAGAATTAGTCTCGTAGTCCACCAACCACCGATTTGTACTTTCCGAATCTACTGTCTCTTTGATGTAAAACCCGACATTTTTACCACTTTGCGGACTCTCCATTGTAAAGTAACAATGACTGCCTGCATCTGCTTTTAAATAAAAGTGACCGAACGGCGACACATAAGGGCCTATTACATCGAGTGTGGTTTGAGGCGTATTAAAAGTACCGACCATCATCTCTGTTATACAAAAAACATTTTTTACCCAAAGGTCGTCGAAATATTTATCCATACCGCCCAAATCTACTGCACCTGAAGTCACGGGCATAAAATCGCCTGCTTTTACAGTGCCAATGAATGTGCCATTGACTATATCGACTAAATCGTGCGCCGATTGCCCATTCAAGTCGCCGCCAAGTTTAGGCGAAGTGTCGTCGGCAACGTTATGAAGGGCAAACGGGTCTATTAGCGGTGATATAAACATTAAACATAACCTCCGTCTCGATAAATAGTTAACAGAGTAACAACATCAGTTGCAGGACTACTAATTCCTTAGATTCCAGCCTTCCAACAAGCTCGCTTACCTTTAACTCCCCATTATTGTCCATCCAGGCCTTAATCAACTTGTGCCCTCATTTATGCTTCCTGAGTCCACGTCCCGTTCTTAGCTATCGTCACCCAGTCACCATTTGAATCGGCTACTAAGCTAAGACATTCACCGATAGCATCAGCCGATTTGTACTTGTCCGCAGCCTGGCCACTATCATCTCTAATTGTCGCCGTACCGGGGTCAATCCGCAGCTCGTATGCCGCCTGGACTGCAAAGGTAAACACTGTGCTGGCAGGAGCAGATGCAGGCAGCGTAAGCGTGACCGTCCCCGTAGCACCAAGGTTACTGTGAACGCTACCAGACTCAGCTACAGTAAGCGTGTCATCACCGGTATGAGCATCAATTACCCTTTTCACTCCGCCAGCTTCATATGGCATCACAAAATAATGGCCTACACGAGAATCAGTTATCGATTCAATGTCCCCTCCCGAGGTTGTTACTATAGCTAAGCGAATGTGTGGCGCCGTCACCATATCAGGGAAACTGTTATATTCGTTGCTGACAAGGCTCCCAGCCGAATCCAGATACACATAAATATTCTGCTTATCATCCGCCAGAGTATTACCCGACGAGCCGGCATAGCTAATCAGTTCTGTGCCCAGCCAAAACTTACCGCTCTTGATGCCAATATCCAGTCCGCCCTCGTCATAAACTCTCAAATCATTTGCGCGCTTCGCGGCAAGAAGCAGCCGATACAACAGCTTCCTGAATTGCAAATAATAAGGCGCTGTACCAGTAGGTATATACTCAACGCCAGTCTCACTATCTGATTGTGCATTTAGCAGTTCATTGTCGGATGGATACACCTCAGCCATAATTCTCTCCTTGTTATTCTTTGTTACGACATACTCAGTACTAATTGATTCGTCTGTTTGCCAAACGAAGAAATGCTTAACTGCTCAGCAGGTCTTGCGGCTGGTGTCACAGTAACTTGGCCGGTCTCGCTGCTGCTTTCGTTGCCCCCTTTGTCGGTGATCCTGACGCCAAATTTGTAAACCCCTGCTTGCAAAGACCGACTCATCCATTCAATCGTATCAGCATCAAGGCCAAACTGCCCTCTTCCGAAGCTGCCCTTTCCAAATCCGATCGCTGCTGCCGAATCATAACCAAAGTCAGTTGCGCCAAACCTGCTCATCCCAAATCCTGCTTTATCCTGCCAAGCCGGCCAGATCCGTATTGGCAAATCACTCAGTGGATTGTCATAATCAATTTCGCCAGTGCCGTTGTCAAAGTAGATTTGAGCCGTTGAACCGATCGGTAAATTCTGCCCCCTCAACAAAGTTATTCTTACCCTACCAGTTTGATGAGGCGATAGATCGAACTCATTACTAAAATCAGTACTGGCCTCGTCAGCTTCAACAGCGAAAACGTCAATTCGCACCGGCGCCTCCAATGAAGTAGGCATATGGACAATCATTTGCCTCTGCTGACGGTCAGTAGTCGCTCCTGCATACCGGCCGTTGACGTAAACCTGGTATAACTTATCGCATAGGCTCGAATGCCACCTCAACAAAGCTATCCTCGGCGTGGCGACACTGCGACCATCCGCCCAAATGCCACCGGGCAATTCAAACGCTCTCAACCTGTCTATACCGCTGCTGATAAGCGCCATAATGCTAAACCGCCAACTGCGTATAAATAATTTCGTAATCGATGACTAAACCGGTGCCACTTGACCTTTCCCGCGTCACCTTAAAAACGTCCATTCGAAGATTATCAAACTCTTCGCCACTATCTGTTACCAATGTATGTGTGTCACCATCCATACAGGCCGATATTACACTTGCTCTCTCGTCCATTTGTGACCGGCTCGTTGCTCGCAGGGTTCCCTTTTGTGTAATCTTTCTGTCTCGTCCGCCGAGATCAATACTAAGCACACCATCTAATCCAGGTACTGTTCTCTTCATAGAATCCCTACCGAAACTTCCGACCTTTATCTCCAACTGTTGCTCGTCAAACAAAGCTTGTCCATCTAAAGTAGTACTCATCTGTCTCTCCCTCGCATACTAATCCCGAACCAACCTTACGGATGCCCCCAATTTGGTAATATCAGCCACCCCATCGCAACCGACGTCGATACTAAGCCGACACCGTTCTCTCGCCTTCTCAAAAAGCTTCTGATAATACAAACTCTTTTTCCAGTAACTTTCATCTTCTGCTTTGCTGGCCAACATCGCATACACACTGGCAATCACTGCAAAGACTGAGGCCTTTCTTAAAACATTTGTGTCCAAAACATCCGCCACGCTGTAAACACTGTCAGGATTACCTGGCCTAATCCCAAAATACTCAGTCAACTGAAAACCAACTTCGCCGGCCTGTGGATCAAACGTGCTGACGCGATAGGATATGTCATTAGACGCTGGCGGCGCTATCGCCTCATCATCTGAATCTGCCCTGACAACTGAGATGGTAAGTTGCGTTGTAGAATCCACTGAGACTATCTCAAAAGCGCCGTCCAGCAATCCATCGGCAGACTGCAGGTATATGACTCCACCAGCTGCCACCGAAGCACTTATGAAATTCTCGCCGCCTGCGGTAAGTGTCGTACCGCTTAGTGTTCCACCAGTTCCGGCTGCCAAAACCTGGCTCGAAAGGTGCAATTCCCCGAACAGGATCGGCTCGTACTTCAAAATATCTACATCATTCGAAAACTTAGCCATCTTCTTTAGTCCTCTTCTCTAATGACCGGCAGTGTCGGGTGCCCAAAGACTCAACGAAACCTTCGGGCACCCTCACCAAGACGCATAATTCTGTGCCCTGGATACCCCCACATACTTAGCTGGTGCTTAAATCGCGAATAAGCCCGTGTGCCGCCTCGTTCTTTAGCTCAAGCGTATACTCACCAATCAGTTCGCCGCACTCATAGTCGCCGCTGCTTGCCAAAGGCTTGAAATGGAAGCTCCGTCCCGCCAAAGCAAGCACACCAATACGAGATGAATCCAAAAACAAAACGGCATCTTGCGGTACCCACCGCGTAGTAACAATTCTGCAAATACCAAAGTCACTTTCATAGATATTAATCATATCGGTGAAAGTGGTATCCCCAGCCGCATAACTCCGGCTGCTTGCAGTAAAAGCATTTATCTTCCGCTTCTGGAACCCACCGACGACTATCAAATCCACATTGCCGTTACTGGTCTCCCAGATCTTCCTCAGCACATAATTGATCTTGGCCTCGTCAAGGTCGTTACCCGATGGAAATCCGCTGCCGCCGGTATGAAAAGCATTTGCCGACAA
This sequence comes from uncultured Pirellulales bacterium, assembly GCA_964582985.1. Taxonomy (GTDB): domain Bacteria; phylum Planctomycetota; class Phycisphaerae; order Sedimentisphaerales; family Anaerobacaceae; genus CAZQYB01. The sequence goes on along the minus strand of CAZOUM010000001.1, from coordinate 29,955 downwards.
ATGCTGGATAATGCCCTTCATGGACCTTCTCACTGAACCGCTGCCTTCTGGATTGCTCGTCGGCTGCCCACCGTTGACAACCGTGTTTTCCAGATCGCGAAGCAGCTCCCGCAGCCGCTCCTGTTTTTGATAATCCATCTCATCGGCCAAACCCAACTGACTCGCAGCCATATCGCTTCCGCTCACTTCCACTGTAGCGGCAAATATCTGCGTGTAGTTACCGCACCTTGTGCGATTGGTAAATCTCGCGCCGGGCTTGTCCGCACCTTCAAGAGATGCATTTCCGAGAATGTTGATTACCTGGTTATCAGCAAGGTTTTCCGGCGTAGTTCCCGCATAGCCGCGAACCACCGTCAGTGTATCACCATTGATGGTCGTAACGAGCATCAGTTCCTCGGATCCTTCGACCTGAATCTGATCACCTACACGGAACCTGCTGCCGTTATCGACCACAAAGTCGGTATCAGCACTCGGGTCGGTGTACGTATCATCATTGATAGCGTCCTTATTAGGCAGCAGTTCATCTTCGAGCCATTCGTGATGCGTACTGGTTGCCTCCTTCATCGGGTCACCCAAAGCATCCAACAAAGGTGTCTCATAAGGCGAAATTAGCCCGATTAAATCTGATACATCCTCAGCCAATTCCGGCAAGGCCGAACCCGCTGAATATGTTGCTTTCCCTGTAAAAGCCATTTGTCAATTCTCCTTTATTTATATTGCAGTGAAATAATCAATCACTGCTCGTCAATAATCAACTCAGATAAAATTCCGCCGCAGTTTCAGATACTCCTGCAAATCTGTTCGACTACCGGTCATCGCGGCCTTCTTAGCTGCTCTTTCAAGGATTGTTTGATTGTTCTGTATTTTTTCCTTCGCCCCCGCCGTCTTTCTTGCTGCCGTAGGCCCCCCAGCATCAGTGAACAGATACTGCTTCTCTCTCCTCAACTGCTCAATCACACGATCCATCTCCGCTTCCGTCTCACCTTTAATCTTGGCCTTGGCAATTAGAACAGATGTCTCCAAATCGACAGCGCCGGCTCCAGCCAGCTTGCGCATCAGCTTTTGTTCGGACTGGATATCGTTCAATTGCTCAGCCATTTCGGAAGCTTGCGCCTTAGCCTCAGCCAATTGCTCTGCTAAAGCGTCGACTTTCTTCTCGGCACTCTGTGCCCTTCTGCGATAGCGAATTGATTCGGCTACCGGAACAAGTTTGGCATCATTGCCGTCAACCTGTCCTGCTTCTGCCTCTGACAAAACATCTTCTTGCGCGCCAATTGGACTCATACAACCTCCCAATCAGAATCCCGACTTTCTCTTGAGATATCATAACCCAACTCTCTGAGCACCTGCTCAGTAGGTACGCCTAATTCCTTTTTGATCTGTGCTTCTTTCAGCTTCTCCATCATATTCTCCGGCAACGGACTCGGGAAAATAATATCAACCTCTCTGTCACCTTCGCTCGTTCTGCAAATGTTGGCCTTGTCGAGTATATCCAGAAGCATCCTGCAGATCTTTTTCAGTCCTTCGCCATAAGTAAATTTCTTTCGTTCCGTCTTCGAAAGCATCCCCATAAGCGTCAGTCTAAGAGCAACTGCACTTGTAAGGTTGCCGAGCTTGCTCTTCAGAACCCCGGCCACAAGCGGAGTCACTCCGCTTGTCTTGTCCATCGCTTCTCTAATCTCAGCAATGTGCATATCTTCGCTCGGCATCGCCGAATCTCCACCGAACTCCTCGATAGTCGCCTCCGGGTTATCGGTGCACCACATTCTGCCCGGCGACACAGGCCTGTCCTCAAAGCCCTCTATCCCCTTGCCTAAGTACATCTTAAACGACTGGAATGTGATCCTGCTCGCCCTGTCACTCAGCCGCGTATTAAGCTCATCCTGCAAAGGTATCAGCGGCTCGACATCGCTTAATCCCTCGTAGTAGTACGGCTGAGCGACGTTCTGTATGTGTACTACCGGCAGAAATCCCCACGGCAACTCACCCTCTGCCACCAGTTGCTTGTTTTCATACCTCTGCCAGGCACTTGTACCGGTAATCTCTGTCACCGCAACTGATTCTCGGGAATCGCGAATCATATTCCGCGAAACGCGACCCAAGATACGAGATAGTAACCACGAGCTGCGAAACACCTTCTTCACGGCGTTTCTTTTCTGGTGGAAGTGCTGCACATAACACCTGGTTTTCTTATAATCGTCCTCTTCCAAAATAGGCAGTGCTCTTGGTGCTTCAATCAGTTCCAAGCCGATTGTTTGTGCCAATTGCAGCACAGCGTGGAAATTGTGGTTTGCTGATTTATCCGCAACAGGCGGACCGATTACCGACCCGGAAACCGAAACCCCCAAATCGGAAACCTCTTTGCCAGGCCTGACAATACAATCGACAAAACCGTAAACACTTCCGAGCACCGCCATATCTTGGAAAAATCCGATACCGCCGTTAGCCGCAAACACCGCCTTTAATATGCTCTCGATTTCCGAACGTTTTTGGCTATCCGACGATTTCGAAACAAAACCTATTGGCTTTCCGAACAAAAAGTCCACACCAGCATTTACCCGCCACGAAATATCATTCTCGATTACAACTTCTTTTCGTTGAACATCTCGAACAGACTGCCCGTCGAAAACCCCTCCATTGGCCGAGTGCGCAAGACCCGTTATTCTTGCAGGAAGACCATATTCCTGGGCCTGCAGATAGCATCTGCCGGACTCGTTCACTTTTCCGGAAGAAGTACCGGCCCTGCTCACGTCCGCCATACGGTTGGCGTAATACTCCCACAGCCTCATAAAGTGCCTCTGAATATCTATCGACCGCTCGTCAACAAGCCACTCGATGTATTCCACCTCAAGCTGCGGGTCCTCAAAGATATGAAGGTCAAATGCCATTCTATACTCCACCATACTAATTGGTTCGACTCACCGTTCACAAGTGTTGCCGCGCCTCTCACGGCCAACCCTTCCACTATTGGATGAACTTGCGCATTTGCGCTGAAAAAGAGACCCTTATCTGTGACACGTCTTGCTTTAACTCGTTATGCCGAAAGCAATAAAAAATTTTTTAAAAATTCCGGTTTTCTTCTCTAACTACCTGCGCTTTTGATTGACCAACGAGCAAAAAGGTCGGTGGAATCAAGACCTCCCGCGCACTCGGTCCACTTATCGATATGGCATCTTCTGAGAAAACAGCAGTAAAAAGAGGCTGCTGCTAGCGCCTGAGCATGACTTTGTCCTGCATCCCCCGGCCTATTCCCCCGCAGCAACGACCTGCATTTTGCACCGTGGTATGGCCGACAAAAATTTAGCACCGTAACGCTTGTTGACTATCCTGCTGTCGAGAATAACAACAATGCCCTTATCATCCTTGCTGCGAACCAGTCGGCCGAATCCCTGCTTGAACTTAATAATTGCCGAAGGCAATTGATATTCATTGAATGGATTCCCACCTTGCGCTCTTATCTGCTCAAGTCTGCCGGAAAGCAATGGCTGGTCAGGAACCGAAAAAGGCAGCCGAACAATAATCACATTCGAAAGACTCTCGCCTGGCACATCAACACCCTGCCAGAAACTGTCCGTCCCAAATAAAACACAGTTGGCTCTGCTCTTGAACCGAGCTAAAAGCCAGGTTCTGTCGAATCCAGCTCCTTGCTGAAGTAGCTCGATACCCTTCTCACTAAGCCACTCGGAAAGCTTCTCCGCGATCTTCTCAAGCATCGCGTAACTCGTAAAAAGCACGAATGCTCTGCCCCCTGTCTGCTGCACATATTTTTTCACTGCTTTGGCAGCGGCCTCAATAAAAGCCGGCTCGTTTGGGTTGGGCAGGTCTTTTTCGATGTAAATTGTCACCTGATTTTCGTAATCGAATGGCGAACCGAGTTTTATCGCATCAAAATCATTCAGACCAATTCGGCCGGCAAAAAAATCAAAACCGCTTCTTTCTTCAGCAGCCTTGCTGCTCAGAGTCGCACTCGTCAGTATCACCGATTCGTATTTTTCGAACAAATATCTTTTCACATCCGGCCCGACATTCAACGGCCCACTTCTCAAACGGACCGCAGACCTTCCGTCGACGCCCACCTCAACCCAGTAGACATAATCTGATTGGTTCTGCATCAAAAAGCCATCCAAATCCTGTGCCAACGCCCCGCAACGGTCGGTGAACCGCATAAGCTCAAATTTTTCATCAACATCCTCAGTCTTTTTCGCCAGCTTGCCCAATTCCAATCGCAAATCCTTCAAATGCCCGCCGATTCTATCGTCGACAAAGTTTTTATAACATCTGCCGTTAGTCTCGTCCTTCGTCCTATCGTACCACCCCCGAACCTGTTTAAAGAATACCTTTGCTTCGGCACCGACTCGTGCGACAATATCAATTGCCTTTTTTACATTCGCATAAGCTAAAAGCCCTTTATGCGTCCGCGGATTGTAAAGACCATCAAGTAAGAATTTGATTCTGCTAGCGCGGATATCGATTCCAAAGTGTTCTTCTGCCACACCCTCGATATTGTGCGCTTCATCAACAATAACGTACCGGTAATCCGGCAGAAGCGCCGCCCCCTCTTCTTTTAGCACAAGGTCGCTAAACAAAAGGGCGTGGTTAGCCACAATAATATCAGCGCTTTCTAACTGCCGTCTCGCCCGCCGGTAAAAGCAGTTGCGAAAATGCGGACATCTCCTGCCCCGGCAGTTGCCGTGCTCACTCTTAACTGCTTCCCAGATACGATTCTTCGGCAAAAATGGAATATCACTTAGCGACCCGTCATCGCTATCTCTGGCCCAATCGCTTATCGCCGCAAGTTCCGAACCGAACTCATCAAACAGACCTTTTTGCTTTCGCAACGCAAATTCGAGCCGACGCTTGCACAGGTAATTACCCCTGCCCTTTGCCAATACCGCTTTGAATTCACAAGGCAGACAATCGGCTAGGAATGGAATGTCCTTTCCTGCTAACTGCTCCTGTAGTGTAATGGTAAAAGTGCTGATTAATGCCTTGCACCTCTTCCTGCATACCAACTCTACGACGGGTATAAGATATGCAAAGCTCTTACCGATACCTGTGCCCGCTTCGACAGCCAAATGCCGACCGCTCACAAGTGCCTGCCAAACAGCACAAGCCATCTCTACCTGTTCAGGACGCTCCTCGAAGTTGTGAAATGATTGTGCAACAAGCCCCCCTGGAGACAGTATCTCCCTGACATCCATTTCTATGGGTTCTTCCCTTGCTGAAGTTGTTTTTTGCTGCCAATGACTTCTCGCAGCGCTATAACTGCTGGTGCCTCCGGCATCTTTTTGTAGGCCCCATCAATAGCTTCCCAAGCCGCGCCCAGCCTGCCCATCTGATAATAAATATACCCAAGCAAAAACTGTAACTCGGTCGAATTACTTCTTTCCTGCCATCGCTCAACATCAGCCAATCTGCTCTCGAGTTTGTCCCTGTCGATATAGCTCAAGAACTGAGAGCCTAAAGCTAAAAGCTGTCCAACATTGTAGTCCTCCGCCTCACGTCCTTGACTTGCAGCTGCTATTGCTCTGGAAAGGAACAGAGCGCTGCTCACATATTCACCGGCAGCAAATAATGCATGGCTCTTACCCATGTAGGCAAGTGGTTCCTCCGGTTTGTAAATCAGCGCCAAAGTATAAGCACCTGCCGAACGGTAATACCTGCCGTCCTCAAGATACTTTTCGCTGGCCGTAATATGCTGATTAAACTTGTCATTCCAAAAAGAGTCTAAGCTCCTATATGATCCTAAGATGGCTTTAGTCCGCGCAGGCAAATCAGCGCCACTGGAACCACGCATCCCGTCCGAAATTCGCACTTTGCTGCTGCCAGGACGCTGCAAAGAAGGGTGGCCCAACTTCGCCAAATCAGCTCCAATAGCCTCAACATCAAAACGACCAAGCCTCTTTTTGCCTCTTCTGGCGGAAACTGCAAAACCGGAACGTTCCTCACTCGACACCTTCTCGCCGTTACCAGCTCTCTTGTATTCGGGCACTATATCGCGATAAGTTGCAACGCGCGAACGCTCCCAAGCGCCTTTCGCTGCGCCCGTGGTTCCTTCAGCCGCTCCCCCAGCCACCAACTGCTTGTAACGTCTCTGAAGTTCATCAATCCGTTGCTTTATCTGCTCATAAGCATCAAACTCGATTCCCTGCTCCTTATCATGTTCGCCCTTCTTATCTTTACCTTCAGGGGGCTGTTTCTCTAACCGTTGCAATTCAAACTGCCGCAGCGTATCTCCCCCCCAAACCTTGGTAGTTCGAGGCCATAGACTCTTATCCTGCGCAATCAAGTTCTTCGCAGCTGCAGTGTCAAGCGTCGCCATTCCCTCAGGCGTCCAACGAAATTCTTCACCCCAGCTTTTTTGCCCCGCAGTTGCTTCCCAACGTGGCTGCATTCTGCCTTTGCCCTGATAAATTTCAGTGCCAGCTTCTGCCAAAATCGCTCTCTCCATCTCCATTAGTGTCATTGACATCGGCCTTTGGCTTCTCGCTCCTGGATTCGTGGCGGTAAACCGCAACGGATTCTCCCGCACTTGGAAACTCGCAGGGTCGGGGCTTCCGTCCCTGCCCCCAAAGCCCCAATCCCCATGGTAAGACGGAGTCTGCTTTCTCGACACGAAAGGCGAAGTCCCAATGGCACCATAACCTGCGGTGTCACCACCAATCTTCACAGTGGGCGGCCTAATGACACTAACTTCACCAGGTCGTCTCGTAGTTACAGTCCTTGAAGGCGGATAAAATGACCTGTATGTTCCTCTATTATACCGACCAAAATCCCTTGAACCGAGGGAGTGCCTCAGAAAAGAATCTAACGATGATGAACTAGTCACCGCTCCAAAATTCGAATTGCCCGCAACTGCCGGATTACTACCGATGTAAATAGGATTACGACCCGGATTGCCAATCGCTGGATTATCAATCGCCAAACCAGCTCCTGAAAAAGCTGCAAAAAATACGGCCACGAAGATAACAAGAACTCTATTATTCATACTACTATCTACACGTCATTCGCTGGTGTGTTCACAATCATATCGTCAACCATTTAGGTAACGTTATATTTCGGCTTCTCTGCCCAGTTGAGCTTGCTCGCCAACGTCTCCCACTGGGTCCTGACCGGGTTATTCACGATAAGAAAATCGCTCTTTTCCCGCTCAATCTTTACCGCATCATCGATGGACAATCTGCACGAAACCTGCCCATCGATCGAAACGGTCGTGCCTTTATTAACTCGTACTCCGGATATTTCCACTTTACTGTCGGCGTTAATAACTATCGGCCTGAAACTGAGCGAATGAGGACACACCGGCGTTATAACCATCGCTTCCATCTTGCCGGACAGTATCGGCCCGCCGGCAGATAAATTATAAGCCGTCGAGCCCGTCGGCGTAGAAATTATCAGCCCGTCACTTACACAACCGGCAACCGCCTGACCATCCACTGATATTCTCAACTCAATCATTCTGAAGGGAGGGCCTGCAGTGATAAAAACATCATTGACAGCGGTGGAGTTGAATTTCTCCTTGTCATCACTGAAAACTCTACAGCCTAACATCATCCGCCTTTCCACTCGCACCTTGCCCGATATGATGTCGTCGAAATAGTCCTTAAGTTCATCAACACTGAATTCCGCTAAGAAGCCAAGCTTTCCAACATTGACGCCCACAATCGGCGCATTAGATTGCCTCAAATGCCTCGCCGCTGCGAGAATTGTCCCATCGCCGCCGAATACAACCGCAAAGTCTACACCTTCAAGCCCAGCGCCCCTGCACTCGTCTATAGCGCATCTGGCTGCCACCTCCGTCTTGCTCTTTGCAAAGGCGACGAATTCCTCGATTGCCTCCGAGACATGCTCCTTTTTCGGGTCCCCGAAAATTACCAATCTGGGCAAGTCACTCTTGGCCATTCTGCCACCTTCGGTTATTGTTGCCATCTATCTGTCTATGTTCTGGCAACTCGCTTGTTCGCCGCTTTTTTCGCCCACACCATCATCTCTTCCGCTGCCTGTACTATTTTATCGGCACTTATACCTGCTTGCATAAGCTGCATTGCCCGCGAATCGTGTTTTATGAATCTCAGCGGCGCACCAAGCAACCGTACAGCACTGAGCTTCCCGCTACTCATCATCCGCTCTCCCCCAGCTCCCAACTTAGCTGCCGCTTGCTCAAGTATAGCTGAGCCGAATCCGCAGGCTAGACGGTGGTCCTCTACAACTATCATACGTCTGCCCTCAGCTAAAAGAGATATAATTCTCGCATCTATAGGCGCAGCGAACCGTGCATTTATTACATCAACCGCAATTCTGTCTTTGGCCAGAAGACTGGCGGCCTTCAATGCTTCTGTCAAAACGCTGCCGTAACTGACAATCGTAATGGGTGAATCTTTTTGTCTCTTAACAAACACACTTTTGCCTAACCTAAACGGCTTAGCACAGGCGGCTCTGACATACTTTTGCGGCGGCACAAAATCCTTCGGATACCTTATGACAACCGGTTTATTCAAGCCAACAGCAAAATCTAAAGCTAATTTCAGCTCAACATCATTCGCCGGGGCAGTCAGTACCATATTTGGTATCATTCGCAAGAAGCCAATATCCATCAGTCCATGATGCGTCGGGCCGTCCACACCAACAAGACCCGCCCTGTCCAAACAAAAAACAACCGGTAGATTTTGTAACCCCACCTCCTGAAATATCTGGTCGAAGCTTCGCTGTAAGAATGTCGAATAGATGCAGACCACTGGCTTTAAGCCACTTTTGGCGAGCCCCGCAGCAATATCCACCGCCACACTTTCAGCAATACCCACATCGTAGAATCGCTCACCAAATCTTTTACGAAATTCCGCCAGCCCGGTGCCATCTGACATCGCCGATGTTATAGCAACAATCGACGAATCCTTCTCGGCCAATTTTACCAAATGCTCCCCGAACACTTTGGTGAAGCTCTTGCTTTCCGACTCGGCAACACTCATGACACTACCGCTTATTTCGAACGGCCCGGTCGAATGAAACTTCGAGAGGTCCTGTTCTGCCGGACCAAAACCCCTGCCTTTCTTCGTGTATACGTGCAGAATTGCCGGATGATTCAACTCTGCAAGCGCACGAAACAATCGTACAAGTGAGCCAAGGTCATGACCGTCAACCGGGCCAAAGTAAGGAATATTCAAGCTCTCAAACATCTGACTGGCCGGCAGAACCATACGAATACTTTTCTTAATCCTCTCAATTGCTTCTTCAACACTTTTGCCGATTACAGGCATATGTTCAAGGATATTGCTGGTAGTCCTCCGTAAATCCTCGTAGGTCTGGCTCAGCCGAATCTTGGAGAAGTATTTCGCCACCGCCCCTTGAGTAGCGTCAATCGCCATTGAGTTGTCGTTGAGCACGATAAGCAGTTGTCTCTTGACCGATCCGAGATTATTGAGCGCCTCAAAAGAAGCTCCATTAACGATACTGGCATCTCCAACCAGCGCCACAATTTTACTCGAATCGTGCGTTTGCTTTTTGCTTTTTAATTCTTCACCTATCGCCATTCCGATGGCCGTTGCCATCGCCGTTCCTGCATGCCCAACAGCAAACTGGTCATATACGCTCTCGGCCGGGTCGGGAAATCCACCGACACCATTAGACTGCCGAAGGCGCCTGAACGCATCTTTCCTGCCGGTGACGATTTTGTGCGTGTAGCACTGATGGCCAACATCCCAGAGCAGCTTATCTTTCTTGAAATCGAAGACATAGTGCAGCGCGAGGGTCAATTCCACTACGCCGAGATTGCTGGCCAAATGCCCACCGGTCTTGCTGACAGTGTCAATGATAAACTGCTGTATTTCAGCAGCCAAATCTTTAAGCTGCGGCACCGGCAGCTCCTTCAAATCATCCGGACTGTTTACCCCGTTTAGAAGCTCGACTTTTTCGTGTGATATTTCCATCATATTGTTCACGCCTTTTTACCACCGTCAGAACTGGGCCTCTCGCTTCTAACGGGGTTTATTTGCTCTAATAAGCTACTCATTAAGGGTCCTTTCAATCGCCGTCAGTCAATAATTTCAATCAAAAATGCAGGTAGTCGAAGAATAAACTTTGAATTTCTAAAATTTTTTTTACTTATTATATCATAACAGCTTATCTCGAAAACTCCATTGCTAATATGCGGTTTTTTCTGCGCAAACGCGCAGGTTGCTCCAATTATGGAAGGGCTAAATGCCCAGCCGGCGGTATTTACCTCAACTTTGAAAAAGGAGCTTGATTACAAAAAATGAATATACGGTGCCTCTCGCTTCCGGTCGCTGCTGCTATTTCGTTCTTTCCAGCAGTGCGATAGCGAGTTGTCGTAGGTTGTCAGCTTTCTGGCCGAACGGCGCCAATACCGCTATGGCTTCATCAGACAACTCTTTTGCCAGATGCCTGGACTTTTCCATCCCCAGAACCGCAGGATATGTGCACTTGGCCGCCTTTGCATCTTTGCCGGCGGTCTTTCCCAACCGTTCACTCGAACCGCACACATCAAGAATATCGTCGGTTATCTGAAAACCAAGTCCGATCTTCGAGCCGTACTCACTCAGGCTCTCCAACTGGCTGTCATTTGCGCCGCCGGCAATGGCTCCAATAGCGGCAGCGCAGCGAAACATCTTGGCTGTCTTGTTGGTATGAATAATGCGCAGTTGCAGCTCTGTCGCCTCGCTATTTTCCGCCTTCAAATCGGCCATCTGCCCCGCAATCATACCAGCAGGCCCAGCGGCTTGCGCCAATTCACTAATCAGTTTTACCGCAACGACCGGCTCATCTATCTCTTTTGCTAAGATATCAAACGCCAGCGTCAGTAGAGCATCGCCGGTCAGAATAGCCGCCGCCTCACCAAAAACCTTATGGCACGCACGCAGCCCACGTCGAAAATCATCGTCATCCATCGCTGGCAAATCATCATGCACAAGCGAGTACGTATGCACCATCTCAATCGCCGCCGCTGCAATCTCAGCATTGTGATTTATTTTGCCGCTGACAAGTTCGCAGCACCACAGCGCCAATACCGAACGCACGCGCTTACCCGGTGCAGTAAGCGTGTACCTGAGTGCTTCTTTCAACTCATCGTCTATCTGCTGAACCGCCAAAAGCTGCTCAAGAATGTGAGTAACAAGCTGAGCCTTTTCGCGCAATTTAATGTTGAAGTCTTGATTCGTGATTTTCGGACTTCCCAATTTTCGATTTTAGATTTTTAATTTCCCAAATTTTATATTATATCTATTCTTATGAACCATCACAGCAATTATTGACAGTCAACAATGAAAAATCGCGAACCCAAAATGATTTTGATTCTCGGCGTTACCGCGTCCGGCAAAGGCCGGCTGGCCTTTCATCTGGCCAAACAAATCGGCGCTGAAATGATAAGCATCGACTCTATGAAGGTTTATTGCCGAATGGATATCGGCACTGCCAAACCGCCAAGAGAGGCACGTGTTGCGATAAAACACCACCTAATTGATATAGTCGAGCCCAGCGACTCCTTCAACGTCGGCCTGTTTTTGGAGCAGTCATCATCAGCCATAAAGCAGATAAAACGCCGAAATTCACCCATAGTCGCGGTCGGCGGAACGGCCCTATATATAAAGGCCCTGCTCTACGGTCTCTTTGAAGGCCCTGGAACCGACCAGAAAATACGCAGCGTATTGCAGGAACGGGCAAAGAGTGAAGGATTGGAACACCTGTACCGCGAATTAGAGAAGGCCGATCCCTTGGCAGCCGAGAACATTCATCCCAACGACGCTAAACGTATAATCCGAGCTTTGGAGGTCTACAAAATCACTGGAGGGCCGATCTCAAGCCTCCAGCAGCAATGGAAACACGACATGAAACATCATTGGACTATAATTGGCTTGCAAAGAGAAAAAACCGACGTAAGCCATCGCATAAACAGCCGGGTAAAAAAAATGATTACCGCCGACCTTGTTGATGAGGTCAAGTCTCTGCTGGCCGAAGACAAACCTTTAAGCAAACAAGCCCGATGCGCAATTGGCTATGCTGAGATAATCGACTATCTAAACGGAAAAATAGGTTTGGAAGACGCAACCGAACTGATAAAAAAGAACACTCGGCGTTTAGCAAAAAACCAGCGGACCTGGTTCAAGACTTTCAAGAATGTCCATTGGCTTGATATCGAGCCCGAAGAACCGCTCGAAAAAACCCTCACCCGCACAATGACGTTACTGAGCAATATCAAATAAGCACTCAGACAGTTTGCAACTGACGCTCAGCCTGCAACACCACAGCAGCATCGCGCAGAACAAGCTGCTTTATTAAACTCGCTGCAACCAGCGTAACCCCCATATTGAATATCTTTTCCTCGACCATTGACGCGATTGTCCTCGCTGTCTGCCGACTAACATCATACTTCGTCACAAGGCCGTCGACTATCCTGGACTTATCCCATCGACACCTCTTGTCGGGTTCCTCTACCCTACATAGTAGCTCGGCATCCGTTAGTTCGGAAATATCAACTGAAGCAACCTCAATTCGGGAACGCTTCAGCTTACGCTCAAAATGATACTCACTAAGCGCAACAGCGGCATCTTCGTACCCCGTAGCTACCAAGACTGCCTCAATTATAGAAAGCACCTCGTTACTGGTCACAACCAAAGGTTTTTGCCTGTGATAAAGAAAATATGTCACGGCCTCAGCCAGGTGTTCCGCAACGCATATATCCGCGTGACCGTTCCTGCTGAGAGCGTTGCCGATAGTGCCTATAACTTTGGTGTGTAAATATGCCTCGACAGTTCCGTCTGTCTTTACAATTTTAAGCTGCATTTTGCCTTACCCCTTTTTCCATGTCGGCAAAATTGACAACCGTTCTGATCCCTCAGTTCTCCGACAGACGCTTTCCTACTTATTGAAAAGCGTCGCCTGCCCTCTATATTCGGCTTCCTGAATAGCCTCGCTGACTTCTTCAATTAGTTCGCCTGCGTCTTCGAACTCGCGATACACACTCGCAAAACGGATATACGCAACCTTATCAACCGCACGAAGTTGCTTCATTACACTTTCGCCTATAAAAGCGGACGAAACTTCGTTATCGAAATTCCTGAATATATCCTCTTCTACCTTCTCCGCTATTTGCTGAATATCTTCGGCCGAGACAGGTCTTTTGTAACAAGCTTTCTGCAATCCTGCGATGACTTTGTCTCTGTCATAAGGAACCCGGGAACTGTCCTTCTTCACTACGTAGAGCTTAAAGCTCTCACCTATCTTCTCGTAGGTGGTAAAACGCTTCTTGCACGCGAGGCACTGACGCCGACGTCTGATAACTCTGCCCGCATCGCTTGAGCGCGAATCAACAACTTTGTCCCGATCTTCCTTACAAAAAGGACATTTCACAGTCCGGGTACACCTCAAAAAAATACCGGTAACAACGCACGGTAAGATAAGATAACCCTACATATTGCCAACTTGCATATTGTAAGCCCAACATATAGTATGTCAAAAAAAATCTTAGAGCAACTTGGAAACCAGCCCAACGAGAAGCTGTTAAATTCTGTTTGGACTGCTTTTAATCTATGGCCAGATAAGCAGTAACACCAATGGCAAAAAAAACTAACCGTTGATTTCGGGAGGATTTTTTTAAAAAAAAGGTCTCCACGCATGCTGCGCAGAGACCTCCTCAGAAAGAAACTTATATGGCCCCCCATGTTTCAGCATTCAAAGAGAACGCAAAAGCCGTTGTGTTTACCCCTGCCTCGCTGCTGCCGTCAGGCTACCACCACACACGGCAGGACTATGAACTTGGGCTATTCTCCTGAATCTATAGTTATAGTCAGCCAAACTAAGAAAAGCAATGCTGCTTACCCCCATGGTTCTCATCCGCTCCTAAACAAAATATAATGCAAAAATGCTAAAGAGGCAAATGGTCTTTCCTCTTTTTTTGTTTTTTATGATGGCCCGATAAGCTCACGCAGCGCATTGAATAAAGGCAATGCGAGACGGCTCTACAGCTTAAGCTCCCATAACAGAACCACAAATTTGTGGTTTCACATACTGCCGGAATAAAGAGCTCCGCTCTTATCTGCCTTTCTATATTTCTTCGATTCTGGCCTTACTTCGCAACTGGTCGATGAATTCATCAGTAGCTTTTTCGCGCATCTGCTTCTTGATCTCCTCGGCTATTTCGTCTTTGACCTCCTCAAGGGCGCGAACGACCACAGGCTTTCTGCCGTACACCTTAGCTATATGAAATCCAAAGCGAGTCCGAAAAATGCCGCTTACTTCGCCAACGTCCAGGTTAAAAACAACATCATCGAACTCCTCTACCATCTCGCCTCTCATAATATAACCGAGGTCGCCGCCATTTTCAGGACAATCGGAATATTTTGCAACCAGAACTTCAAAAACTGCACCATCTTTTAATTCATCCCCCGCTCTTCTTGTCGTCTCATAGGCGGCTGTCTCATCCGTCTGCCAGTCTATATGTTTTACTATATGGGCCACCCTGACCTGTTCAGCGCTGGTAAACTGCTCCTTGTTTTCCTCATAATATTCCAAGACAGCATCGTCCAACGGCTCAGCTAAATCTCTGCAAACATCTTGAAACATCCGCTCGACTCTGATTTGCAGCTCAATGTCTTCCTTTATTTTCTTATCATCCCTGACTTCAAATTGCCCGCGGAACTGCTCCTCACCCCCGTATTGTCTTTTCAGTTCAGCCAAAGCAGATTCAATCTCCTCGTTTGACACCTGGCCCTCATACTTTTTAGCCTCCTGATTTATCAAGACCCTCTCAATCACATTCTCTCTGGACCAATCAAGCAGCTGAGCTTCTTTCTCTTTGGTGTTCTGGTCTTTGAATGCCCTTTCATAATCCGGTCGGAGGCGCTCGGCTTCCTGGCGTATTTCCGAATCCTCAATCTTTTCGCCGTTTACGATTAAAACCATTGTCTATACCATTGTCATTGTCGCCCAGCCGCTGGTTCTTAACCTTTAGCCCTGGCGTACCAGTCTGGGTCTTGTGCCAATTTTTCCCTTGCCTCTTGCGTGATTATCTCAAAAGCCGGGTGAGTGCTCTCCCAGGCCCGTTCACTAAATGGGCTTTGCCGCATCTTTTCCACCTCACCAGCCACCTCATCAAAATACCTGCCGTATATATGCAGCGAATCACTTATGTCGACATATCTACCCACCTTCACTGGCCGATTTATCTTCATCGATATTCCCTCGGCAATCACTCTTTGAAGCTCGGTAAAAGCATACACATTCATAAACCATGCCTTGTACAAGTCTCTGCTGCGCCAGTGTGTATTCATATTAAGTGACATCTCGCCCCCTTCGTTTGCCACCAGCCGACACCAAATCCGCTGAAGACAGGGCGGGTCTTTTGTCTCTGGGTCAGCGGTGGGCATCCAGGTTGTCGCCTGTGCCCTCCGGCTATGGCCAGTCCGCGAAAGGCAGTCGATAATATATTGAACCTGGTCAACTTTCCTGAATGGTTTCGTAGTATCAGCGTCTCGTATGTTTTCCACCGGACAATACGAAAACAATCGTTCGTGATAGGTATAGGTCCACTTGCCCCCAGCCGGGTCAATCCAGTGGTCGTGAATACCACCCACAACCTCCTGCCGATACACCTCAAGCTCCGCAGGACCACCGGGAAAGTTCTTGTGAATTCTCGGCTCACCGAGAGGGTTGGTAATGGTAACCACCACTGTTGCGTCTTTGCTGTGTGGGTCTTCAGGCTTATCATACTCGGTTCTAACCTCAAGACCATTGTCCCACACCGCCAGAACAGCTTTCTCCCAGGCCTCGGGCAGACAGGCGGCGGCAACAGCTATCACAGGTATGTCAGCCCACGATGCAGCGGGGGTCATTTACGTCCTGCTCCATTAATTCAATTTTGATTTTTTTATTTCCAGTCCCCAAGGTCGATTTCTTCTTCGGTAATATTGTATCGGGGACGGAATCGCTCCGGAATGTCAGCCAACATCCTCTTTGCTTTGAAAGCGTATTCGCTGTCCGGATATTTCTCAATTATCTGGCGGCAACAATCGACCATTGTTCTAAGCCCTATACCTTGAAGCCTGCCCATTTTCCGATGCTGAATAGCCACATTGAAAAGTCTCTCTGCGTCTATCCTTTCTATCTCGGAAAGTTCTCGGAATGGCGGCTTGGTCGGCTCAGCGGTTTGACCATCATTACCTGACTGCTGCGACTCCGTTGGTTCTGGTGGTTCTTTAGGCTGCGGATCGGCCCGTAGTCGCTCGTCGTCTTGTTTCCATACATCGTAAACAGTCTTTGGTTCGGGTTCCGGCCCAGACTTAGGCAAAAAGGCGATTACCACAACAATCGAGCCCACGACTACAACCGCGACAACAGCCGCTTTCAGCCAGAACGTGTTCATAATTAACTCCAGCCTTTCCTGTACGAAAATTGACTATTGATAAAAGAGAACCAAACGCTAAAATCAATTATAAATGATTCGTAATCGACTGTCAATTTGAACTAGGTTTCTTATGTTTACAGGGCTTATAGAAGCAGTTTGCACGGCAAAATCAGTTCGCCAAGGCGCATCTGCGATGCAGATAACCATCGACTTAGGGCACTTGGCCGACCAGACCAAAATCGGCGACAGCATAGCTGTAAACGGCGTTTGCCTGACCATCGCTGGGCTCGAAAGTGGCCTGGCGACCTTTGACGTAAGCTCCGAGACGCTCGAAAAATCGGCCCTCAGCAAACTAAAACCCTCCTCGTCGGTCAACATCGAACGTGCCCTAAAACCCTCCGACCGCCTCGGCGGGCATTTCGTGCTCGGCCATACCGACGGTACAGCAACAATAAAAACGATTCATAGGCAAGGCCAGTTCGCCGATATAGAGTTTGCCGCAAGCTCGGAACTGCTCGACCAAATGGTGGCCAAAGGCTCGGTTGCCGTCGACGGAATTTCTCTGACGATAGTTGGTATGAACGAAAGCAGCTTCAGCGCTGCTATAATACCTGAGACGCTGAAAAAAACCACGCTGGGCCGAGCAAAAATCGCAGATGTGGTTAATATCGAAACGGACATAATCGCCAAAATAATAAAAAAGCAGCTCGAAAAGATTCTGCCGCATAAAGAAAAGCTGACTGTAGAAAAGTTAAAAGAATTGGGCTTTTAAGCAAAATGCTGTTATGAAAAACAACAGTGACAATTCGATAAACAATCAGCTGGTCATAGGCATAACTATGGGCGACCCGGCTGGTATCGGCCCCGAAGTTGTCGTAAAGGCACTGGCCGATCCGGACATCCGACGCTCCGCAAAGTTCATTATCTTCGGCGTGCACGAGCAGCTCGCCTACGCCGCCGACAAAGCTGAGATTGAACCTTTTTGGGGACGCTACCAACACGAAAAAATCAGTACCGATATCCCCTGCAAAGTCGTTGTTGCTGATTACGATGAGTATTCTGTACCCTCCTGGATTAGAGGACCCAGCAGGGTGGCCGGCGAGGCATCTATGAGGTTTTGCCTTGATGCTGTTGATGCCGCGCGAGCGGAGGTAATTGATGCTATAACAACCGCGCCCATTAGTAAAACAAGCTGGAATTTAGCTGGCGCCAAATGGCCCGGCCATACCGAAATGCTCGCCGACCGCTGCAAATCGCCGCGATACGCGATGATGTTCCTCGCCGGCCCCATAAAGCTGGCGCTGGCAACAATTCACCACGCATTATTTGAGGTTCGCCACAAGTTCACAATCGGCTGTGTCTTTGAACCGATTGACCTCCTAAATACTGCATTGAAGGAATACTTTGGCCTGACAAATCCCAAAATAGGTGTCGCAGCGCTTAATCCGCACGCCGGTGAAGACAGCCAGTTTGGTGACGAGGAGCAGCGGATAATATCACCTGCCATTCTTTTAGCCCAGGAGCAAGGAATAAATTGCTTCGGCCCTTTTCCCGCCGACACACTCTTTCTCCGAGCTGTACGGGGCGAGTTTGACGCAGTAGTGGCAATGTATCACGACCAGGGTATGATACCCGTGAAGCTGCTTGCATTTGAAAAGGCCGTTAATATCACCATTGGAATTCCTATAATTAGAACATCGCCCGCCCATGGAACAGCCTTCGACATTGCAGGTCAGGGCCTTGCCAACCCTGCCGGTATGAAATCAGCCATAATCACTGCAATACAAATGGCCACAACAAAAAAGCGTAAAACGCAAAGCGAAAAACGTAAAGCCACGGTGTAATCAGTTTTTTTGTTCATAGTTTATTGTTCGTCGACGAACTACGAACTACGAACTATCAACTACGAACTCAATGAGTTGTAGTTTTTCACTTTTAGCTTTAAGTTTTTAGTTTTAACGATGCAGACGAAGAAGCAAATCCAACAGTTGCTTGCATCAGCAGGCGTTTTTCCGAACAAGCGGCTCGGCCAACATTTTCTCATCGACCTGAATCTGATGCGGTTGCTTGTTGATTCTGCACATATCAGAAACAACGACATCGTACTCGAGGTCGGCTGCGGTACGGGCTCTTTGACCGAGGCTTTGGCCGGGCGGGCCGGTATGGTCATCGCCGTCGAACGCGACAAAGTTCTTGCCCAAATTGCAAAAACACAACTCGCCCTGTACCGCTCTGGTGCAGGGCGAGCCCGAGCCAAAAATATCCTTGTCCGCGGGACGCCTCTCACCGGCGGGCCCAAGGTCCGAATTATCAACACCGATATCCTCGAGACCAAGAGCACTATCAACCGAGCCGTTATAAAAGCAATTCAGCTTTGCCGAAAAATTCGCGGAACGCCTCTAAACGGCGAATACGCCGGCCGCATTCTGTTAGTCGCAAATCTGCCTTATAACGCAGCCTCACCGGTAATCCTGAACTTGCTTACAGGCCCGGTAACTGCCGATGGGATGTATGTCACAGTCCAAAAAGAAGTGGCCCAGCGAATCACGGCCGCGCCAGGCCAAAGACACTACGGCACGCTGAGCATCTTCTTGGCCGCTGCTGGCGATGTAAAAACAATAAGGGTCTTGAAACCGACAGTCTTTTGGCCCCAGCCGAAGGTTGACTCAGCAATGGTAAGTTTTGTTCGCAAAAAGAAAAAAGCAAGCCGGATTCATAATTTTGAGCTCTTCAGCAACGTAGTAAGCCTCTTTTTGCAGCACCGCCGAAAGATGTTGAAAACGTGCACAAAATTCTTCACGGGAAAGCCCGCCATACGGACGGCGGGCAAGCTTGCGGAAATCGACGATTGGCCCGAAATCTTCAAGCAATGCTCCATCGACCCAACCAAGCGCCCCGACCAGCTATCGCCCGAAGATTACATCGCCATCGCAAATTTATCCGCCAAACGTGCGGCGGATTTGTGCCATAGGTATTTATGCCATAGGTACCGAAGCAGCGAACAACTAAACAGAAAGTAAGGATTACAAATGAAGTCGAGGCAAAAACAATTATTTCCCGTGACAACAGCCATCGTAGTCTTAGCAGCCTTAGGAGTCATATCGTGCACTAACTTATCCCACCTGAAAGGCAGCAGAGAGCTTGAGACAAATTTGGCAGGCTGGCCCCAAAAGATAAGCCAAATCGAATACATAAGCTCTGCAGATTCCACCCCCGGTAAGAAGGGGTCTGCGACCGCGCAGCCTGCCCTCTTCTATGCCCCAAACACAAAAAAGTCTGTTCCCTTACTGGTTGCGTTGCATACTTGGTCGGGAAATTACCTACAAGGAATGTCTGTTCCCTACGCTCAGTGGTGCATCGAGAAAGGCTGGGTCTTCATACATCCAAATTTCCGAGGGCCCAATAGGAACCCGCAAGCCACCGGTTCTGAATTAGTCATTGCCGATATTCTCAGCGCGGTAGATTACGCCAAAACGCACGCAAATGTTGACACCAGCCGCATATATCTGGTAGGGCTCTCCGGCGGTGGTTATACCGCTCTATTGATGGCCGGACGAGCTCCGGATGTTTGGGCAGGCGTATCAGCCTGGGTGCCCATTGCAAATCTGGCGGACTGGTACTCTGAATGTAGAAAACTCAAATGCGATCACGCAGACGATATTGTCAAATCCTGCGGCGGACCTCCCGGAACCAGCACCGCAATCGATCTTGAGTACAGAAAAAGATCGCCGGTCACCTATCTCAGCTCGCCCCTTAGGGGCGAGCCCCTTATGGGGCAAGCTGTAAATTTGCCGCTGGACATTAACGCAGGAATAAGGGACGGCCATCATTCCGGAGGTGTCCCCATCAGCCATTCCTTAAGGGCGTTTAATCTCGTAGCTTCCCAAAAAGACCGTATATCAGAAGATGACATCAAGTATTTTGTCGAAAAAGCTCAAGTGCCGCCCCACCTAAGGAAGCCTTTGACCGACCCAACTTACGGAAAAAAGACCCCTTTGTTTAGGAGAACTTCCGGCAACGCCAGAATCACGATTTTTGACGGTAGCCACGAGATTGTCTATGAAGCAGCCCTGTCCTGGCTTGCAAAACAACAAAAACAAACAAGCGGTGCTGAATAACTGTTTAGTACTGAACCCAGTGTCACATGGCGATTTTGAGGCATGACCGAAATAATCCGGCTTCCCCAGGCTTTTGAAACTTCGAGCTGTTCAACCATCCATTAGATGATGGCAGTTTTGTGTCGGTGTGAATGGCATTCGATATTTACCGCTGCCGGAAGTGATGCGATATGGCAAGGAGCTGTCTCCACCAAACAGGCCAGAGCCGTGGTATCACCGCCAAGGCCCTGCGGTCCCAGGCCGAGCGCATTGATTCTCGAAAGCAAATCCACCTCCAGTTTCGAATAAAACTCGCCACTGTTCTTCTGATCCTGTACCGTTTCTGGTGCAGGGTGACCTAAATCCGCCGTACGTTTGGCGGATAAATCTCGCAATAATGCTTTTTTGCTCAGCAAACAGCAAAGCTCAAAATCGCCTCCAATCCCCACGCCAACAACAAATGGAGGACACGCATCGGCGCCGGCTTGGCTGACAACACCAACAACCCAGTCAATAATTTCGCTTCTCTCTGCTGTCGGTTTGAACATCTTGAACGCGCTCTTGTTCTCGCACCCGCCACCTTTGGCCATAACAGTAATTTTGAGCCTATCGCCTGGCACAATTGTATGATGAATTATAGCCGGCGTGTTTGAGCCTGTATTCCGCCGTTCATTCAAAGGGTCGCCAACGACGCTTTTTCGAAGATATCCCTTTTCATAACCAGCCGCAACGCCCACATTGATCGCATCAAACAGATTAGCGGTTAGCGTGGAGCGTTTAGCGTATACGCTGTCCGCTATACGCTGTCCGCTAGCGACGAGCGACGAGCGACGAGCGACGCTTCTTATCGCCACCTCACAGCCCTGCTCAACAAAGACCACCGCAAGACCGGTATCCTGACATAGCGGTATCTTCTCAGCCGCAGCTTGCCGGGCGTTCTCGACAAGCTTTCTTAATATCTTCACTGCCGCTGGATTGGATTCGGTCTCCGCAGCCTCTTCAAGAGCGTGCAAAACATCTTCCGGCAATTCGTAGCAGGCCGCTATGCAAAGTGATTCGACTTTTCTTACGACTTTTTCAAACTTGATGTACCGCACTATAATTAGTCACTCGCCTTGACAATCTCGAAAGTCTTATATGTAGTATTGCCAACCGCATCGGCAACTCTAACTGCAATTATATGTTCCCCCGCCTTCAAATCCTCTATCACTATAGCAAAATCCTCCCTCGTAGTATCATATACCAAATCGGTCGGCACACCACCCATCCACTCGGCATTGCTGTCAACCGTATAATGCAACTCATCAATCGCACTCAATACATCCACTACTCGTAGCTTCAGCGTGACAGTGCTTCCGTCTTTATCCAAAGAGTGTTCTTTGATAGCCGGCCCAGTGTTATCAACCACTATCGGTTCACTTATTCTCGCGCCCGTCAATTTAGTTGTCGTCATATTGCTCCTCTCATCGCTCGCGGTCACTCGGACCTCGTACCGCCCGTCTTCTACGGTCCTGCCGTCCCATTCGAAACTATCAGCCTCGATTTCGTCTTCAAGCTTAATCCAGTTTGTCCTCCCAATCCGTCTGAAGTCCATCTTGTAAATAAGTCTGTCACCGTTGTCGTCCTTGGCCTTGTAGCTGATCTTAAACACCCCTGTCTTGCTGGCTGCCATGACTCTACTAACAATAATGGATTCAACCTTCGGAGCAAGATTTGGTACCGTACTGGCAACAGCAATCTCCCGCACCAGAGGACTCTTGGCACCGTCCTTACTCTCAAGCACGAGTTTGTACTGGCAGAATCTGCCGAGCGGGCACCGCAGCTGTACCGGCTCCGTGATTTCGACGGGCTCGGTCCACTTCGAAAAAGTCGGGTCGTTTGCGTCCTTAACGTTTCCGCTGTGCGAAGCCACCAGAACCTTGCAGCCTTCAGGAATATCTGCATCGATTTGCAGCTTGCCCCACTTCGCCGGCTGACCAGCATCAATCAAGTCAGAGCTGTAAGTCCCCTCAGACGCAAAAGATTTGCTCAACTTTATTAACTTCGCCGGATTCGCCGTCCCAAGGTACATATCACCACCATTGACAGCTACGGCCGTTATCTGCGACGCCTGCTCGTCCTCGTAGATGATAGTCTCTTGCTCCGAGGCCGGTTCGATAGTAAAAAGCTGGCCGCTGTTTCCGGTCCCAACAAGTAACTCTCCCTCTTGCGCCACCAGACAGAAGAAAATCGCAGTCTCGCTGAATATATCAGTAACGTACCCGTCTCTGGTTATTTTATATATATAACTTGCTTTGCCCGGCTTGGGCAGCTTACGGGTTGGGGCCTTTCCTTTGGGTGCTTTGCCATCGGGCCCTGTATGCGCAATATTCAGTTTACGCCCACCTCTGCTCTCCGAGGTGCCTTTGCCCGGCTCCGACGTCTCAGGCCGACCTGCCGCAGGCAATTCGGAAGCAAACTTAGTTTGAGCTTGGACAATCTTGGCCGATGTCCCCGCAGCATACAGTTCGCCGCCTGGACTAAACAACAATGCTGTGATTTCAGGCTGCTCGCTGTCGTACAGAACCGATGCCGTTTTTGTATTTGGGTTTATCTTATATATCAATCCTCGGCTGTCGCTGCCCGCATAAACAAAACCATCGTCTCCAACCGCCAGTGAAAGTATGTTCTTGTCACGAGTATCGTATACAATCCCCGACGCAGCGGGGTCAAATGGGTCAAACCGATAAACCTTGCCTTCCGGCCCTGTACCTAAGTAAACATTACCCTTATCGTCAGTAGCCATCGCGAATATATATTTCGCATCGTTCGGCTCAAAAACCGTTTCTACCTTGTCCGCCTCGAACCGTAGCAGCTTGCATTTGTCACCGCTTATACCGGCCAAAAGCCTTCCTGCCACATCAGTCCCCATCGCGAAAATATGCTCATTCGATAGATACTGCTCCGCTTCCACCACATTCGCGTCACTAGGCTCATTTGCATCGTTTGCATCACCAGGCTCGTTTGCATCGCTTTGCTCCTCTTCTTGACCAGCACTCTCAGACTCCGGCTCCACCGGATAAATTTGTGTCAGCTCGCCAAGGCTATATTTGAAAATACCTCCGTTTGGGCTTGTCCCGAAAAAAACCGTCCCGCCGCTTATAATAATGCTGTTTATCGACCACACATCTTCAAACTCCTCCGCCAGCACCTCCCAGGCCCGGCCGAGCTGAAGTGTCCCTTGCGAGCCGATTACCACATCTTCGGTTTCGCCCTTCAACAAATCCGTACCCGTACTGTGACGCATAATCTCACTCGTAACCGCCCAGCAAACAGAGCCTGACAAACACGCTAAAACCAGAAAGCAAAGAAACCAGGACCATGGCGCAAAATGAATAGACACCCGATGCTGACCCCCGAAAGGCGCACGCAAAATTGCCGGATTCTTAGTTACAATTTCTCGCGTCTCGATTCTCATTTTTCGCTCCCATC
Organism: uncultured Pirellulales bacterium; assembly: GCA_964582985.1. Lineage (GTDB taxonomy): Bacteria > Planctomycetota > Phycisphaerae > Sedimentisphaerales > Anaerobacaceae > CAZQYB01. Next base: position 6,036 of record CAZOUM010000001.1, on the reverse strand, counting down.
ACTTTTCTACTGTTATTTGCATAACCTTCTTATCTATAATAACCGTACCTGTGTGAAAACTCCTTTCCTCCCAGTGATAGTAAGGCTGGGTTTTCAATGTCCTTTTCGCGTTCTTTAATATCAATGCCTTTGTTGCAGGCAAATCAGGAAGCTCCACCTCCGCCAAAGTAACACCACCGGGCGGCAAAACCAACAGACAATATAACCTGTCTCGCTTGACTGCCAGAATATCGTTAATAACCTCAATCAAGCTCGACAGATTCTGAGGAATGAATTTGTGCGGTGTGGTTTTCCTTAGAAACCTCTCGTAATCGTACACACCACAGACAATCAAATCATATTTGCCGGGCGCCAAGTCCTCCGGAATTTTCAAGCTGCCTTGGTATCTTTTCTTCTCTGCAAGGTAAGATTCCAAAACCACCCCAATCTTGACTTCTTCTCCCGCCTTCAGTCTTGAATCAGACAAATCGACCGACCATAAACGCGAGACAGGACTTTTCGGCACGATGCGAACTTTGACTTCGACCGATTCTATGTTAACCTTCTTGTACGGGTTATTCATAAGTATAGCCACAGAGCCGACACACTCTGCCAGCATCTCATTCAAACCCAGACTCGTGGAGACATTTTCAAACTCAATCGGTGCGGCGCCCTCTACGCCGACGGCCACTTTATACTCAATCATATGGTCTGGCGGCAGCCAGCCAAGCATAACCGCCGCCCCGGCTACCGACAAGCGAAGCATCATTGGAGTAAGCAACCGGTTGCTCGCCAGCCGACAATTGTAGACTTTCTTTTCGGTATCGTTGTAACGCTCCACTTCTATCCTCAGCGGTATCATCCTCGCCTTTGCACCAATCAGTCCGCACACCGCCGCCGATTCATCTATTCGCAAGGCGCCGACTATTTTAACCGCGCTGGCAAACTTAAATGAGTGATACACACTTGAGACCACAGTATGCACCTGCCCCGTGGCCATCGGCAAATCTACCGGACCATAACCGAGGTACCGGTGCCCAAAGGCGTAAACTTTATCGCCCACAACTTCGGTTACCGTCCCAACCACCTCCGCCGTTATGTCCCCGCTGACAAGTGGCACACAAAGACACGCCCCCGGAACCAATTGCACCTCTCCAGCTCGCTCTGAGTTTACGCCGGCGCCAATACCGGGAATCATCATAAGCCCCAGGGGTTCGACTGACGCCCCAAACCGCTCACAAACCTCAGATGGCAAACCAGAAGTAATCAACGGACAAGGCAAAGCCTTATAACCCGTAAGGTTGTAGTCCCTTAAAGTACGTGGACTTGTAATTTGCTTATAAATCGCTGCAAAATCAATCGGTGCCGAATAATCAAATGCAAACCCCGGCTGCCAGGCCGCAGACCCCCCACCTGCCTGCCCCACTTTCAGCATCTCCGCAATAGGGGTCACACCATAAAGCGGGTCCTTACTGAAATCCCACGCGAAAGCTAACGCTCCTGCCAACCGGTTATCTATATAAACCGGTGAGCCACTGCACCCTCCTACCGGGCCGGTATGGATAAAACGCTCATCTGTGCCCAGAACTAAAATCGCATCTCTGATGCTTGGCCTGGGACGCAGAGACGGCCCCAATTTGCGAACTACACTCAAAACCTCCAGATCGAATCTCTCTATCTTGGTACCTTCATATCCCGTCAGGCAGTATCCCTTCATCCCAGGCCGAATCTCATCAAGGCCGATGTATCTGCTCCTATCAAGCCCTTCACCAGCCTGGCAAAAAGAGCCGCACAAAACGAGAAAAAACCAAAAAATAGAAATTGAAAAGCACTGTCGTTTCACTTTTGCCTCTTGTCCTTTCTTTTTCGCCCCTTTTTCGAGCATTTGTTATCTCTCACTCATCATTAGCCAAAAACCATAATCGCTGTATTTCGCCGTTAGAGTCCCGAAAATCATAATCGCCAGATTGATACATTGCAAGACAAAACAAATTTTGTTACAATGGCCACAGTTCCTACGTGTCAGGTTGTACGATATTTTGACGGAGATACGAATGAAGGCAAAACATCGCCACGAGCTAAAAACCAACGAATTGGCTGAATGGCTTATGAACTTCCCCCAGTGGGCGAAGGAAAATCTCACAACGATTATATACGTATCAGTCCTTATCGTCGTGGTCGCAGGCCTTTACATATGGCGAGTATATAATCGGAATGTGGTTGCAGTTAAAAAACAACTCGAGTTTACGGGATATCTCACGCAAATATCGCGCAACAAAATGGACATCCTCAGGGCCCACGCTCAGGGAGTAGATTTTTCATACATACTTCTCCGACCTGCCGACGGACTCAGGACCTTTGCCCAAAATACAAAGAACAATACTGTTGCCGCCCTCGCGCTCATCAAAAGAGCTCAAGCCCTCCGCACAGAATTGCACTATCGTCAGGGAACCATAGACAGTCGGCTCCTGACAACACAGATTAACCTCGCAAAGGAAAGTTACAACGAGGCGATACCTCGGCTAATGCGTGCCGGAACACAGGGCACGATTTATCCGTCACTGATGGCAATGGCTAAATTCGGCCTGGGCCTGTGCGAAGAAGAGCTTGCCAACTTCAGCCAGGCAAGACAAATATATCGTGACATCGTCGCCAACCCCGACTTCGAATGCACCGTCGCCGCAGTACAGGCACAGCTGCGACTTGACACAATGGCCGGCTACCAGGAAAAACTCATCCTGAAGCCTTCGCCAAAACCAATGTTACCCACGTCTATGAGACCCGAGATTGAACTAAGTCCCGTTGATGTTAATCTTATACCCGAAATGCCGAAGGAAATCCCGAAGATAGAAATAAAACCGGTTGAGGTCAAGCTGCCGCGGACAAAACCAAAAGCAACCGACACAAATCTTTCCGGCATCAATCTGCCCAGCCAATAACATGTGGACAGTGAATCGTGAAAAGTGACGCGAACGACAAACCACAAATCACGAATCACGAACCACTGACGCTTAACGTGGGATGCTCAATTAAAGAACGCCGCATCGACAAATACCTCCACGGCCGGTTCAGCAACCTCAGCCGCCGATTCATCCAGGAAGCAATCAAGGCCGGCTCCGTCAAAGTAAACGGCAAGGCGATAAAGCCCAGCTTTAAACTAAGCCCGGGTGACAAAATCGAGCTTACTCTACCGGAACCGCCCAGCAAAGATATCCTGCCCGAAGACATCCCCCTCGACATAATCTATGAAGACCAGGATTTAATCGTCCTCAACAAGCAAGCGGATATGATTGTCCACCCCGCACGCGGCAACACACACGGAACCTTGGTAAATGCCCTTGTCTTCTATTCGGACAAACTATCAAGCGGCACCGGTGAATTCCGGCCTGGCATTATTCATCGCCTCGACCGAGACACCACCGGTGTAATGGTAGTCGCAAAAAACGACACAGCCCAGTGGAAAGTCGCCAAACAATTCGAACGCCGCCAGATAAAAAAAAGCTACCTGGCTGTAGTCCACGGCACCCCGGAGCTAACAGCCGACCGCATAAGTGCACCACTTGGTGTCCACCCAAGAATAAGGGAGAAATACGCAATCAGGCCGGAAATCGGCAAAGAAGCTATCACCTTTTACGAAGTGCTTGAGAGTTTTCGCGGCTTTTCTTTGCTTGGGCTGACCCCCAAAACCGGCCGAACCCACCAGATACGAGTCCACCTCTCATATATAAAACATCCGATTGTGGGCGACGAGATGTACGGCGGAAAACTCGTCTACCCCTGGCAATTACAAGACACAGAACCTGCCGCTCAGGACCCGGTCATAACCCGCTGCGCACTCCACGCCTCAACCCTCGAATTCAAACACCCAACAACCAACGAAATGCTAAAGTTCCAAACCCCCTTACCCGACGATATGCAAAACCTCCTCGATATGCTCAGAAAATACCGAAAAGCCTGAGCGATAAATTCCCCCTGCAACTTAAGCCGCCAGATAACTAACCCACCAAAAACACTCGCCCATTCTAATCTTTAGCTCGGAGGAGAATGGCTGAAAGATCTCATGGAGTTGGTCTGCGCTATAATAATTCTTGAGCACCTCATATTGTGAACCATCTGAAAGTCCCCGTCTCTTAAACGTATCCCCACATCTTGGCTTTGTAATCAGCTCCCCACCAAGCCCAGGAACGTACACATTGTCAGCCATAAAGATGATAGCACTGGTGGTCAACTTGCGGTGAAAACCACACATGAAGCCATTCAATCGTGATTTAGGAACGTGCGACAGCCAGAAATTCGCGAGCCCTCCATCGAATGTTTCTTGAATAGCATCCAGTGACTAAGCGTCAGCGGTAACAAACCTGACCTTTTCAGTAGGCAGCTTTTTGGCCTTTGCAATACCCAGCATTTTATTTGAAATATCGATCGCCAGAATGTTTTCAGCCACGGTAGTTGCCATTTTTGTCCAGTAACCCGTTCCACACGCGATTTCGAGCACGCGGCGACCTGCCAGAACATTTTTCATGGCGGTAGCGATTTCCTTCAGCTCTTTCTGTCGAACGGGCCCCTTACGGCGATAAATCTCTTCGTACTCGCTCGCGCGGTGGTTATAGTAATCGTTCAACACTCACCCTTTCCTCAACTCGAGAGAGAAACGGACAAAAGGTATAGGCATTGCTTCACTTCGCGCTCCATTCTTTCCTGACGATCGAATACATCTTCATATCCAACGGCCTGCCATCATGTTGAATATAATTGCGTAGTACTCCCTCAAATTGCATACCGGCTTTTTCCATAACGCAGGCAGATGCGATATTAGCTATCTCACAAATGCCTTGAATTCGATTGAGTTGCATCTTTTCGAAACCGAAGCGTATAACTTCCTTGACAGCCTCCGTCATCAAACCCCGGTTCCAATATTCTCTCGACAACAAATAATCAAGTTCAGCCCTTGCCTGCGAAGCATCCCACTTAATAAACCCACAGTCGCCAATTAGCTTGCAGCGTTCTTTGTAAACGACCCCCCAAACAATGGTCTCCTGACGTTCGTGTTTTTCAGAGATTTCCTTCAGAAATTCCTCACTGTCTTTTATGGTCTCATGTACTTTGCCGCCAACAAACCTGAAAACCTCCGGATCACTTGAATATTTGAATACATCTTCAGCGTTGTCCAAAGTCATTTTGCGAAGAATAAGCCGTTTGGTTTGAAGTGTTGGCAAATTGGCGAAAATGCCCTCAGTTCCCATTTATTCTTGCGGCAGTTTGACCAAGTCGGCGTCCGAGCCGGCCACCATCAGAATATCGTCCTTATAGATGACAGTATTGGGCATAGGGACATTGATGATGCCGCCTTTTTCGCTCTTCTTGGCCTTGCTGTGCTCGTCCCGCTTGATTGCAACCAGGTTCACATTGTACTTTTGCCGAAGTTGCAAATCCATAACCGTCTTACCGTCGAAACTGGCCGGTGCTTTCACGCGGGCCAGGCTATAGCCCGGCGCAAAATCTATCTTCTCCCCAATCTGCGGCGCGATAAGCTTATACGCCCATCTTTGGGCCGATTCGATTTCAGGGTAAATCACATCGGTAGCGCCCACCTTCGAAAAGACCTCACCTGCAATCAAATCCTCCGCCCTCGCATATATCTGCTTTACCCCCATCTGTTTCAGATTCACCACCGTCAGAATCGCCGACTCAAAACCCCGCCCCGTACCTTGGCCTATGCCGATGATAGCGACATCGACCTTATCGATCCCCTGTGCCTTCAATGCCTCTTCATCGGTGCTGTCAAGTCTGACGGCGTGACTGACCTGGTCGCGAATCAGCTCTATCTCATTTCTGTCTTTGTCAATTGCAATGACCTCCGCTCCGCTCATCGCCAAAGCAATAGCCAGCTTCTTTCCGAACCGCCCCAACCCTATTATAGCAAACCGCTTCATGGTATTAGCTCCTGTCTTCTTACAACCGAGACACTAAATTTACAATATATTTGCTTTTTAATTTCGTGACTTCGTGTCTTTGTGGCTAATTTCTCTTTTAGCCGACAATTATCGCCTCATCAGG